>JAJDNC010000152.1 GCA_022340865.1 Gemmatimonadota bacterium
GTCTGGAGAAGGGGAGCCGGCTCCGCCTCGTCATCGGACCCCTGAACACACCCGAGTGGGAGAAGAACTACCAGGGCGCCGGTGATCCCGCGACCGAGACCCTCGAAGATGCGCGGGCGGGAACGCTCCACCTCTACGCGGGCGCCGACCACCCCAGCGCGCTGGTCCTGCCCGTGAAGGAGGCCGGGGGCGGGTGAGGAGCGTCGTGTCGGCCGAGTCTCGGGGGGGCGCCCGGGCGGCACCGCCGGGCGCCGGCCCGGGTCCGTTCAGTCGCGGGTCCGCTCTGCCGCCTCGCGCAACTGCCGCCGTAGGACCTTTCCGGCGGGGTTCTTCGGTATCGCCTCGACTTCGATGATGCGGACCGGCACCTCACAGGGGGACAGCCACCTCCGGCATTCGTCGAGGAGATCGTCCAGGTAGATCGATGCCGAGCCCTCCAGACGCTTCGGACAGCCCATAGCCCGGCAGGAAGGTCACCCCGCGATCGAGGAACGTCCGGATCAGGCGCTCCGGCACCGGCGCCCCTCCCGTGACGAAGAACCTCACGCTCGAGAGCTCCGCCGTCGGCCACCGATCGGACCGGACGAGGGCCTCCAGGAGTGAGGGCCCCGCGAAACCCACCGTGACCCCATGGCGCTCGATGAGCCCGAGGATCTCATCGGCGTCGGATGACGTGGGCACCACCACGGTGCCTCCCATGAAGAGCACCGGGAGCACGTTGACGCCCGTTCCGCCCGTTCGCCAGAACGGAGCGATGGCGATGGTCACGTCGTCGCTCAGGACATCCGCCACGGAGAGGAAGTTGATGGCATTCCAGGTGACGTTCCCATGCGTCAGCATCACGCCCTTGGGACGGCCCGTCGTGCCGGACGTGTAGGGCAGCATGCAGAGATCGTCGAGGCCGGCGGGCTCTTCGATGGGAGTGTCGATGGCGTTGCCGATGAGCTCCTCGTAGTCGACGGCGCCCCGGGCCGCGCCGAGGACGGCCACCCTGGCCTGCACCTCGGGCGCCATGGACAGGAGCTCGCCGAAGCCGACGAGGGCGCGGGCGCCCGCGTCTCGAACGATCCAGGCTACGTCCGAGGGGGCGAGCCTGTGGTTCACCGGTGCGAGCACGGCCCCGAGCGTGCTCGTGGCGAAGAGCGTCTCGAGGAAGGCCGGGTGGTTGGAGCCCAGCCAGGCGACCCGGTCACCCCGGCCGACGCCCAGGGACGCGAGGCCGTGGGCGAGCCGGGTCACGCGTGCGTCCATCTCCCGGTACGTCCAGGAACGATCGCCGTGGACGAGCGCAACGCGATGCGGGGCCGATCGTGCCCGCGTCGCGACCCAGCGGCCCAGCCCCAGATTCTGCATGTGTGCTCGGTCAGCAGAGAGCGGCGTGACGGCCAACGCCTACCGGCCCGGTGTCGTGCGGATCAGTCTACTCGCTCATGACCGAGGTGTCGATGCGGCGGCCGGGCGCTACTCCCCCTCCAGCTCCCCGGGCTCGCGGAGCCACCGCGTCACCGTCGGACGGATCAGCCGATAGATCCCGTACGATGCCGCCAGCAGGACCCCCAGCTTGACGCCCACGCCGACCCGGCTGATCCAGGCGACCGGCCAGATCGCCGCCCAGAGCGCGGTCAGGAGTCCCTGCACGACGTTCTGGACGAGCCAGCTGATGAGGCCGCCGATACTGAGCTGCAGGGTGCGGAGGGCGGCGAGGTCCCCGACGAGGTTCATCCCCTCGAGGCACAGGAACGTGACCATCGCGACGAACCCGTAGAACCCGCCGCCGCGGGACTCCCACACCCCGCGGGCGTGGTGGCGGAGCCGGTGGGCGCCGCGGCGCACGATCGGATGCAGGCTCATGACCCCTCGCTCCAGGGTGGCTTCGAACCTTCCCGCCAACACGCTCTGTCGATTCCCACGGAAGGGCAAGAGGCGCCGGACCGCGGAGCGGCCTTGCCACGTGCCGCCCCCGGTGATCCCTTGCATGCGCCGACGACAAGCCGACCGGTCCTGAACAGAGCCCGGGGTGGCCCCTCGATTGGTGGCCCGCCAGGCTCGAGGTCGGCGATCGACCTGACCAAGCCCACGTATCGCCCGCAGCAGTGCGGACGCAGCTGCAAGAGAGAGACATGAGCATCCGTCTGGACGGAAGCAGTCTGACCATCGAGGACGTAGTGCGCGTGGCGCGACACGGCGAGAAGGTGGAGCTCGCCGCCGACGCGCTGGAGCGCATCAGGACCTGCCGGAGCATGCTGGAGGAGAAGATCCAGGCCGGCGAGATCATGTACGGGGTCAACACGGGCATCGGCGAGTTCTCCGAGGTCGTGTTGTCCGACGAGCAGGTCAAGGAGTTCCAGAAGTACCTCATCTACAACCACGCCGCGGGCATCGGCGAGCCCGCGCCCGTGGAGCACATCCGCGCCGCCCTCGTCAGCCGCATCAACGTGCACGCCAAGGGGCACTCCGGCTGCCGTCCGGAGATTCCCCTGACGTACCTCGCCATGCTCAACGCCGGCGTGACGCCCGTCGTGTGCGAGAAGGGGAGCGTAGGCGCCTCCGGCGACCTCGCGCCCATGAGCCAGGCCGCCCTGTCCCTCATGGGCGAGGGCGAGTGCTTCTACCAGGGACGCCGCATGGCCACGTCGGAGGCCATGGAAGAGGCGGGCATCCCGGTGCCCGGCCTCAGGGCCCGGGACGGGCTCGCCGCCATCAACGGCTCCAACCTGATCACGGGCATGGCCTGCCTGGAGCTCTACGACGCCGAGCGATGGGTCAAGCAGGCCGAGATCGCCGCGGCCATGAGCCTGGAGGCCCTGTTCGCCAACATGCGGCCCTACGAGCCCAGGATCCACGAGCTGAGGGGGTTCAAGGGCGCGCAGACGTGCGCGGCCAACCTGCGCCGCGTGATGGAGGGCTCGGACCTGGTCACCGGCAAGCTCCAGACCAAGGTGCAGGACGCCTACTCCATGCGCTCCACGCCGCAGGTCCTCGGCGCCCTGCGGGACGCCCTCGCTTACGCCAGGAGCCAGGTGGAGATCGAGCTCAACGGGGTCGCGGACAACCCCATCTTCGTGCCGGCCGAGGACAAGGTCTACACGGGAGCCAACTTCCAGGGCACCCCCGTGAGCCTTCCGCTGGACGTGGTGGGCTCGGGCGTGACCATGGCGTGCGTGCTGAGCGAGCGTCGTCTCAACCGCCTGCTCAACCCCGCCCTGTCCGCCGGCCTGCCCGCCTTCCTCACCAAGGGCGCGGGCATGTTCTCGGGGCACATGCTCAGCCAGTACACGGCGGACATGCTCATCGTGGAGCAGCGCATCCTCTCCACGCCGTCGCACGTCCAGTCCATTCCCGCGGCGGCGGACCAGGAGGACTTCGTGAGCATGGGCATGAACGGCGCCCTCAAGACGCGGCAGATCCTGACCAACGCCGATGGCATCCTCGGCATCGAGCTCATCGCCGCCGCGCAGGCGCTGGACTTCAGGGAGTTCACGCCGGGCGCCGGAACCCGCGCGGCCCACGCGGCCGTCCGGAAGGTCGTGGAGCACCTGGACGTGGACCGGCCCCTCTTCAAGGACCACAACGCCATGCAGGCCGCGGTCGAGCGCGGCGACGTGCTCACCGCCGTGGAGGCCGAGATCGGCGAGCTGTCTTCGTCCTGGTGAGTCGGGTGGGGGGGCTGCACGCTCCTCACCGCCGCGGGGCTCGATCCGCCGGAGGAGGAAGGTGCGCGCCCGCGCCATCACCAGCGCCGACGCGGGCGCAGATGGCGGCGGCCGGGGCCGTCGCCAGCGATGGCGCCGCGCCGACGTCGAGGGTGTCGGCTTCTCCCTTGACCCGCGTCCAGCCCTCGCCGCCGCATATGATGCGCAGCGTGCACCCCTCCACACGCAATGTGTCGGGCCCGCGCATCTCGATGGTGGCCGTGTAGATCCTGCCGTTGTCGGCGTTGTAGACCTGGCCGCGCCAGCGCCCGGCCTCCTTGCTCGGCTTCATGTGCAGCAGCACGGGCAGGCCCAGGGTGGGGCGGTCGCGGAGCGTCCGATCCGGGTTGTGGACGTCCTGGCCCGGCGTCTCCTCCCAGGACACGATCCCCCACAGGACGCCGCTGCAGTCGACGATGCGGACGTGCGCGCTGCCGTCGGCCACGCGCCATTCGCCGACCGGGGCCTGCTGGCTCGTGGGCGCTGCCACCATCAGGAGGCAGGCCGATGCCGCCGAAAGCCAATACCGCATGGTGCCCTCCCCGGGGCCGCGCACCGGATACCCGTCCCGGACGCGGTACACCGAAGGGGGATCGATTGCGCCCGGTCGAGGTGAGATGGCCCCCCTGCGGCCGCCTGCAAGGCAGCCCCGCGGCGGTCGCCGGCCAGGGAGCCCCACGCTACCCCACCGTCGCCTCGCCGCCAAGTTCCTCCAACGCCAGGGATGCGAGCCTGTCCCGATCGGCCACGGCATCGATACCGCTTTGGCCGCTTCCAGGTCGGACACCGGGATCACCAGGCTGCGGAACGTCGGACCCATCTCCTTCTCCTCTCGGGCAGGGAGGTCACATCGGACCGCGGGCTTCGTCGATGGGATGACGGATTCACGGCGCGGAATGTGACCTCCCGCCCAGGGATCTCGCGTCGAACCCCTTGACCAGCTAGGTGTCCCGCGTTTATCCCTAAGCCAACGAGGCATACCGCGGCACGACTTCCCGGAGCGCCCATGAGCGGCAGCGACCTGTTCACCGGAACGCTGGACATCCTGATCCTGCGCACGGTCTCGGCCAGCCCCCTGCACGGTTACGCCATCGGCAAGGCGCTGCGCGACGGCAGCGAGGGTGTGCTCAGCGTGGAGGAGGGGGCGCTCTACCCGGCGCTCCACCGCCTGGAGCGGAAGGGGCTCCTCGGGGCGGAGTGGGGAAGGACGGAGACGGGGAGGCGGGCGAAGTTCTACCGCATCACCGCGGCGGGCGTCGCGCATCTCGATGCCGAGGCCACCCGGTGGGCGGAGTACTCCGGGGCCGTGACCGCCATCCTGGGCCGCACCTCACGCTGAGGACGAGACGTGTCCCCCTGGCCTTTCCGTAGAGCCCTCCCTCCAGGTGCCGTACGCTCCGACGACTCGGAGATCCGCGAGGAGATCGAGCTGTATATCGAGCTCCGTGCCGAGGAGCTGGTGCGGGAGGGTGTGCCTCCGGAGGAGGCCCGAGAGCTGGCGGAGCGGCGCTTCGGCGACGTGGCGAGGATCGAGGCGGAGCTGCGCCGCGGCGGCCGCGCGGGAGGGTGGGAACGAGGGAGGCGAGCGATGGGAGCCCTGGGTCGGGACGTGGCGTACGCGCTGCGGACGTTCAGACGGAGCCCGGGATTCGTGGCGGTGGCGGTGCTCACCCTCGGCGTCGCCGTGGGGGGCAACACCGCGATCTTCAGCGTCGTGGACGCCGCCCTCGTGCAGGCGCTCCCCTTCCCGCGACACGACGGGCTGGTGGTGCTGGAGGGGTACCAGAACGTCAACGGCGAGAAGGCCGTCCGCTGGGCGTCGGCACCGGAGTTCCGGGATTGGCGGGAACGTTCCCGGACGGTATCGCTCATGGCGGCGGTGGGGCAGCCCACCCTCACCCTCACCGGCGACGGCCAGGCGGAGCGGGTGGACGGCGAGGTGGTCTCGGAGGACTACTTCAGGATCCTGGGGGTGGACGCCGCCGTGGGGCGCACCTTCACCGAAGAGGAGCAGGCCACTCCCGACGCCCACCCCGTGGCGGTGATCTCGTGGAGCCTCTGGCAGCGCCGGTACGCCGGGGACAGGAGCGTGGTGGGGCGCACGATTCAGGTCGACGAGCGCCCGTTCACCGTGGTGGGAGTCCTGCCCAGGGGCTTCCAGGGGGTGAGCCTCGCCGCCGACGTCTTCCTCCCCATGTCCATGATCTCGGTGCCGTACGGGAGCGGCATCTTGCAGAGCCGGGGCGCCCGCTTTCTCACGGTGATCGGACACCTGGCGAACGGGGCCACGCCTTCGGCGGCCCAGGCCGAGCTGAACCGCATCGCGCGGGATCTCGCCACCGAGTACCCGGACACACACCAGGGCCGGGGCTGCCTGATCCAGACGTTCCGCGACTTCTACCTGGGAGCGACCCTGGGCAGCTCCCTGGGCACCTCCGCGAGCACCACCGCCCGGCTCCTCTGGGTGCTGCTGGGCGCGGGAGCGGTCCTCCTCCTCATCGCCGCCGCCAATGTCGCCAACCTCCTCCTGGTGCGCGCGCACGCACGCAACAGGGAGATCGTGGTGCGGCGCGCCCTGGGAGCCGGAGCCGGCCGGCTGGCCAGGCAGCTCCTCACCGAGAGCCTCGTGCTCGCCCTGCTGGGCGGGGTGGTGGGTCTCGCCCTGGGGGCCTGGGGGCTCTCCCTCCTGGTGCGCTTCACCCCCGACGGGGTGCTGCCGGCGTATGCGACGCCCACCCTCAACCCACGGGTGTTCGCGTACTCCCTGGCGATGCTGGCCGGAGCGGGCGTCCTGGCCGGCCTGGCGCCGGCGGTGGCCGGCGTCAGGGTCCAGATCGCCGACGGCCTGAGAGAGGGCGGATGGGGTGCGGTGTCGGGCGGAGGCGCCCGGCGACTATGGGGCGGGCACGTCTTCGTGGTGCTCCAGGTGGCGTTGGCCCTGGCGCTCCTCACGGGAGCCGGGCTGCTGGTGCGCAGCGTTCGCGCGCAGATGGCCGTGAACCCGGGCATCGACCTCGACGGGCTGGTCGCCTTTCGCGTGAGCCTACCGCGGACGCGCTACCCTTCCCGGGGGGACATCACGTCGTTCTCACGGGAGCTCCTCGGGCGCGTACGGGAGATACCCGGCGTGCGCGCGGCGTCGCTGTCGTCGAGCCTGCCGTTCAGGGGCGGCAACACCGGGACCTTCGTGCACACGGACCGTGACCTCGGCACGCCGGTGCGCGTATGGTACCACCTGGTGTCGCCCGCCACCTTGCAGACCCTCGGTGCACGGCTCCGGAGCGGACGCTTCATCAACGAGGGCGACGCCTCCGGCGCACCCGCCGTTACCGTCATCAGCGAGGCCATGGCGAAGCGTGCCTTCCCCGGCGAGAACCCCCTGGGCCACGAGATCTACCTGGGCAGGGACAGCACGACCTCCAACGGCGCGGAGGTGGTGGGCGTGCTGGACGACGTCCGGTACCGGAACCTCACCGAGGACCTCATGGCCGCCGCCAACAGCCCCGACGTCTACTACTCGCTCCTGCAGATCCCCTCGCGCACCCTCGAGGTCGCCGTCCGGGTCGCCGGCGATCCGGCGGCGGCGATCCCCTCGCTGAGAAAGGTCGTCGCCGCCCTGGATCCTTCACTTCCCGTATACCAGGCGAATCCGCTGGTGGACGATTGGCGAGCCCAGACCGCCAGGCCGCGCTTCGCGGCCTTTCTCATGGCCGTCTTCAGCGGTCTGGCCGCCGTGCTGGCCTGCGTGGGGATCTACGGGGTGCTGGCCTTCAGCGTGGGCCGGCGGAGCCGGGAGATCGCCGTGCGCCGGGCCGTGGGCGCCAGCGCGTCCAACGTGGCGTGGAACGTGGTGGAGGACGGACTTCGCCTCGCCATGGCCGGGTTGGTGCTGGGCGTGCTCCTGGCCCTGGTGGGAGGCCGCGTGCTCCGCGGGCTGTTGTTCGGCGTCGGAACCATGGACCCGGTGACCCTCGCCTCGGTTGTGGGGCTCATGGCGGCGGTGGCCGTGGCGTCCGCGGTGGTGCCGGCATGGCGCGCCGCGCGGCGGGATCCGGCGGAGGCGTTGAACACCGAGTAGGGGGCCGTCGGGCTACCAGTGGTAGTACCGGATCAGGTAGTAGATGACGTAGAGCCAGCCCAGGATCCCGTGGACGATCACCCACAGGATGGACTTGTTGGCCGTCCACGAGATCGTGATGGCCAGCGCCGTGCCGAACCCGACGCCGACCTTGGCGGCGCCTTTCGTACGCGAGCGGCTCTCACTCATGGATCGATTCTCCGGAAGGTGGGGGGAAGAGCCGAGCCGGTAGCATCCATGTCGACAAGCTAGGCGCGCGGCTCGGGACGGAACAGCCGGTCGCGAGGCCCATCGCCGACACCCGGGCTTCTGGCTCGGCATCCTGTGCAGCAGCACGGGCCGGCCGCGGGCCGGGCCGACGTGGAGCGCCCGCCGCTCAGCGAGGCCCTATCCGTCGACGTCGTCAATCCCGGCAACCAACGGGTCGGGTTCGGGGGTAGGATCGCCCTGTAGATCCCGGAAGACGCAGCCGGACAAGGAGAGGCACATCATCATGAGCGAAGCAACGACACCACACCGGCGGGTCGCGCTGGTCTGCACCAACTTCACGATGCAGAGCGCGTTCGGCCTGCTGATCATCGCGCTCAACTCGGTGCGGCTGGGCTTCGAGACCATCGTGTACTTCACGTTCGAGGGGCTGCACATGATCCGTCCAGGGCACCTCGAGCGGCTCCGCTACTATCCGACCGGGGTCGACCCGTCGGAGGCCGAGGTCGAGCGCTACACAGCGGAGCTCCACGAGAAGATGGACCGCAAGGACATCCCCTTCATCGAGGACATGCTCGAGATGGCCCAGCTGGAGGGAGTGAAGCTGTTGGCCTGCAAGACGAGCGCCGACCTCTTCGACCTGAAGCAGGAGGACTTCGTGGAGGGCGTCGAGATCATGCTGGCGGAGGACTTCCTCAAGCGGGCCACCGGATCGGATCTGCACCTGATGTTCTAGACGGACTCCCGGCCCTCCCGCGCTTCCTCAGACACCCCGCGTCGGATCGGAGACGCGCCCGAGAAACAGGATCGAGCCGCTCTTCCGCTCACGTATGGCGAACACGAAGGGATGGTCCGCCCGGAACACCGGATCTGGCCGTGGCCGGCGCCGCCTGGGGGTGGCCCCGGCAGGCACCAGCGTCGCCAATACGGCGGCAAAGGCATCGGTCCCTTCCTCCGTCACCTCCACATGAGCCTGGTGAAGAACCGCAGAGATGAACAACGACTCCTCTGACGGTGGTTCCTTCCCGTTCATGCCGGAGAAGTCGGCCTCGAGACGAGCGAATGCGAGCGGCATGCCCAGGGTTGCGAGCGGGTCACACAGGTCGACGCTTCCCGAGACGAGCTTGAACCGCGGAAGAAAGACCCTCACCAGCCGGGCATCCATCCGCGCCACGCAGTCTCGCAGCATTCTTGCCGAGAGTCTCTCCTCGAGCGCGGGAAGCCCGTCGCTCCGACGGGGAAGGAGCACCAGCATCGACAGATCACCACCCTCGTAGACGAGGTCGATGGCCTGGAAGCCTTTGGTCTCGACATAAGGGAGGTCCCATCTCATCCCCTGCATCAGGGGCACCCTCACCGTACCACCGCCGGCCAGCCGAAAGACCCCCTCCTCTGTGTTGCCTCTGTCGAACGCATCCGCCCACATCCCCTTGAAGCAGATGGCGTTCGCCAGGACCAAGGACGTCTCGTCGTCCAAGACGCCCGATGGAATGAGCTCCCGGATCTTCTCCCTGGTCTGCGCTTCCACCCACTTGTTTATGGTCTTACGCGCACCTTCGGTATCGCGACGAAAATCGACCTGGCCGAACTTCCCGTGATAATACCGGACGATGATCTCCGAGAATTCCGGCAAAAGGGACTCGCCGGGCTGTCCCCAGAGGGCGTTGGCCACGAGCATCTCTTGCGTCCCACTCCCCACCGTGCTCAGACGTTGGATGATCTCCGAGAACGCGATGTGAGGCGTGTCGCCGGACGTCTCCATTCGGAGCACATCCCCCATCTGCGCTGCGGTCTCGCCCCTGGCTCCCGAAAAAGCCATGGCCAGAACGGTGCGGATGCTGAATGGAGAGAAGAACAGATTCCCCGGGGCGTGTCGGAGCTGCTCGAACAACGCGAGGGCAAAGCCGTTGTTGTCGTTGCCGAACGCCTCCGACTCGGTGAGTCGTGGACGGGTCCGCATCAAGCCTGCCATGTCATCCCTCCCGCGCAGCGACCGACGTCGCCACGCTCTCGGCGATCCTCGCCACGCCGTCGAGCATCTCCCGGAGCTCGCGCTCCGTCGTCCGCACGTTCATGAGCGTCACGCGGAGCACCCGGACACCGCCGAGGACCGTGGTGGTGATCCACCCGCGCTCACGGTTCCACGCCTCCCGTGCCTGGAGATTCACCTCGTCCAGGATCTCTGCCGGGAGATCCGAGGCACCCACCCAGCGGAAGCACAGGATGTTCGACTCCGGCTCGTGGAGGGCGACGAAGTCATCCCGGTCCCCGATGAGCGCCCAGAGCCTGTGCGCCGTGGCGCACAGGTGGTCGTAGTGGCGCCCGATGCTGCGTGAGCCGTAGCGCTGCAGCGCCGCCCAGAGCTTGAGGGCGTCGGCTCGTCGCGAGCACATGAAGCTCCGGGTTCCCTGGTCCCAACGTCGCTCGACCCCGCGCTCGTGGAAGAGGTAGGGGGCGCTCTGGGCGAAGGCGTGCTCCAGGTCGCGCTCGTCCCGGGCCAGGACCATGCCCGTGCCCAGGGGGACGAGC
>JAJDNC010000003.1 GCA_022340865.1 Gemmatimonadota bacterium
GACGGGAAACCTGGACTCGAAGAACGGCAACGCGGTGATGGAGCTGCTCAAGGAGCTGCACGGGGACGGGGCGACGATCTGCATGGTGACGCACGATCCGCGGTACGCGCACATGGCGGACCGGTCGGTGCACCTGTTCGATGGGCAGATCGTCAGCGAGGACGACGCGCGCAAGGCGCAGGAGCTGGAGGAGGCGGGGTTCGACGTCGCCCACTAGCTGGGCGCGTGAAATCGGTGCCACCCACGCCTTTCGGCGCGTGTACCCGGTCGTCGCGCTGCGGTCTCGCTCGCTGCGACGTAGGATCTACCTACGCCTCGCTCGCTCGCCTTGCGCTTCTACCCCTGCACTCGATTTGACACGCCCATTTCAGACGGGCCGAGCGCCTGAAATCGGGATGGCGCCCTGGCCGCCCGCCCGGTACGTGGTAGCTTGAGGCGGCGACATGGCAACGAACGGGACGCGGCGGATGATCAAGCTCCGAGGCATCGAGAAGTCGTTCAAGACGGGGGCGGGAGAGACCTTCGTGCTCCGGCGCATCAGCGCCGACGTCGCGAAGGGCGAGTTCGTCACCATCATGGGTCCCTCGGGTGCCGGCAAGTCCACGCTGCTCTCGATCCTGGGCATGCTCGACGGCGACTGGCGGGGTGAGTACTACCTCTTCGACGATCCCGTCCACGCGATGAAGCCGCGGGCGCGCATCGAGCTGAACAAGAGGTACATCGGCTTCGTCTTCCAGCAGTATCACCTGCTGGACGACCTCACGGTCTACGAGAACCTCGAGATCCCGCTCTCGTACAGGAACGTCAAGCGCAAGGAGCGCGAGGCGGTGGTGGCCGACACGCTGGACCGGTTCCAGATCGTCGGCAAGAAGGACCTCTACCCCAGCCAGCTGTCCGGGGGACAGCAGCAGCTGGTGGCCGTGGCCAGGGCCATCATCGCCGAGCCGGCGATGATCCTCGCCGACGAGCCCACCGGGAGCCTGCACTCCAGCCAGGGGCGGATGATCATGGACCTTCTCAAGCAGCTCAACCGGGAGGGCACCACGATCATCCAGGTGACGCACAACGAGGAGTACGCGGCGTACGGCGACCGCATCATCCAGCTCCGGGACGGCTGGATCGTCGACGAATAGGGGACCGGACGTCATGGCTGTGCGCATCCTGGTCGCCGACGACCAGACCGACGTCCTGGAGGCCCTCCGGCTGCTGCTGAAGGGCGAGGGCTTCGAGACCCAGACCGCGACCTCGCCCGCCGCCGTGCTTCACGCCGTGGAGAAGGGCGACTTCGACATGGTGCTCATGGACCTCAACTACACCCGCGACACCACGTCGGGCCGGGAGGGGTTGGGGCTCCTGTCCGAGCTCATGCAGATGGACGGGACGTTGCCAGTGGTGGTGATGACCGCGTGGGGGAGCGTGGACGGCGCGGTGGAGGCCATGCGCCTGGGGGCCCGGGACTACATCGAGAAGCCCTGGGACAACGAGCGGCTCCTCACCACCATCCGCACGCACGTCGAGCTGGGGCGCGCGCTGCGCAGGAGCCAGCGGCTGGAGAGCGAGAACCGCCATCTGAAGGGCGAGGGCGTGCCGGAGCTCATCGCGGGCTCCAAGGCCATGCAGCCGGTGCTGGAGGTCATCGAACGGGTGGGGCCCTCCGACGCGAACGTCCTCATCGTCGGCGAGCACGGCACCGGCAAGGAGGTCGTGGCGCGTTGGCTGCACCACGTGTCACGACGGGCACAGAGCGCCCTGGTGGCCGTGAACGCCGGCGGCTTCAGCGAGGGCGTCTTCGAGAGCGAGCTGTTCGGGCACGTGAAAGGCGCGTTCACAGATGCCAAGATGGACCGGGTGGGGTGCTTCGAGCTCGCCGACGGCGGCACGCTCTTCCTGGACGAGATCGCCAACATCTCCATGCAACAGCAGACCAAGCTGCTGCGCGTCCTGGAGACGGGAGAGATCCAGCGGGTGGGCTCCTCCAAGGTGCGTCGGGTGAACGTGCGGGTGCTCTCGGCGACCAACGCGAACGTGGGCGAGGCGGTGGCCAGAGGCGAGTTCCGCGAGGATCTGCTCTACCGGCTGAACACGGTGGAGATCCGCCTCCCGCCGCTGCGCGACCGGCGTGAGGACATCCCGCTTCTGGCGAGCCACTTCCTGAAGCGTCACGCCGCCCGCTACCACCGGGAGCTCGACGGCTTCTCCGACGCCGCCATGGATGCCCTCATCGGTCATCCGTGGCCGGGCAACGTGCGCGAGCTGGAGCACGCGCTCGAGCGCTCGGTGCTCATGGCGCGGGGGCGCCGGATCGAAGCCGCCGACCTGGGACTCCGGCGCCGAGCCGACGGGACCCCTCTCATGGAGGAGCTCACCCTGGACGACGCCGAGCGACTGCTCATCGAGAAGGCGTTGGAGCGTCACCAGGGCAACGTGAGCAAGGCCGCCGAGGCGCTGGGCCTGTCCCGGAGCGCGCTGTACCGCCGGCTCCAGCGACACGACCTGGGCGCGTCCGGCGGGTCCGGAGGGGCGGGAGGCCCCGGGTGACCACCTGGTGGAAGCGTCTCGGCCACGACCGCCGGATCCTGCTCCTGGCCGTCCTGGCGGGCCTTCCGGGGATGGCGGTGGCCCTGGGCTTCATCTGGCTGGAGCCCCTGAGCGCCAGGGTGCAGTGGACGGTGACGGTGGTGCTCCTCGCCTCGTGGGGCGGCCTCGCCGTGCTGGTGCGTGAGCAGGTGGTGCGCCCGTTGGGGACCCTGGCCAACATGCTGGCGGCTCTGCGCGAGGGCGACTTCTCCATCCGGGCGCGGGTGGGCGAGGCTTCCGATGCGCTCTCGCTGGCGTACCTGGAGGTGAACAACCTCGAGGAGATCCTCCGGGAGCAGCGCCTGGGTGCCGTGGAGGCCACCGAGACGCTGCGCAAGGTGCTGGAGGAGATCGACGTCGCCGTCCTGGCCTTCGACCCCGGGGAGACGCTGCGCATCGTCAATCGTGCCGCCGAGCGCCTCCTCAACCAGCCGGCGGAGCGCCTCATCGGCAAGAAGGCCGTGGAGCTGCGGTTGGACGACACCCTCCGGGGGGTGGCCCCCCGCACCGTGGAGGTGTCGCTCCCCGGGGGCACGGGCCGCTGGGAGCTGCGCCGGTCCGTGGTGCGCCAGGAGGGGTACCCGCTCCAGCTCGTCGCGCTCTCGGACCTGTCGCGCGCCCTCAGGGAAGAGGAGCGCCAGGCATGGAAGCGCATCATCCGGGTGCTCTCCCACGAGATCAACAACTCTCTCGCACCCATCAAGTCCATCACCGGGAGCCTGCGGAGCCTCCTGAGACGGGGGGACCTCCCGGCGGAGGTGGAGGAGGACGTGGGTAAGGGGCTCCAGGTCATCAGCTCACGGGCGGAAGCCCTGGGGCGCTTCATGGCCTCCTACGCCCGGCTCGCCCGGCTGCCGCAGCCCGAGCTCGGTCCAGTGGACGTCGGCGGCCTCGTGCGGAGGGTGGCGGACCTGGAGACCCGGCTTCCCGTCCGGGTGGAGGGAGAGGGCAGGTTCACCGTCCAGGCCGATGCCGACCAGCTCGAGCAGGCCCTCATCAACCTGGTGCGCAACGCCGTGGACGCCACCCTGGAGGCGGGGGAGGGGGGCTCGGTGGCGCTGCGGTGGCACGCCCGGGGGGACACGCTCCACCTCCTGGTGGAGGACGAGGGGCCGGGGCTCGGTGACACCGCCAACCTCTTCGTGCCGTTCTACACCACGAAGCCCGGTGGATCGGGCATCGGCCTCGTGCTCTCGCGGCAGATCGCCGAGGGGCACGGCGGCAGGCTCACCGTCGAGAGCCGGGCGCCGCTCAAGGGAGTCCGCGCGGACCTCGCCCTGCCCATGGATCTGAAGGCGTAGGTCCCAGCAGCGCCAGCGGGCGCAACCCTTCCTCCGTAGGCTGTGTCCCAGGGGACGAAGAGATGGGAACCGGCGATCAACGAGCTCTTCCTTTGACAGATCTCGAGTTGGTGGAGCGGGCCCGCGTGGGTGATCACGCCGCGTTCAAAGCCCTCTACGACCGCAACGTGGACAGGATCTACCGCCTCGCGTACCGCATGGCCGGAGGGGACGATCTGGCCAGGGACGTCACCCAGGAGACCTTCCTGCGTGCCTGGCAGCGCCTGGACCAGTTCCGGGGGGACGCGGCGTTCTCCACGTGGTTGCACTCCATCGGAGTTTCCGTGGCGCTGAACGAGCTGCGGAAGGTGGATCGCCACCGGAAGCGGGAACGGCCGCTGGAAGACACCGCATTCGTGGCTCCGGCCTCACCTCGGCTGGACCACGAGGCGCTGGAGCGACTGCACGAGGCGGTGGACGAGCTGCCGGAGATGTACAGGACGGTGTTTCTGATGCACGACCTGGAAGGATACAGCCACGGCGAGATCGCCGAGGCGCTGGGGGTGGCCGAGGGGACCTCCAAGGCACGCCTCTTCCGCGCCCGGGCCAAGCTCAGGGAGTCCCTGGGCGATGCGATGCAGGAGTACGCGTGAGATGGACGAAGAGCGCGAGGACTGGGATGACCGCGAGCGGAACGACGAGGTGAGCGACCTCGTCGACAGGCTCCGGGAGTCGTACAACCCGCCTCCGGAGACACCCCGGGAGGAGATGTGGGCGGCCGTGGAGGCGGCCCTCGAAGGCCGCGCGGGCGCCGGCGCACGGCGCGCGGCGCAGGTCGTCTCCCTGGATGCCCGGCGCTTCCATCGGGGCCCGGGGTCGCGCTGGGTGGCGGCATGGGCTGTGGCGGCGGCCGCGCTCCTGATCCTGGGCATCGGCATCGGCAGGGTGAGCGTGAGGGCCCCTGGACGGCCGGCCGCGGTCGCGGACGTGCCGGACCCGACGGCCATGCGCCTGGCGGCGGTGGAGCACCTGGGGCAGACCGAGTCCCTGCTCACCCTCGTCCGCGCGGATGCGCGCACGGGGCGGCTGGACCCGCAGGTGGGACCGTGGGCGCGCAACCTGCTCGCGCAGACGCGTCTGCTTCTGGACGCTCCCGAGGAGACGGATCCCACCATGAGACGGATGCTGGAGGACCTCGAGCTGGTGCTGGTGCAGATCGTGGGGGTGACCGACACCGGCACGCACGATGTCGCCCGCACGCGCACCGAGCTGAACCTGGCCCTGAAGGGCCTCGAGGATCGAGATCTGATGCCCAGGATCCAGGCGATGGTGCCTGCGGGGTCCGGGCTTTCCGGAACCGAATGAAGACCACTGCGAGACACGGCAACGACCCTGAGGAGACGAGGATCATGCCTTCGATGAAGATGATGAAGCCGACGATGAGGGAAGGCGCTCTGGTGGCCATGGCGACCCTGACGATGTTGGCGATCGCCGGGGGGACCAGCGCCCAGGAGCCCGTCCGCGAGAGCCAGGCGGCAGAGGTGGCCCGGGCGGAGATCGCCCTGGAGGCCGCCCAGGCACGCACCTCGGCCGCCGTGAAGGCAGCCCGCATGAGCGCCGAGACCGCCCTGGAGGCCGCCCAGGCCGACATGGCTCGTGCCGCGTCGTGGGGGACGGCGTACCCGGAGCTCTCCGGAAGCTATGCGCACTTCCGCAGGCAGGCTCCGGCACCGTGGCTCCAGCAGGACCCGGCGGCCCAGGCGTACAAGGCGGCGCGCGATGCCCTCAATGCCGGGCGCTATGCCGACGCGGCCAAGGCCTTCGAGGCCCTCCGCTCCAACTATCCCAAGTCGGGATACGTGCCGGACTCGTACTACTGGCAGGCCTTCGCCCTCTACCGTGTGGGCGGGCGCGGCGATCTCAAGGACGCGCAGAAGCTGCTCGCCCAGCAGGGCGCCCGATATCCCAAGGCGGACACCCGCGGCGACGCCGAGGGGCTGCGCGTGCGGGTGGAGTCCCAACTGGCCCGCATGGGTGATGCGGCGGCGGCCGAAGCGGTCACCCAGCAAGCCAAGGACCCCTGCCAGAGCGACGACCAGTCGGTGCGCACGGCCGCATTGAGCGCGCTCATGAACATGAACGCCGAACAGGCCCTTCCCATCCTCAAGGAGGTGCTGAAGAGCCGGGGTGAGTGCTCGGCGCAGCTGCGCAGACAGGCGGTCTTCCTCGTGGCCCAGAAGATGAGCGACCAGTCCGTGGACATCCTCCTGGACCTGGCGCAGCGCAACCCCGATCCCGACCCCAAGGTCCGGGAGGCGGCGGTCTTCTGGCTCTCGCAGGTGCACACCGAGCAGGCCGTGGACGCGCTGGATTCCATCCTCAAGGAGAGCAACGATCCGAACCTCCAGGAGCGGGCCGTGTTCGCCCTCTCGCAGCAGGGGAACGAGCGGGCCGTGAAGATCCTCGAGCAGTACGCCGCACGCGCCGACGCACCCGCGAAGCTCCGGGAGACGGCCATCTTCTGGATCGGCCAGAACGCGAAGGCCGGCGGCACCGCCTATCTCATGGACCTCTACCCGAAGCTGAAGAGCGACACGCTGAAGGAGAAGGCGATCTTCAGCATCGGCCAGGCCAAGGGCGCCGGGTCCCACGACTGGCTCCTGGCACGGGCCAAGGACCGGTCGGAGAGCATGGAGGTGCGCAAGACCGCGCTCTTCTGGGCGGGGCAGACCGGAAGCCTGAGCGGCGCCGACCTCAAGAGTCTCTACGCCTCGCTCACGGATCCGGAGATGAAGAAGCAGGTGGTCTTCGTCGCCGGGCAGAGCGACGACAAGGACGCCGTGGACTTCCTCATGGACGTGGCGAAGAACGACAAGGACCCGGCGCTGCGCAAGACCGCGGTCTTCTGGCTCGGCCAGAGCAAGGACCCCCGGGTGGCACAGTTCCTCCTCACCCTCATCGGCAAATGAGCGTTGGCCGACGGGCGGCCGCGGCCCTCCTGGCGACGCTCGCGTTCTCCGCCGGAGGCGCTGCGGGCCAGAGCCTGGCTGCGCGGGTGCAGCAAGTGCGCGACGGAACCGTGCGCTTCCACTTCGACACCAGGCCCGGGGTCGAGATCTGTGACCAGGGGATCCTCATGGGTCCCCACGACCGGGTGCAGTGGAGCAGCGGGAGCTGGGACGACGACCAGGGCACGAACTGCCGATCGGGCTTCGCCGAGGTGGAGCTCGCGATGCGAGATGGCCGCGTGCGCGACGTGAGCGTCGTCAAGCGGCTGGCCGACCGTACGGCGGGTGCTGACGACCTGGGGGCGGTGACGGCGGAGGAAGCCGCCCACTACCTCCTCGGTGTGGCCCACGGCACCAGCAATCGAAGGACGGCGCAGCATGCCATGCTCACGGCGGTCCTGGCCGATACCCCCGACGCGTGGCGTGACCTCCTGGACATCGCCCGCGACCGGAGCGTGGCCGAGGGCGTGCGCAAGAGCGCGCTGTTCTGGGTCGGTCAGGAGGCCGGGGACGTCGTCACCCGGGGACTGAAGGACGTCGCCGGAAGCACCGACGAGAGCCAGGGAGTCCGGGATGCTGCCGTCTTCGCCCTCTCCAGGCGCCCGGCTGCGGAGAGCGTGCCGGCCCTCATGGAGGTGGCGCGTACCGCACCCCAGATGAAGACCCGCAAGACCGCGCTCTTCTGGCTGGCCCAGTCCGACGATCCCCGGGTCCCGTCGTTCTTCGAGAAGATCCTCCTCGGCGCACAGGGGGGCTGAGGAGGTTCATCCGGGGCGCGAAGCCGCGAAAAACAACTGTTTTTCCTCGTGGCGTGTGGTGCCGAGTCACATTACCTTGGGTCGGCAATAAGCAGTCCATGGAGAGACGTCCCGCCGCCCCCGCACGCGCGACGGTGGGGCGTCGATGTCGCCTCATGCCTCACCCCCGAGGGCCCTTGCTGCAACGACCCGTCAAGGTCCTCCTCGTCGAATCCGATCGCGATTATCTCGACGAGCTTCGCGAGCGATTGGGGGACGTGCGCGCCGGCTCCGGGATCGAGATCGAGTGGGCCGGGGAGCTGAGCCAGGCCCTGGCGAGGCTCTCGAAGGGCGGAATCGACGTCGTGCTCCTGGATCTCAATCTCCCCGACAGCCAGGGGATGGTGACCTTCGAGCGGATGTACGCCTTCGCCGCCGACGTGCCCATCATCGTGCTCACGGACACCAGCGACGAGACCGTGGGGGTGAGCACGGTGCAGGGTGGGGCCCAGGACTTCCTGGTGAAGGAGGAGATCGTGCCGACGGTGCTGGCCCGGGCCGTGCGCCATGCCATCGAGCGGCATCGCCTCCTTTCCGCGCTGAAGAGCCTGTCCCTCATCGACGACCTCACGGGGCTCTACAACCGCAGGGGTTTCGCGGACCTCGGAGAGCAATATCTCAAGCTCGCGCACCGGACGGGACGGGGCGTGACCGTGGTCTTCCTCGATCTGGACCGGTTCAAGACCATCAACGACTCGCTGGGTCATCACGTGGGCGACCGGGCGCTCATCAAGGTCGCGGACATCCTGCGGGTCACGTTCCGGCGCTCGGACATCATCGCGCGCCTGGGAGGTGACGAGTTCGCCGTGCTCGCCCTGGAGGCGTCCGGGGAGAGCTCCGAGCTGCTCATCGACCGTCTCCGGGATCGCTTCGGCGAGTTCAACCAGACGAGCCACGAGCCGTATCAGCTGTCCATGAGCATCGGCATGGCCCGCCACGACGGAGATATGCGCATACGCCTCGAGGACCTCGTGTCCGAGGCCGACAACGCCATGTACCAGGAGAAGCGGAGTAAGCGCAAGGCGGTGCTGGGATAGGATGAGCCAACCCGTGCCCGATCAGTCCGAGCACAGCGGTGCGGAGCCCGTGGGGGCCGTGCACTGGCTGGTGCGCATCGCGGAGCGCGCGGGGCTCGGCTCCCGTGAGCATCCGGAGGTTTCGCCCTCTACACGCGCCACCGACGCGTGGACGGTGGTGACGAGGACGTACGGGCTCTCCGATCAGAGGCTGGCGGCCATGGTCGCCGAGTACTTCCGGCTGAAGGTCGCGGACTTCGGCGGGGCCGATCCCAACGCGGCGCTCCTCGTTTCCGAGACGATGGCGCGTAAACACCACATATTTCCGCTCCTGGAGGAGGATCGGCGCCTGGTCGTGGCCACCTGCGACCCCACGGACGTGGAGGCGGAGCGGGCGTTGAGCTTCAGCTCCGGGCGCACGGCTCATTTCGAGGTGGCGTCGCCCCAGGCGATCCAGGACGCCATCGACCAGAGGTTCTCGCCGGAGAGGGCGGTGGAGTCGCTCCTGGGCACCCTCGACATGGAGGACGAGGACGCCCTCAGGCTCGTCCAGGAGATGGGGCCCGAGTCCATCACGGAGGAGGACGCGGCGGCCACCCCGGTGGTGAAGCTCACCAACCTCATCATCCGTGACGGCGTGAACGCCGGAGCCAGCGACATCCACATCGAGCCCGGGCGCAGGGTCGGAGCCGTGCGCTACCGCGTGGACGGCGTGCTGCGCAAGCACATGGACCTGCCCATGGCCGCGCTGAACCGGGTCATCAGCCGTATCAAGGTCCTCTCCCGCCTCGACATCGCCGACCGGCTCCGCCCCCAGGACGGCAAGTCCAGGGTGCGCATCATGGGTCGCGGCTACGATCTGCGCGTGTCCACGATTCCCGCCGGCGGTGCGGAGAAGTGCGTCATCCGGATCCTGGACTCCAGCTCCACGCTCAGCCTCGACGACCTGGAGATCCCCAAGGTCGAGCTGGATCGCCTTCGTCAGCTGCTGACCCATCGGGACGGTGTCGTGGTGATCACCGGACCCACGGGCTCCGGGAAGACCACCACGCTGTACGGTGCCCTGCGCGAGCTCGCCGACGGCAAGGTCAACATCATGACCGTCGAGGATCCCATCGAGTACGAGCTCCCCGGCATCACCCAGACCCAGGTGGAGCAGAAGCAGGGGATGACCTTCGCCGGCGCGCTGCGGGCCATGCTGCGCCAGGACCCGGACGTCATCCTCGTCGGTGAGATCCGCGACAAGGAGACCGCCGTCACGGCAGCGCAGGCCGCCATGACCGGGCACCTCGTGCTGGCCACCGTGCACGCCAACGACGCGGTGAGTGCGGTGACGCGGCTGGCGGACATAGGCCTCCAGTTCGCCATCATCGCCCAGACCCTGCGCGGCGCCATCGCCCAGCGCCTGCTGCGCAGGGTGTGCACGTCGTGCGCGGAGCCGGTGCGCGGCCAGCTCACGCCCGACGAGCGGCGCCTCACCGAGCGCCACGGGATCGAACCGGTGGTGAGGGCCGTGGGGTGCCCGGAGTGCGGCTTCACCGGATACCGCGGCCGCCTGCCGGCGAACGAGGTGCTGGTGGTCGGGCCCCGCTTCCAGCAGGCCATCGAGCAGCGCAAGGGGTGGGCCACCCTGTCCAGGGTTGCGCAGCAGGGAGGCATGCGCCCCATCCATCAGGTCGGCCTCGAGTGGGTCGCGGCCGGCAAGACCACGCTGGTGGAGGTGGAGCGCGTCCTGGGCCAGCAGGGAGAGGAGGACAAGGCCGAGGAATCGAAAGGCCCTCCGCGCATCCTGCTGGTGGACGACGATCCCGACGCGCTGCTGCTCATGCGCACCGTCCTGGAGAAGGATGGGTACGCGGTGGAGGAGGCCGAGGACGGGCACAAGTGCATGGAGATGCTCTCCGTCGATCCGGACTACAACCTCGTCATCCTGGACCTGGCCATGCCGGGCCTCGGCGGCCGCCAGGTGCTGGATCAGATCCGCGGCACGGTGGACACCTCGGCGCTGCCGGTGCTCATTCGCACGGGGACGGGGAGCGACAGGCTCGAGCGGGAGCTCCTGGAGGCCGGCGCCGACGACTACGTGGACAAGTCCGTGGACCCCGGGCGCTTTCTCGCGCGCGTCCACGCGGTGCTGCGGCGCGCGCTCCTGTGACGGGGCGGCGGGGACCCCCGGGCGCCGACGCCGCGTATCACCACGCCGTGGTGTTTTCCGGGGTTCTTCTCCGGAGCTCACGAACCGCGATTGACACATAATTGGGCCATGGGCAGCTTTACAGGCTCCCGCTTCCGGGCCTCGAGCTCATCTTCCTCCGTCGACTGAAGCAGCAGGACCATGTTCAAAACGGTGAGAGGCCGCCTCATCACGATCTTCCTGATGGTGGCGGTGGCAGGCTGGCAGCTCTACGCGCACGGGCTGAAGCTCGGTCTCGACCTCAGGGGGGGGATGCACCTCGCCCTGGAGGTGGACGACCCCGCCAACACGATGTCCGCGAAGCAGAAGAGCGACGCCATCGACCGCGTGGAGCGCATCGTACGCAGCCGGATCAACCAGTTCGGCGTCCAGGAGCCGCTCATCCAGAAGGAGGGCGGCGACCGCCTCATCGTGGAGCTGGCGGGCATCAGTGACCCCGCCGAGGCCAGGAAGATCATCGAGAAGCAGGCCTACCTCGAGTTCAAGCTGGTACAGCCCGTCACCCAGGTGCAGGAGGCGTTGCCGCGCATCGACCGGGCCATCGTGTCTGCGCTGGGGGTGGACTCCATCCGCAAGCTCGGCGCCGCGGTGACCGCGAGCGGCCAGAACCTCCAGCAGCTCCTGTTCGGGGACACCAGCAAGGCCGGCAAATCGAAACGGGACAGTGCCGCGGCGGCTGCCGCCGAGGACTCGGCCAGCGCGCTGCGTCCGCTGTCCGCGCTGCTGAACCAGGGCGACGTCCTGGGCACGTTCATGGTGGACACCAACGACGTGCCCACGGTGACCGAGTTCCTCGCCCTACCCGACGTGCAGCGCATCCTGCCCCGCGACGAGGATCTCCAGTGGGGCTCGGAGGTCGTGGGGAGAGGGACGCGCAACTACAAGCGTCTCTACGTGCTCACCAAGAAGCCGTTCCTCACCGGCGACATGCTGGAGAACGCCGTCGCGGGACGGGATCCGCAGTTCAACGAGTCCCAGGTGGAGTTCACGCTCTCCAGAGCCGGCGGGCGCCGCTTCGAGGAGTTCAGCGGCCAGCACATCGGCGACTATCTCGCCATCGTGCTGGACAGCACGGTCATGAGCGCGCCGGTGATCAAGGACCGCATCGGAGCGCAGGGCGTGATCCAGATGGGCAACTCGCCGCTCTCCGACGCACAGGACCTGGCGCTGGTGCTGCGCGCCGGTGCGCTCCCTGTGAAGCTCAAGGTCGCCGACGAGGTGACCGTCGGGCCGTCCCTGGGTCAGGACTCCATCGACCAGGGTGAGGTGGCCGGCATCGTCGGCATCCTGGCCGTCATCATGATCATGATCCTGTACTACCGGTTCTCCGGATTGCTGGCAGTCCTCGCGCTGGGTGTGTACGTCGTGCTGGTGCTGGGCGGGCTCGCCGGTCTCAACGCCACGCTCACCGTGCCGGGCATCGCGGGCATCATCCTGTCCATCGGTATGGCCGTGGACGCCAACGTGCTCATCTTCGAACGAATACGAGAGGAGCTCGCCGCGGGTCGAGCCACGCGTACCGCCATGGAGGAGGGCTTCTCCAACGCCATGTCGGCCATCGTGGACTCGAACATCACCACGCTCCTCACCGCCCTGATCCTGTTCAACTTCGGGACCGGGCCGGTGAAAGGCTTCGCGGTGACGCTGTCCATCGGTATCGTGGCGTCGTTCATATCCGCCGTCTTCGTGACCCGGACCTTCTACCTGATCTACGTCGGGCGCAAGAAGGCCTCGGATCCCATCAGCATCTGAGCTGCCCACCATGAGATTCTTCGCACACGCGAACTACAAGTTCATCGAGCAGCGCAAGAAGCTGTACGTCGTCTCGGCGACGGCGATCCTCATCGGCATCGCCGCGATGGTGACGAACATCTTCTCCATCGGATCGTGGCAGAACTACGGCATCGACTTCACCGGCGGCTCGCTGGTGCAGGTGCAGTTCAACAAGCCCATGGATGCCGGCAGTCTCCGTTCCGCCCTGGGCGGGGGGTACGTCATCACCCGGTTCGGCGAGGCGACGACCTACCAGATCCGCGCGCCGCTGGGGGAGCAGACCATCGACCAGGTGGCCAACAGCATCCAGCAGAAGCTCACGACGGCCTTCGGCGCGAGCGCGTTCAAGGTAATGAGCAAGGACCTGGTGAGCCCCAAGGTGGCGGGCGAGCTGCTGCGCAAGGCGGCCATGGCCATCCTGTTCTCGTTCATCATCACGCTGATCTACCTGGCGTTCCGCTTCGAGACGCGCTTCGGCACGGCGGCCATCATCGCCACGGGCCACGACATCCTGATCACGCTGGGCTTTCTGGCGATCTTCCGCATGGAGATCTCCCTGGAGAGCGTGGCGGCGGTGCTCACCATCGTCGGGTACTCGCTGAACGACACCATCATTGTGTTCGACCGCATCCGCGAGAACCTGCACAAGAAGGGTGCCCGCAAGCGTGACCTCATCGAGCTCATCAACGCGTCCATCAACGAGACGCTGCCCCGCACCATTCTGACATCGGGCACGACGGTGGCGGTGTTGGTGGCGCTCCTGCTGCTCGGCGGCGCGGTGATCCGCGACTTCACGGTGGTGCTCATCATGGGCATCGTGGTGGGAACGTACTCCTCGATCTTCGTGGCGTCCCCCGCGCTGGTGGAGATCCAGAAGCGGTGGGGTGAGGGCAAGATCCGCGAGAAGAAGGCCAAGGCGTCGCCGGCGACGGCGTGAGTGAGGCTGCCGGGCTCTTCGACAGCCACTGCCACCTGACGGACGCCGCCTTCCGGGAGGACCGGGAGGCGGTGCTCGTTCACGCCGCGCGAGCGGGCGTGAAGGGCCTGGTCACCATCGCCTCGGACGTGGTCGATGCCGGCGCCGCTCTCGCCCTGGTGCGGGCCTGGGGGGGCGACAGCGGCGGGGAGCGGCCGCGCATGTGGTGCTCCGTCGGGGTGCACCCCCACGAAGCCGCCGCGGCGGGTCCCGACGCCCTGGCCAGAGTGCACGCCCTGGCCGGCGAGGCGGAGGTGGTGGCCCTGGGCGAGACGGGCCTGGACTACCACTACGACTACTCGCCCAGGGACGTCCAGCGCCGCCTGTTCGAGGCGCACCTGGCCCTGGGGACTGAGCTGTCCCTGCCCGTGGTGGTGCACGCCCGCGACGCCGACGAGGACGTGGCCGCCGCCCTGCGCGCGGCCCCGCCGGAGACGCGGGGCGTGCTGCACTGCTTCACCGGAGGGGAGCGCGCCTTCACGGCGGCCATGGAACGCGGCTGGTACGTGTCGTTCTCCGGCATCGCGTCGTTCAGGAGCTTCCAGGTTGCGGAGCTCCTGAGGGAGGTTCCGCCGGAACGACTCCTCGTGGAGACCGATTCGCCGTACCTTGCTCCCGTGCCCCTCCGGGGCAAGCGCAACGAGCCGGCCTTCGTGCGCCACGTGGCCGAGGCGGTGGCCGCTCATCTGGGCGAGGAGCTCGACACGGTGGCGGCACGTACCACGGCCAACGCGAAGCGCTTCTACGGCCTGGACCACATGTGATGTCACGACGCATCAAGATCCTTCCCGACGCGGTGGCGAACCAGATCGCCGCGGGCGAGGTCGTGGAGCGTCCGGCCTCCGTCGTGAAGGAGCTGGTGGAGAACGCGCTGGACGCGCGCTCCACCCGTGTCGAGATCGCCATCGAGCGCGGGGGCAAGCGCCGCATACGCGTCACCGACGACGGGGTTGGGATGGGGCGCGAAGATGCGCTCCTCAGCCTGGACCGGCACGCCACCAGCAAGATCGACACCGCCGTGGACCTGAAGAGCGTGCGGACTTTCGGGTTCAGGGGCGAGGCGCTGCCCAGCATCGCGGCGGTGAGCCGACTGGCGCTGGAGACCTGCGAGACCGGCGAGGAGGTGGGGACCCGGATATCCGTGGACGGGGGCGCCATCCACGGCGTGGACGACTTCCCGCGCAGGCGGGGCACCACCGTGGACGCGCGGTCTCTGTTCTTCAACGCGCCGGCCCGGGCCAAGTTCCTGAAGTCGGTGGCCGCCGAGAGCCGCGCGGTGAGCGAGGTGGTCACCACGCTGGCGCTGGCGAACCCGCAGGTGTCGTTCGTGCTGACCTCGGACCGGCGCACGCTCCTGGACCTGCCGGCCTGCGCCGACGTGGCCACCCGGGTGGCCCAGCTCTGGGGAGGCGAGGAGGCCGGGACCCTCATCGCGCTGAGCGCCGACGAGGAGCGCTTCGGCGTGCGCGGGCTGGTGCAGCGCCCCGACGCCGCGAAGCCGGGGCTGCGCCGCGTTCACCTCTTCGTGAACGGTCGCCCCTTCCGGGCTCCCGAGGTGGTGCGCGCCGCGGAGCGCGGCTACCGGACCACCGTGCCGCCCGGCGCCCGGCCCTGGATGTTCCTCTACCTGCACGTGCCCGGCCACGATGTGGACGTGAACGTGCACCCGGCCAAGGCGGAGGTGCGCTTCCGACAGCAGGCGCAGGTGGAGGAGTCGGTGGAGGGTGCGGTGCGCGGAGCCCTGGAGGGGGAGGCGAGCGCCGCGACGTTCGACGTCCAGCTCGCGCCGCCTCCGGTGGGCCCCACGGACGTCCCGGGGCACATGGCCGTGAAGGAAGGAGCCGCTCGAGGCTCCTTCGCAGACGGCCGGGAAGGTATCCACCGCGGGGAGGCCACCGAAGCGCAGATGGCCCTGTTCGCCCCGGGGGCACCGGCCCCGGACAAGGAGGGGGCTCGGGAGTCGGCGGAACCGGCAGGGGAGGGTGGTACCGTCAGGGAGCCGGTGCAGCGCCCCCGGCTCTGGCAGGTCCTGCGCACCTACATCCTGGCGGAGACCCGGGACGGGCTCATCATCGTGGACCAGCACTCCGCCCACGAGCGTGTCCTCTTCGAGCGGCTCATGCGGGCGTTCGGCGCCGGCGGGTTGGAGAGCCAGCGCCTCCTCTTCCCCCTGACGCTCCGCCTCACCTCCGCCGAGCACGCGCAGGTCATGGAGCTCTCCAGCCTCCTGGCCCGGGCGGGCTTCGAGGTGGAGGGCTTCGGCGGCGACACGGTCATCGTCCACGCGGTGCCCAACCCCCATCCGTACTTCGACGCGGAGCGGGCCTTCCGGGAGATGGTCGCCGAGCTCACGCACGGCTCGGAGCTGGTGCGCTCGGCGCGCAACCAGCACGAGCGCATCGCCAAGACGTTCGCGTGCAAGAGCGCCATCAAGGCCGGCCAGCGCCTCTCCGAGGCGGAGATGGAGGATCTCTTCGACCAGCTCTTCGCCACCGAGCTGCCCCACCACGACGTGCACGGCCGCCCCACCATCGTCCGGCTGCCCGCCGGCGAGCTGGAGCGTCGCTTCGGCCGGTAGCGGCCCATGGCCGACTTCCTCGCCATCGTGGGTCCCACCGCCTCGGGCAAGACGGCGCTGTCGCTGGAGGTGGCCCGGGCGCTGGAGGCGGAGATCGTGTCCATGGACTCCCGGCAGATCTACCGGGGCATGGACGTGGGCACCGCCAAGGTAGATGACGCCGCCCGGGCGGCCGTCCGTCACCACGGTCTGGACCTCCTGGACCCCGACCAGCGGTACTCCGCGGGCCGCTTCGCCCGCGACGTGCGCCGTTGGATCCGGGAGATCCGCGCCCGGGGCCACGTCGCGCTGCTGGTGGGGGGCACGGGGTTCTTCCTGAGGGCGCTCATGGAGCCGGTCTTCCAGGAGCCCCCCATGGATGCCGTGCGGCGGGAAGCGCTGCGGCGATACCTCGCCGCGCAGGAGCGGGAGCGTCTGGCCGCGTGGGTGCGACGCCTCGACCCCGAGCGGGCCGAGCTGGCGGTGCAGGGGGGCCCGCAGCGCATGTCGCGGACTCTGGAGGTGGCGCTCCTCACCGGACGGCCGCTGAGCCGCTGGCACCGCGAGGCGCCGCCGGACGGCGAGGCCCTCACGGGATTGGTGGTGGTGCTGGACGTGCCCCCGGAGGAGCTGGACCGACGCATCGCGGAGCGGGTGCGGCGCATGGTGGAGGACGGGGTGCTGGAGGAGGTGCGGGCACTGCTGGATCAGGGGTACGGCGCCGATGCACCCGGAATGACGGGTACGGGGTACAGGGAGCTCGCGCGCCATCTGGCGGGTGACATCACGCTGGACGAGGCACTCGCGCTGGTGGAGCGCAGCACGCGGCGCTACGCCCGCAGGCAGAGGACCTGGTTCAGGAACCAGCTTCCCAGGGGCCCCGGCGGCGCGCTGGTGCTGGACGGGACGGCGAGCACCGCTGAGCAGCTCCGTGCGGTGCTGGAGGCATGGAGGCGGACGACCAGCGAGGAGGAGGCGGAGTGAGAATCGGGATCACGTGTTACCCCACGTACGGGGGATCGGGGGCGGTGGCGACGGAGCTCGGCCTGAAGCTGGCGGAGCGGGGCCACGAGGTGCACTTCGTTTCGTATGCGCAGCCCTTCCGACTGGGACACTTCCGCGAGCGGGTGTTCTTCCACGAGGTGGAGATGGAGGACTACCCGCTCTTCGAGCACCCGCCGTACTCGCTAGCCCTGTCGGTGGCGATGCACGACACCGCGGTGCGTGAGAAGCTCGACCTCATGCACGTGCACTACGCGATTCCCCACGCCACGTCCGCGTGGGTGGCGCGCAAGATGCTCGCGCCGGAGCGCAACCTCCCCGTCGTGACCACGCTGCACGGCACCGACATCACGCTGGTGGGGCTGCACCCCTCTTTCCACGCCATCACCCGCTTCTCCATCCTGCGCTCCCAGGGTCTGACGGCGGTCTCGGAGTACCTGAAGGAGGAAACCGTTCGGGGCTTCCAGGTCCCGGCGGAGCGTATCGAGGTCATCCCCAACTTCATCGACACCGATGTCTGGCGTCCCGGCAAGGAGCCCTGTCACCGCTCCACGCTGGCGCCGGAGGGCGAGAAGATCGTCATGCACGTGTCGAACTTCCGCCCGGTGAAGCACGTGGAGGACGTGGTGGAGGTCTTCGAGCGCATCGTGAGAAAGGTGGATGCGCGCCTGGTGTTCGTCGGCGACGGCCCGGAGCGGCCGCGTGCGGCCGAGCGTGCGGAGGAGCTGGGGGTCCGTCCCCGCGTGCTCTTCCTGGGCAAGCACGCCTCCGTGGACGAGCTCATCGCCTGCGCGGATCTCCTGCTGCTCCCCTCCAGCAACGAGTCCTTCGGACTGGCGGCCCTGGAGGCCATGGCCTGCGGCGCCCCTGTGGTGGCTTCTGACGTGGGCGGCATTCCGGAGGTGGTCACCCACGGGGAGTCGGGCTTTCTGTTCGAGCCTGGCTCGCTGGACGAGATGGCGGCGGCCGGAATCGAGCTCCTCCAGGATCCCCGGCTCAAGGCGCGGATCGTCGAGGCGGCCCGCACGGCGGCGGTGTCGCGCTTCGGCGCCGACGCCATCGTGCCTCGTTACGAGGCCTACTACGAGCGCGTGATCGCGGCGAACGGGAGCGGTGCACGCATCGGAGACGCAGTGAAAGGAATCGCATGAGCGTCTGGGACGCGCTGATCCTCGGCCTCGTCGAGGGCATCACCGAGTATCTGCCCATCAGCTCGACGGGACATCTCATCCTCACCCAGAGCCTTCTGGGGCTGGCCTCGCCGCCGTCGCTCAAGGAGGCCGTGGATGCGTTCAACATCGTCATCCAGGGGGGCGCCATCCTCGCGGTCCTGGGCCTCTACTGGCCGCGGGTGCGCGGCATGATCCTGGGCGTGCTCGGCCGGGACGCCCCCGGTCTGCGCCTCTTCGGCTTGCTGGTGCTGGCGTTCCTGCCGGCGGCGCTGGTGGGTCCGTTCCTGGACGACCCCATCGACGCCCACCTCTTCAACCCGCCGGCGGTGATCACGGCGCTCGCCCTGTGGGGCGTGGTGATGATCTTCGTGGGCCGCTGGCAGCGGCGCCGCTTCGGCGATCCCAGGAAAGCGGAGGACGTCTCCTCCCACCAGGGCGGCTACGTCCGCATCGAGGAGCTGGGGTGGCGGGCCGCCCTCTTCATCGGCGTCCTGCAGTGCCTGGCCATGTGGCCGGGGACGAGCCGCTCGATGATCACCATCGTTGCCGGCATGCTCGTCGGGCTGCGTCCCCGGGAATCCGCGGAGTTCAGCTTCCTGTTGGCGCTCCCCACGCTAGGGGGGGCGTGCGTGTTCAAGATCGCCAAGGACGTGATGGGGAGCGGTCCCTCGCAGCTCGCTGGGCTGGGCCTGGGCCACATGGCCGTGGGCATCGCCATGGCCACCGTGGCGGCGGCCCTCTCGGTGAGGTGGCTGGTGAGCTACCTCAACCGCCACGGCCTGGCCGCGTTCGGGTGGTATCGGCTGGCGCTGAGCGCCGTCTTCGTGGTGCTCATCGCCGGGGGCTGGCTCAGCATCGGCCACGCCCACCACGCCACCGCCCCCGTCGCTGCGGGCGCCAGGGTGTCCGCGGCCACCCAGGCGGCCCCGGCAGGATTCGTCCTCCGGTGAGCGCGACGGACCCCGGCGCCCTGGCGCGTGCCCGCACGGAGCTCGTGCAGGCGGCCCTCGAGGAGGACATCGGCGACGGCGACTGGACCACCGAGTGGACGGTGGAGGCCGGGAGCCGCGCGCGCGCGGTCATCGTGGCGAAGCAGGCGCTGGTGGCCGCGGGTACGATGTGCGTGCCGGAGGTCTTTCGCGTGGTGGACCCTGGTCTGGAGGTGGACCTCGTCGTGGACGACGGCGCTCGCGTCCCTGACGGAGATATCATGGTCCAGCTCTCGGGGAGCACGCGAGCGATCCTCACCGGCGAGCGCACGGCGCTGAACTTCCTGGGGCGGCTGTCGGGGATCGCCACCCTCACCCGCGCGTTCGTGGACGCCGTGGCGGGGACCGGAGCGCAGATCATGGACACCCGCAAGACCACACCGGGATGGCGTCTGCTGGAGAAGGCCGCGGTGCGCGCCGGCGGCGGCGCCAACCATCGCGTGGGCCTCTACGACATGGTGCTGGTGAAGGACAACCACGCCGACGCCCGCGGAGGCGTGGCGGCGGCCGCCAGGGCGGCCCTGGGTCGAAACACCCGGGGGCTGGCCGTCGAGGTGGAGGTACGCACCCTGGAGGAGCTCGACGAGGTGCTCCCTCTGCGGGTCGACCGTATCCTGCTGGACAACATGAGCCTGGAGACGATGCGGGAGGCGGTGCGCCGGACCCGGGCGTTGGGCGAGGCTCGGCCGCACCTGGAGGCCTCGGGCAACGTCACACTGAAGAACGCGCGCAGCGTGGCGGAGACCGGCGTCGACCTCATCAGCGTGGGTGCCCTAACGCACTCGGCGCCCGCCGCCGACGTCTCTCTCCGGATGACGCGGTAGCGGAGGCGATCGCCATGACGCTCCTCACCCACTGGGACGGCGAGCCCGTGCGCGTCTGGGCACGTGTGTGGGACGTGCCCCTCCTGGAGGCGCACGACGTCCTCACCTCCACCAACGACAGGGCCCGGGAGCTCGCCGACGAGGGAGCACCGCCCTTCACGGTGGTGCTGGCGGACGAGCAGACGGCGGGCCGGGGGAGGAGCGGTCACGGATGGCATTCGGCGCCCGGATCGGGGCTCTGCATGTCCACGCTGCTGCCCGGCGCGGGCGCGCCGCCGGCACACCTGCCCCTGCTGGTGGGGCTGGCGACGGCGCGGGCGGCGGAGGCCGTGAGCCCCCGTGTGGGGGTGGGGCTGAAATGGCCCAACGATCTCATGATCCGGGGCAGCAAGGTCGGGGGCATCCTGTGCGAGCGGCATCACGGCGTGGTGATCACCGGGTTGGGACTGAACCTGCGCCAGCGCCGCACGGATTTTCCCCCGGAGCTCGTGGGACACGCCACCTCGCTGGAGGAGGCGGCGGCGGGCGCGGTGTCGGTGGGGGCGTTGGTGACGGCCCTGGTGCGCGAGCTGCGGAGCCTGTGCCGCCGCCCCACGAGCGTGCTGCGCCCCGAGCTCCACGAGGAGCTGGCGGCCCGCGACGTGCTCCGGGGCCTGGAGGTCGTGACGCAGATGGCGGGTGCGGGGGTGGCGCGGGGCATCGACGCGGACGGGGCGCTCCTGCTGGAGCGTGCCGACGGCACGGTACAGCGCGTGGTGGCCGGCAGCGTGCGGCCGCTGTAGACAAGGGAGGAGGTTCCTTATGCAGCTCGTGGTGGATGTGGGCAACACGGAGACCGTGCTGGGCCTGGCCACCTCGCCCACGGAGCTGGCGGCCCACTGGCGGGTGAGCTCCATGGTGCCCCGCACCGCGGACGAGACCACCGTGCTCCTGCGGGCGCTCCTGGCCGGATCGCCGGCGGTCGCCGGCGACATCGACCAGGCGGTGCTCGGCTCGGTGGTGCCCTCGGCGACGCACTCCTGGGTGCGAAGCCTCGGCCAGATCGTGGCCGGGCCCGTGGTGACCGTGGGGCCGACGCTCCCCCTGCCCATCAAGCTCGACGTGGAGGAGCCCATGACCGTGGGCGCCGATCGCATCGTGAACACGCTGGCCGCCATGGAGATGTACCATCGCGACACCATCGCCGTGGATCTGGGCACCGCCACGACCTTCGACTGCATCACCGCCGAGGGCGTGTTCATGGGCGGCGTCATCTCCCCCGGCCTCTCCTCGGGGCTCGAGTGGCTGGGCAAGCGCACGGCCAAGCTCCCCCGTGTCGAGCTGGAGCCGCCCCAGCAGGTGATCGGCCGGCGCACGGAGACGTGCATCCAGAGCGGTGTGTTCCTGTCCGCCGTGGAGGCCGTGGATGGCATCGTGCGGCGCATCAAGGCGGAGTGGAAGAAGCCCGACGCGCTGGTGGTGGCCACCGGCGGCTTCGCCAAGGTCGTGGGGCCGCATCTGGCCACGGTGGACCGGACGGAGCCCTTCCTCACCCTCTACGGCCTGGCCATGGCGGGACGCCACGTGCGTAGGTGACGGCGGGCCCTCGGCTGTCCCTGCACCCCGCCTTGGCGCTACATTGCTGGCTCGTCACCGCATTCGGGACCCGACATCCGCACGAGACCCATGACGCTCTCCCCCGTCTTCCGATCTCAGGCCGCGGTCCGCCTCCTGGAGGAGCAGGGGGTGTGGCGGCACCTGGCCCCGGACGTGGCCGCTCAGGCCGACGCCGTGCGCACGCTCTACGGCGATCTCGACGAGGTTCTGGGCGCCGACTTCCGCGGCCGGGCTCCCCACGTGCCCACGGCCGCCGAAGCCCTCCGGCCCGAGGCGCTGCACTTCGTCCAGGAGTACTTCTTCCTGATCCTCTTCCGCTCGATCTTCACCGCGCTGGGCGTTTCCGCGGAGCGGCTTCGCCTCTACACCGAGCTCAACTTCTGCATCAAGGGGACGATCACCGCGGCGGACAACCTCTTCGACGACCAGGACAAGAGCCTGCTTCCCCTGGCTCCGGTGGCGGGGGCCCGCTTTCTCTCGATCCTCCAGCTCATGTGCTTCGAGCGGCTCCTGCGGCGCACCCTGGATCGCGGTGAGGCCGCCGGCGTGCTCACGCCCGGCCAGGCGACGGTGGTACAGCGGGGCCTGCTGGACCGCATGGCCTCCATCGGCCGGCTGGAGGGCTCGGAGGAGGGGGGGGTGGAGCACGTGCCCGGTCCCGAGGAGATGGTGGACCGGGTGCACCGCGTGCGCGGCGGTGCGCTCTTCGCTCTGGCCTTCGTCGCTCCGTCGGTGCTGGAGGAAGGGGAGCTCGCGAAGCGGGTGGCCGAGGCCGAGCCGGCCGTGGCCCGCCTGGGCACGGCCTTCCAGATCGTGGACGATCTCACCGACTTCGAGTTCGACCTGACCCGGCGGAGCCACAACCTCCTCACCTCCCAGATCGTCCACGGGGGCACCGAGGCCGAGAGGGCGGCTCTGGCCGAGTTGAGAGAGAGTCAGGTTGTTCCCGAGGGCACGGTGGAGAGGCTCTTCCGTGACTCGGCCCGCGCGGTTCTCGAACGGGCGTACGAGGAGGCCCGCTCCGCGTTCCGGATGCTGGCGGAGCTCGGCCACTGGCTGGACCCTGAGCTCGCCGACGAGGTGGTGCACGCCATCGTCGGCCTCGACGGCGTGGCTCGCATGGAGGCCCTGAACTCCGCGGACTGACGTCCGGGAGGGCGCCATCCGCCGCAAGCGGGGGTGGTGACGCAGGCCCTTCGCTCGGAGCGACGCGCCGCCGGGCGCATGGGTCCTGCGGGTCGCCGCGAGGGGCGCAAGTCGAATCCTCGCTCAGGGCCTGCGTCACCACCTGTCCACCCGCGCGAGGGGCGCAGGTCGAAACCCTCGTGCCGCAGCGCAGCGGGACCCGCCGCTTCCCAGGTGAGGCCCGCCGTTCGCGAATCTCGTCGAATCCGTTACCGGACAGCCGTTTCAGACGCTTGACAGCTTCGGTCACCACTCCATATTTCAGGCCGTTGTTAGCACTCTCTGACGGAGAGTGCTAACGCTCTATCAACATCAATTCCACATCCGCCTGTTAGAAACCGGAGGGAGGCCTGATGGCTAGCAAAGCCGCTGCCCGGATCAAGCCGCTGGCTGATCGTGTCGTGGTCAAGGCGCTCGAGGAGTCGGAGCAGATGCGGGGCGGGCTGTACATCCCCGACACCGCGAAGGAGAAGCCGTCCCAGGGCGAGGTGGTGGCCGTGGGTCCGGGGAAGATCTCGGACGACGGCACGCGCCTGGACATGGAAGTGAAGGTGGGAGACAAGGTGCTGTACGGGAAGTACAGCGGAACGGACGTGACCCTCGACGGCGATGAGTATCTGATTCTCCGTGAGAGCGACGTCCTCGCCATCATCAAGTAAGCCAACGCATTCGACGATTCGAAGGAGATACGTCTCATGGCAGCTAAGGAGCTCGGATTCGACGTCGAGGCGCGGGCGCGCCTCAAGCTGGGTGTCGACAAGCTGGCCCAGGCGGTGAAGGTGACGCTGGGTCCCAAGGGAAGAAACGTGGTCCTCGACAGGAAGTTCGGGGCGCCCACCGTGACCAAGGACGGCGTGTCCGTGGCCAAGGAGGTGGAGCTCGAGGACCCCGTGGAGAACATGGGTGCCCAGATGGTGAAGGAGGTCGCCACCAAGACGTCCGACGTGGCGGGGGACGGCACGACGACGGCCACGGTGCTGGCGCAGGCGATCTTCGGCGAGGGTCTGAAGAACGTCACCGCCGGCACCAACCCCATGGGGATCCGCCGGGGCATCGACCGGGGCGTGGAGGTCGTGGTGGAGGAGCTGAAGAAGATGTCCACGCCCACCAAGGGCAAGAAGGAGATCGCCCAGGTCGGCGCCATCAGCGCGAACAACACCAAGGAGATCGGTGACCTCATCGCCGACGCCATGGAGAAGGTGGGCAAGGACGGCGTCATCACGGTGGAGGAGGCCCGCGGCCTCGAGACCACCCTGGAGACCGTGGACGGCATGCAGTTCGACCGCGGCTACCTCTCGCCCTACTTCGTGACGGATCCGGAGCGGATGGAGGCCGTCCTCGAGGACGCGCTCATCCTCATCCACGACAAGAAGATCAGCTCCATGAAGGACCTGCTGCCCGTGCTGGAGAAGGTCGCCCAGGCGGGTAAGCCCCTCCTCATCGTGGCGGAGGACGTCGAGGGTGAGGCGCTGGCCACCCTGGTGGTCAACAAGCTGCGTGGCACGCTGAAGGTGGCGGCCGTGAAGGCCCCCGGCTTCGGCGATCGGCGGAAGGCCATGCTCCAGGACATCGCCGTCCTCACCGGCGGTCAGGTGATCTCCGAGGAGGTGGGCTTCAAGCTGGAGAACGCCGTGATGAGCGACCTGGGCGAGGCCAAGAGGATCGTCATCGACAAGGACAACACGACGATCATCGACGGCGGCGGCGACCAGGACAAGATCAAGGGTCGCATCGAGGAGATCCGGGTCAGCATCGACAAGAGCACGTCGGACTACGACACGGAGAAGCTTCAGGAGCGGCTGGCCAAGCTCGCCGGCGGCGTGGCGGTCATCAACGTGGGTGCCGCCACCGAGAGCGAGATGAAGGAGAAGAAGGCGCTGGTGGAGGACGCGCTCCACGCCACGCGCGCGGCGGTCGAGGAGGGCATCGTCCCCGGCGGCGGCGTCGCGCTGCTGCGTGCGCAGAAGGCGCTGGAGAAGATGAAGCTCGAGCGCGAGGACGAGCAGATCGGCGTCCAGATCCTGGTGCGCGCCCTGGAGCACCCCATTCGCCAGATCTCGACGAATGCCGGCGTCGAGGGGAGCATCGTTGTGGAGAAGGTGCGCTCGAAGAAGGACGTCAACTTCGGCTACAACGCTCTCACCGACGTCTACGAGGACATGGTGGAGGCGGGCGTCATCGATCCCACCAAGGTCGTGCGCACGGCGCTCCAGAACGCCGCATCCATCGCGGGTCTGCTCCTCACCACCGAGGCGGTGGTGGTGGAGAAGCCGGAAGAGGAGAAGGCTCCGCCGATGCCGGGTGGCGGCATGGGCGGGATGTACTAGCCAGGGGATTCCCGAATCCGGGCTCGTGGGCTCCTCAGAGCCACCGGGCCGGGTTCGGAAGTCCGCCTCCCGGACGCGAAGTCCTGCGGACTTCGCGCCCAGGCCGCGAATTGCCGAACCCCTCAGGAGGCGGCTCCGAGAGTCACCCTCCAAGCGGGTTCGGCAATCTCCCGACTAGTACATCCCGCCCATGCCGCCGCCCGGCATCGGCGGAGCCTTCTCCTCCTCCGGCTTC
>JAJDNC010000005.1 GCA_022340865.1 Gemmatimonadota bacterium
ACCCTGAACCTCCCCGACGGCAGGCGCCTGCTCACGGTGGAGCTGGACGTGATTCCCCGGGAGGCGGATGTGCACCGCATCACCGGGGCCCTCTGGATCGAGCCCAAGTCCGGCGCGCTGGTGCGCGCGGTCTACCAGCTCAGCCGGACGATGGACGTGATGCGGGACATCCCCGAGGTCCGCGCGGAGAACGAGGCCGGGGAGTTCAAGAAGGTCCCGGGGCTCCTCAAGCCGTGGACCTTCTCCATGACCCTGGTGGCCATCGACTACTCCTTCTGGGAGTTCAAGGTGTGGCTGCCCCGCTCCATGCGGGTGGAGGGAGAGGTGCGGGTGGGCGTCCTCAAGATGCCCATCGCCTTCGACGTGGCGTACAGCATCGAGTCGGTGACCCTGGCCAGCGACGCGGACGCACCCCCGCCGGCCGGCACCCGGGAGCGTCACTTCCGGAATCGGGCCGAGGCCATGGCGTTCCTCTCCCAGCTCCTCACGGACAAGGACAGCGTCCGCTACGAGCCGCTGTCCTCCGTCACCCGGCGCGTCGGCAACCGGACGTCCCGGTTCCTCGTTCCGGAGGATCGCTCGATCCTCACCACGAGCCCGTACCTGCCGCCCCCCATCTGGGACGACGCACCGGGCTTCGCCTCGGAGGAGGACCTCCGGAAGACCATGCAGACGCTGGCCGACCTCCCCCAGGTTCCCACCGAGGGCGTCCCCTCGCAGTTCGACTGGGGATGGGCGAGGCAGGACCTGCTGCGCTACAACCGGGTGGAGGGACCCGCGGTGGGCGGCCGCTTCCAGGCCCAGCTCGGCACCTTCGTGGGCCCCGTCGACTTCCGGGCGACGGGCTTCTTCGGCTTCGCCGACCTGCAGCCCAAAGCGCGCCTGGATCTGGAGCGGGCCACGGTGAAGCGGCGCACGACGCTGGGGGGCTACCGGGAGCTCGACTTCACCGAGCCCCGGGGGCGCTACCTGGGACTGGGGAACTCCCTGATGGCCTTCCTCTTCGGCCGGGACGACGGAGACTACTACCTGGCCACGGGAGCCGACCTGATGTGGCGTCCCCCGGAGACGTCGCGCCAGTCGTACAAGGTCAGGCTCTACGGGGAGCGACAGGACCCCCTCTCCAACAAGACGAGCTTCGCCCTCTTCCGTGGCAACGGCGTCTTCCGACCCAACATCCGGGCGGATCGCCTGCAGGAAGTGGGGGGAGAGGTTACCCTGTCTCCCTGGTGGGGGACGGACCCCCTGGCACCCCAGGTGGGGCTCGAGATCTACGGCCAGGGCGCGGCCTGGCGCCACGTCGGCACGACCGAGTCGGAGAGGTACGCGCGGATCCGGACGACTCTGAGGGTGGCGACCTCCCTGGAGGGGGGAACCTGGCGCCTCGGGCTCGAGGCCGCCGGCGGCACCTCCTGGGGACAGGTTCCCCTCCAACGGAACTGGTTCCTGGGCGGCCCCATCACCCTCCGGGGATACGACGTGGCGGCAGTGTCCGGGACGACCTTCACCCGAGGGAGGCTCGAAGTGGCCCGGGTCTTCGCCGACGTCGGGTCGGTGAGCGCCTTCGGGGACATGGGATGGGCGGGTCCCCGCGGGATGCTGAGCCGGGCCCAGCCCCTCTGGGGCGTGGGAATCGGCGGCAGCCTCCTGGACGGACTCGTCCGCATGGACCTCTCCCACGGCCTCCGCGGTCCCGCCAAGTCCCTTCGGTTGGACCTCTACCTCGACGCGATCCTGTAACTCCCCGGGGGCCTAGTGGGGGACCCGGTAGCGCGCCGCGTCGGCGGGACGTCCCCACCGCGTGTACAACTTGACCAGCGCCGCGCCCGCCATGGCCCTCATCGGGTCCCGCGAGCCGGCCTCCGCCCTCAGCACGGGATAAGCCGCGAGAAGGAGGGGTTCGGCTTCGCCGAGACGGTCCTGGTGGACGAGCCACGCGCCGAGCGCAGTCTCCGCCCCGGCAATGTCCCGATCACCCGCAGGCCGGTTGGCGCGCTCGATCTGGAGCGCCTGGCGCAGGACCGGTTCTGCCTGCGCGTACCTTCCCATCTTCATCAGGGCCATGCCGCGATCCATCAGCGGTTGACCGAGGCGGGCGGCGGGCGCCTCTCCCGCCTCCAGATCGGAGATCACCCTGCGGAGCATCGCCTCGGCCTCACGGTAGCGTCCCTGCCAGTACAAGGCGTCCGCGAGGTTCCCGCGCACTATCGCCGTCCAGGGATTCGTCGGCCCGCGGAGCGCGGCGTACACCACGACCGCCTCGCGGAACAGCGGCTCGGCCCCGGACGGATCGCCCCGGCGGCGCACGAGAAACCGGGCGAGATCGTTCAGCGCGCTGGCCGTGGGAAGGCTCCGGTCGCCGTACGCCTTCCGACACATGGCCACCGATTGGCGGTAACGGCGCTCGGCGCCGGAGAAGTCGCCCTCGGCGTCGAGGACGCGGGCATAGTTTCCCATGCTGGCCGCGAGCTCCGGATGTCCGGGAGGGAGGATCTTCTCGCGAATCGAGAGCGCTTCGGCGACGAACGGCTCGGCCTCCGCCACCTTGCCCCTCCGCAGCAGGATGTCCCCGAGGCTGCCCAGGCTGTTCGCCAGGTCCGGGTGGTCGGGTGCGAGAATGGTCCGCCGGATGGCGACGGACTCCCGCATCCGGGCCTCGGCGGAGTCCAGGTGTCCCTGGTTCTCGTCCATCCAGCCGAGGTTGACGAGTGCCCCGGCCAGGTCCGCCCGGCCGCTGTCGGCGTTCGCCCGGTCGATGTCGACGGCCTCCTCGAGCGCCGGTCTGCCGTGCGCCAGATCGCCCTTCACCTGGAGCGCGAGGGCATAGTCCTGGAGCGCCCTCGCCGTCTCGAGGCTGCGGGGGCCCAGACGCCGGCGCGCGAGCTCCACCGCGCGCTTCCCGTACCGGACGGCCGAGTCGGGCTGTCCCATCCTGGTGAAGAGCGAGGCCAGGCTCCCATACCTCGTGATCGTCTCCCGATCGTCGGCTCGGCCGGACGCGAGCTCCAGCTTCAGGGCTTCCCGTCCCAGTGCGACGGCCTTCGCTTCCTGTCCCAGCTCCCCCTCGACATCCGCGATCGAGCCCAGCATCGTGGCCCGAAGGCCGGGTTGACCCTGAAGGCTCTTCCTGATCCGCTCCGTTCCCCGGTCCAGCATCTGGACGACCGTGATCGTGTCACCGCGGGCCTCGGGGGGGCTGGCGCCCTTGAAGAGGTCGAGCAGGAGCTGAGAGACCTGCTGCGCACGGTCCCGTTCCCGTGTGACGTGGCGGGCCTCCGCGGCCAGGCTCAGGGCGGAGGCGAGGAGGACAGCCGCCATCGCGGAGGAGGCCGCCACGCCGACCGGGTGCCGCCGCACGAACTTGCCGGCTCGGTAGGCGGCGGTCTCCGGGCGGGCCACGACCGGCAGGCCCACCAGGTGCCGCCGGATGTCCTCGGAGAGCTGCTCGACGGAGTCGTAGCGCCGCCCCGGCTCCTCGCGGAGAGCCCGGAGGACGATGTTGTCCAGGTCGCCCCGAAGCTGGCGCTTCAGCCGCTCCGGCGTGACCCCGCGGGCCGTCGCGATGGCGGCCTGGTCCGGTAGCGGCTCACCCTCGCCGCCGGCCGGCTCTCCGGGGCGCGGGGTCGGCGGTGACGCAGGCGGTCGCGCCTCCGTTCTCCCGGTGACGATCGAGGAGGGCCTCTCCACGTCGCGGATGCGTCCGGACGCGGCTCCGGGCGTCGCGGGCGCCGGCCCCGCGAGACGTGGACGGCGGCCGGTGAGCAGCCCGAAGAGGAGGAGCCCCAGCTGGTAGACGTCGCTGGCGGTCGTCACCGGCTCACCCCGTAGCTGCTCGGGCGACGCATACTCCGGCGTCAGGAGTCGCTGGCCCGTTCCCGTCCGGGCCGCCTGAGGGAACGCCTCCGGGTCCAGCACCTTGGCGATCCCGAAATCCAGGAGCTTCACCGCTCCGTCGGCCGTCACGAGGATGTTGCCCGGCTTCAGGTCGCGATGCACGACGAGCTTCCGGTGGGCGTCCTGCACCGCGCCGCATACGGTGCGGAAGAGCTCGAGCCGCTCCCGGACCGTGAGACGGCTCGCGTCGCAGTAGCGGTCCAGGGGCTCCCCCTCGACGTACTCCATGACGAAGTAGGGGCTGCCCTCCTCGGTGATCCCGGCGTCCAGCAGGCGTGCGATGTTCGGGTGATTGATGCGCGCCAGGATCTGACGCTCCGCCAGGAACCGCCTGCGCAGCTCGTCGCTGTCGAGGTCTCGACGGAGGAGCTTCAGCGCCACCCGGTACTGCAGCTGCCCGTCGGCGCGCTCGGCCAGGTAGACCGAGCTCATACCGCCCAGGGCGATCCGGCGAAGCACGGCGTAGGGCCCCACGTACCGGGGCGGCGGTCGGTCGTCGACCGCATCGGCGGCGCCCAGGGCGCCGAGGCGCTCCGCGATGCTGTCGAGCCGACCCGCCGATTCGTGGGCCCGGAGGAGGGAGAGCACCTCGTCCGCCAGGGCAGGGTCCCCTGCGGCCTCGAGGACGTACGAGCGGCGCTCCTCGGGCGGCCGCTCGATGGCGGCCGCGAACAGCGCCTGGAGCCGTTCCCACCGCGCTTCTCCGCTCATCAGCCTGCTTGTTCCGCCGCCGGCCCGTCGCCCGACGGCCCCAGCTCGCGGTTGAGCCACGCGCGGGAGAAGGCCCAGTCGCGCTTCACGGTCGCCGACGAGGTTCCCAGCGCGGCAGCGGTCTCCTCCACCGTGAGGCCCGCGAAGCAGCGGCACTCGACCACGCGGCATTGTCGCGCGTTCCGCGCCTCCAGTCGGCGAAGCGCTTCGTCCAGCGCCAGCAGCTCATCCGCGTGCTGGACCGGGATGGCCGGCACCGCGGGGGCCTCCGCGAGAGGAACGAGAACGGCGTCGCCGCCCCGCTTCTCGCGCGTCCGGGCACGCGCGTAGTCGACCAGGATGCGGCGCATGAGCCGCGCCGACATGGCGAAGAAGTGCGCCCGGTCCTGCCACTCCACTTCGCGGATGTCGACCAGCCTGAGGTAGGCCTCGTGGACGAGAGCCGTAGTGTTGAGCGTGTGCCCGGGCCGTTCGCTTCGGAGCTGACCGTGCGCGATCCGCCGCAGCTGATCGTAGACGATGGGCATCAGATGGTCGAGGGCGTCGGGGCGGCCTCGGGAGAGGTCGCGGAGGAGCTGGGTGATCTCCGGGGTTTCGCCCATGGGTGGCCACACCCCTCCCGGTTGGCAGGACGCCGGGCTTCGGACAGGGTCCCAACCTAAGAGCGAAGCGGAGAGGTGGTCAACGGCGCTTTGCCTGCCGCACGGCGCGGTGGCCGGACGCCGGTGAACGAATACGACGACTGATCCGCCGCACGCTGAAACGTCGCCTTCCCGAATAGGAGGGCAACGACGCCCCCCGATTCAGACTGCCCGGAAGAAGGAGGCACTCATGCTCGCAGCCAAGCGCTGGACACTCGTGCTCCCCCTCGCCATGGTCGCAGCGGTGTTGACGTCGTGCGACCGCGAGTCCCCCACCGCCGCCACCATCTCCGACGTTCCTCCCCCGTCCGCAGACGCGGCCCTGACGGGGAGGGTGCCCTTCACCATCTCCGACATCACCCTCCAGGCCAGCGCCGCGTGTCTGGGCCTCACCGACCCTCTCGACATTACCGGCACGGTCTCCGGTTGGGACCAGATCACCGAGTTGACGGACGGCCGCGTCCACGTAACCGAGTACCTGGACTTCACGGCCCTCTCGGCCAGCGACGGCGAGCGGAGCTGGACGGCCGGGCCTGGCGCTCACGAGATCTGGAGCGAGAACCTCGGGTGGGAGGGGGATGCGGCGGAGAACATCATCCACGAGGGACGCTCCCCGTTCCTCGGGGCGGGCGATGCTCCGAACTTCATCCTCGTGCACCGTATCCACGAGGTGCTGACGCCGAACCTGGTCCTGACCGTGGCCAACATCACCCCGCTCACGGTGGAGTGCATTCAGTAGGCCGGGGGGGCCCATGACCGTCAACGCGGTCGAGCCGCACCTGACCTGACCCGGTCCGGTGGGGCGACCGGTGAGGCGAACCCTCGCCGCCGATGCGGGGAAGCCGGAGGCGGCCGGCACGATCAGGCCGCTTCCGACGCCTCGCGCTCCCACGACGTCAACCCGGGGCGAGCTCCGGGGGCCTTTCGGGCTCGCGAAGCGACCGGTCGGCGATGGCGGCGCTCGCCTCCACCACCACCGCGTCCACCAGCGTGGACAAGGCGTTGTCCCGGCTTCGGACGATGCGACGATAGATCTCCCGGCACCCCACCAGCGTCAATCCGGCCACCCCGAGGGGGAACGCGACGGCCAGGAGCGTGGAAGCGAGCGCGTGGAGGGCGACGGGGAGGCCGACGCCGACACCCACACCGGCGGTGACGCCCGCAATGGTGCCGGCGAAGAGGCCCGACGCCATCTGGTGCAGGCGCTCCGCAGCCCGGACATGGGTCTCGCCGTCCCGGGACGTCACGATGACCTGGACGGTGCGCGTCTTGCCCGCCGTCTCGGCCTGCCACGTGAGGGTCCGGCCCAACAGGCTGGCCTGACCGGTCTCGCGGGCGTTGACCTGGATGACCTCGGCGACGCGCTCGAACCCCTCCTGGTCGAGCTCCCCGGCCACCACCGCCTCGTGCACCACGGTCAGCCGCTCTCCGGTGACCGCCTCCCACCCCTCGGCAGCCCGGGACCCGGACGCCATCTCGGCCGCCGCCCGGCGCAGGAACCGGGGATCGATTCCCGCCTCGGCGGCGATCTCCTCCAGCTCGGTCAGGGAGAGGCCGCCCGACGCCGAAGCGCGCGCCGGGTCCTGCCGCTGGAGCTCGGTGGCCCGCTCCAGGAGCTTGCCCACCTCCTTGTCGTCGTAGAGCCGGGGCAGGTGGTTGGCGTCGGTCATGCCGGGAGCGTAGCACCGCGACGGGGCCGGCGACAGGTTGGTCGCCCCTCCCGCCGAAACCATAGAAGCCGTAAGGGCCTCGGCAGAGGTCACAAGCCACCTGGGGCGGCCCTGAAGGTCGAGGGGCATGACGCCCCTCTGGAGTCACGGCTTCTGTAGGCGGAAGTTCAGCGTGCCGGTTGCATTGCTCAGGACCACGGTCACAGTCCAGCTTCCGGCCGTTCCCGACGAGCTTTGGAACGTCCCATTGTTGGAGAGGCTTCCTGAGTACACCTGAGTGCCGGCGGCATCAGCTATCGTCAGAGTCGCGGAGCCGCCAGTGAGCGCTGATGCCTGGTTGATGTTGGCAGCCACCCCTGTGTTGGACCACTGGTAGGTGAAGGTCTGGGTTACGCCGGACAGGTTGGACACTTGCCACTGGAAGGTATCAGTGTTGTTGCCCACCTCGGGTTGGTTACTGGGGCCAACGACGTTCCCACCACAACCGCCAGCAAGAAATGCGGCCACAAGGAAGAGATGTCGGCGTGTGCCGGCTCCAAGCCTCAGGGTCACGTTCATGTTCGTGTTCTCCGCCAGGTTGGCTAGGTCGATCGGTGAGAGAGTCGCATGTGGCCGGCGCCCATAAGCAAATCTTGTGCCAGGGTCTCGCGCCGATGAACGGCTCCGGAAGGCGGAGGCTCTGACGGAGCTGGAGCCGCAGAAGGGAAGCCTCTGGCGCGCCTACCGGCGCAAATGGGCTACGGAGCGCAAGCGCCTGCCGGACGTGCACGTTGCGGCGGCCGGCGGATGGAAGACGGTTGCCACCCTGAAATCCGCCTACCAGCAGGCTGACGCGGGGACTATGTTACCCGTCATGTTGGAGGCAGGGCAGCTTGGGGAGGCGAAATGAGGCCCCAACATGCACACGAACGTGCACACCCCTGGAGGCGACAGGGTGGGGTAAAGCCCGGAAATGGCGTAGCTGTTCAAGGGGAAGTACCCGAAGGGCGCTTAGCTCAGCTGGTCAGAGCGCCTGCCTTACAAGCAGGAGGTCGGCGGTTCGAGCCCGTCAGCGCCCACTACGTAAGCTGAGGCCCCGCAACCCATTGTGAGGCTGCGGGGCTCTAGACTTCCCGGGGTGTGCACCGTTTCTGCGTCCACCGCCCCTCACGTGGCGTACGTGACCGCCTGTAGCAGGCCGGTCCGGTCGGGCCGCTGGGCAACTCAGCCTAACGGCCCGTGTGTCCTTCCAGCACCCAGTCAGCCCCCACATTGGCGTCGGGCAGTGCACCCGATCTCAACGTGCCACGGGTCGAACCCAACGACCGCCCCCTGACCCCTACGTCAGGAGCCCTCCCAGCCGGTGAGGTCCACCTGTACGTCGATGCGGCGGTTCTTGGCCCGGCCCTCCTCCGTGTCGTTGGTCGCGATGGGCTGGCTCTCGCCGTACCCCTTCGCGGTGATCCGGTCGGCGTTCAGGGCCATGTTGGCCAGGAGGTACTCCCGGACCGCCTCCGCTCGTTTCTCGGACAGCTGCTGGTTGTAGTCCTCGTTCCCCCGCGAGTCCGTGTGGCCGGTGATGGTGATGGACTGGTCGGGGAACTCGCGCAGCGCCCGCTGCACCTTGGTGAGGAGCGAGAAGTTGTCCGGCTTGATCTCCGCCGAGGCCGACGGGAACTGGAGCCCGTAGAGCCGGATGATGAGCTGGTTCCCGCTGAGCAGAACCTCGGCCTCGTTCGGGTCGAAGACCGCCCGGATCTCGCGCAGCTTCCGCTCGCGCTGTTGCCGCCTCTGCAGCTCGGCCGTCACCTGCTGCTGCTTCTCGCCGAGCTGGGCCAGGCGCGTCTCGAGGGAGTCGGAGTGCGCCCTCGCCTGCTTCAGGTCCTGGCGCAGCGAGGCCGTCTGACTCTCCAGGTTGGAGCGGTCCTCGTGCAGGCTCTTGATGGAAGCCAGGATCTGTCGGGTGGCCGGGGCCAGACCGCCGCTGAAGTCGGGCTCGTATCCGACCGAGTCCGCGATCATCGAGAGCTGGTCCTCCGCCCGAAGCACCAGGGCTTCGACGCCCGTGTCCCGGTTCCGGAACGTGTCGGCCACGGCGGCGAGCCGGGCCGCGTGCTGGAACTGGGTGGCCGCCTCCTCGGCCAGCTTCCGGGCCTGCGCCTGGTTGGAGAGGTCGCTCTGCAGGATCTGGCTGGCCTGCCCCAGGAGCGTGTCGGCCCTGGCCAGCGTCCGGGGCGCCCGGTCGTTGGCGTTGGCCTTCAGAGCCTGCTGGCGCAGGTTCCGGGCCCGGCCCAACACGTCTACCTCGATGGCCCGCTGCTCCGCCTTCTGGTACTTCCGGGCCGCTTCCGAGGCCTTCTTGCGCGCGTCGTTCTGGTTCCCGTCCTCGACCTTCTTCCCGGCGTCCTCCATCGACGACTCCGCGTCCGCCCACAGGTCGGGGGCGAACTGGGGCGCGTTGGCGGACAGGGCGTCGCTCCGGGCGGAGAGGGCGTCCTTGAGCAGGAGCTTGCCCACGTCCTCGAGCTTCTCCGCGCTGCTCAAGGCGTCGGCCACGTCGGCCAGCCGCTTGCGGATGTCGGTGATGCTGCCGCCACTTGAGAGCAGCTTCTGCGCGTCGGCGAGCCGGTCCGACGCCTTCTGGAAGAAGCGCGGCGCGATCAGGTCCAGATGCTGGGTCCGGTCCTGGTCCAGCCTCCCGGAGGCCGCCTTTACCTGGGACTCGACGCTCTGGGCGACCGCCGCCCGCGGGGCGGCCAGGCAGAGAGCGGGGACGAGCACGGTCAGAAGAACCGGTGCGACGACTCGGTTACGCATGCTTCCACCTCCTCGGATCGAGGGTGGATGTTCCGTACGGAGCCCTGGGCTGGGGTACCGAACGGTATGCAAGGAATGGACCGGCACGCGGGACGGGCCGGATGCTCCGCGCCCTGTGCCAGCGGAGCGCGAAGGACCCGTTCTCGCTAGTCCCGTGGCCGCAGATGCCAGACCTTCCCACTGAACCCGTATCCATCTTGGCCCAAGGTCGGGGCCTTCCGCACCTCCGAGTGCTTGCCGCACGCGGGACACGTCACGTGGCGGCCATCGGCCAGCTCACTGACGGGAATCGCCAGATC
>JAJDNC010000028.1 GCA_022340865.1 Gemmatimonadota bacterium
CAGGCCGAGACGCCCCTCTACTACCTGGAGATCGAGATCCGGAGAGCATTCCCCAAGGTGCACCTCGTCGTCGTGGTCGGCAGTGTCACGGTCCCCGCCACGGTTTCCGAGACCTTTTCCACGTATCATCCCCACCGGGTCTTCCACGCGGCGGCGTACAAGCACGTCCCCATGATGCAGAACAGTCCGCGGGCGGCCGTGCGCACCAACGTCGTCGGCACTTACATGATCGGGAAAGCCGCGGCGGAGGCCGGCGCGGAGGCATTCCTCCTCGTCAGCACGGACAAGGCGGTCCGTCCCTTCAACATCATGGGAGCGAGCAAGCATCTGGCCGAGCGGGTGTGCCTGCACCTCCAGGGCCGGTACCCGTCGGTGAGCTACCGGGCCGTACGGTTCGGCAACGTCCTGGGAAGCAACGGGAGCGTGATCCCGCTCTTTCGCAAGCAGATCGCGGCGGGTGAGCCGCTCACGGTGACCCACGAGGAGGTCACTCGGTACTTCATGACCATTCCGGAGGCCGTTCAGCTCATACTCAAGGCGTCGGTTCTGCCGGAGTCGCGGGGAAAGGTCTCCATGCTCGACATGGGCGAGCCCATGCGCATCCTGGATCTGGCACGGAACCTCCTTCGGCTCATGGGACACCCGTATCGCCTGGGGCAGAACGTGGTCATCACGAGTCTGCGGCCCGGCGAGAAGCTCCACGAGGAGCTGTCCGCTCCTGACGAGCAGGTCTTCGCGACCACGGCGGACCGCGTGGCCGTCGTCGAGACCGCGCCCGAGTTCGGGGATCTGCCGGTGAATGTCGTGGGGGCGCTGGTCAGCGGCGAGGCTGCTGATCTCCTGGCCTACCTGTTGGAGGCGTTCCCGGTCCTGGAGAGGCGGTCACGCGAGCGGAGCGCGATCCTGGCCTGACGCCTCGGGCACCACCTACCGACTCCAATCGGTGCCGATCCTTCGCCCTACCCCCCGGTAGGGCTTATCTTTCCGGGTTATGATCAAATCGACCATCAAAGCCCTTCTCGGCTCCCGCCACAAGCGGGCGGCGAAGAAGCTCCAGCCCCTCATCGACGAGATCAACGAGCGCTACGAGGAGCTGGCGTCTCTTTCCGACGAAGAGCTCGGGGCGAAGACCCAGGAGTTCAGGGACCGCATCACCGAGGCCACCAGCGAGCTGGTGGCCGAGATCGCCGAGCTCCGGGAGGAGAAGCGCCACTCCGAGGACGCCGCCGACCGCGAGCGCCTCTCCATGGAGATCTCGGACCTCGAGAAGGAGCACCTGGAGACCATCGAGGACACCCTCGAGGAGATCCTCCCCGAGGCGTACGCCGTGGTGAAGGACGCCTGCCGGCGGATGATGGGGAAGGAGATCATCGTCACCGGGCAGAAGCTCACCTGGGACATGATCCCCTACGACGTCCAGCTCATCGGCGGGATCTCGCTGCACCGCGGCGAGGTGGCCGAGATGGCCACCGGCGAGGGCAAGACCCTGGTGGCCACCATGCCCCTCTACCTGAACGCGCTGGCGGGGCGGGGAGCCCACCTGGTCACGGTGAACTCCTACCTGGCCCAGCGTGATGCCGAGTGGATGGGGGTCATCTACAACTTCCTCGGGCTCACCGTGGACGTCATCGACCTCCACGAGCCGGGCTCACCGGAGCGCCGGGGCGCTTACGGAGCCGACATCACGTACGGCACCAACAACGAGTTCGGGTTCGACTACCTGAGGGACAACATGGTGCACTCGATGGAGCAGCGGGTGCAGCGGAGCCACCACTACGCCATCATCGACGAGGTGGACTCCATCCTCATCGACGAGGCCCGGACGCCCCTCATCATCTCCGGACCCGTGGGCAGGGACACGTCCTCCCCCTTCAACCAGTACAACCCGCTGGTGAAGAACCTCTACGCCAAGCAGACCCGCATCACCAACGAGCTGGTGGGGGAGGCGGAGAAGCACCTGGCGGAGCAGGAGCAGTACGCGGCGGCCGAGAACCTCCTCGCCGTCAAGCGGGGCATGCCCAAGCACAAGAAGCTGCTCAAGCTCTTCGCCGACGACCCGGCGCTCCAGAGCCTCGTCAACAAGGTGGAAGCCGACTACATGCGGGAGAAGCGGCTCCAGGACGTGGACGAGATGCTCTACTTCGCCATGGACGAGAAGGGGCACAGCGTCTACCTGTCGGACCGGGGCCTGGACGAGCTCTCCCCCAAGGACCCCGAGGCGTTCGTGGTCCCGGACCTCTCCCACGAGATGGGCGAGATCGAGCAGTCCGAGACGCTCTCCGCCGACGAGAAGCGGGAGCGCATGCAGGCGCTGGAGGCCGAGTACGCGGAGAAGAGCCAGAAGATCCACGTCCTCCACCAGCTCCTGAAGGCCTACACCCTCTTCCAGAAGGACGAGAAGTACATCATCGGAGAGAGCGGCGAGGTCGTCATCGTGGACGAGTTCACCGGCCGGCAGATGCACGGGCGGCGGTGGAGCGACGGGCTGCACCAGGCGGTGGAGGCCAAGGAAGGCGTCGAGGTGCAGGGCGAGACCCAGACGATGGCCACCATCACCATCCAGAACTACTTCCGGATGTACGACAAGCTGGCCGGCATGACGGGCACCGCCGAGACCGAGGAGAACGAGTTCCACCAGATCTACGACCTGGACGTCTTCGTCATCCCCACGAACCGGCCCGTGATCCGCGACGACAGGAACGACCTCATCTTCCGCACCAAGCGGGAGAAGTACGTCGCCATCATGGACGAGATCGAGCGGCTCCACAAGATGGAGCTGCCCGTGCTGGTGGGCACCACGAACGTGGACGTCTCGGAGACGCTCTCCCGCATGCTCAAGCGCCGGGGCATGGCCCACCAGGTCCTGAACGCCAAGCACCACAAGAGCGAGAGCGAGGTCGTGCGCGACGCCGGCCAGCCCGGCGTGGTGACCATCGCCACGAACATGGCCGGCCGCGGCACCGACATCAAACTCGGCAAGGGCGTCACCGAGTCGCGCACGGTGGCGTGGGTGAAGGCCAAGGGGCTGGATCCCGAGGAGATGCTCCCCGTGGATCCGGTGCGGGCCGAGAAGATCGACCCCGAGGACGACGACGCGGAGCTGGAGTTCGGGGGGCTGCACATCCTGGGCTCGGAGCGCCACGAGAGCCGGCGCATCGACCGCCAGCTCCGGGGCCGGTCGGGCCGCCAGGGCGATCCCGGCGCCACCCAGTTCTTCCTCTCCCTGGAAGACGACCTCATGCGGCTCTTCGGCTCGGAGCGCATCGCCGGCGTCATGAACCGCATGGGCGCCCAGGAGGGAGAGGTCATCACGCACGGGCTGGTGACGCGCTCCATCGAGAACGCCCAGAAGCGCGTCGAGCTGAACAACTTCGAGGCCCGCAAGAAGCTGCTGGACTACGACGACGTCATGAACCAGCAGCGCGAGGTCATCTACGACCTGCGCCTGTTCGCCCTGGAGGGGGGTGAGGATCTCAAGGGCGAGATCTGGGAGATGATCGAGCACGCCGCCCGGGCGGCGTTGGACGAGTACGCAGCCGAGACCCAGGCGCCGGAGGACTGGGACCTGGCGGGGCTGCGCAGGAGGATCCTCCTGGACCAGCTCGTGGTGGTGTCCCAGCTCCCCGAGGAGAACGACCCCGACCACGAGTTCAGCTACGACGACGTGGAGGGCTGGGTGATCGACGGCCTCCGGGAGTCGTTCCACCGGAAGCTCAAGAGCCTGGGCGAGCACGCCGAGCCGGTGATGAGCTTCATCATGCTCAGCGTCATCGACGACAAGTGGAAGGACCACCTCTACGACCTGGACCACCTGAAGGCGTCCATCAACTTCCGCGGGTGGGGGCAGAAGGACCCCCTCATCGAGTACAAGCAGGAGGCCTTCGAGATGTTCGTGGACCTCATGGCCGACCTGCGCAAGAGCGTGGCCCAGTTCTTCTTCAAGGCGCAGTTCGGCCCGCCCCAGCCCCAGTGGCGGACCCCGCAGCGGCTCATGTACTCCGGGCCCACGGACGTGGCGGCCCCCGTGGGAGACGAGGCCGTAGCGCAGGCCGCACGGCTCCAGCCCCTCAGGCGGCAGCGGCACCCGGGGGCCCCCGAGCCTCAGCCGGCAGGCCCCGCCGTGGACGAGTTCGGGATGGCGCGGAGCGCCCGCACGGACCGATCCTCGGTGGCCTCGTCGCTGTCGGGACTACCGGCCGCCGGGCCGGATCCCCGGACGCTGGCCACGAACCGGGGTGAGGACGAGGAGCGCAAGCAGCGGCCGGTGCACGTGAAGAAGGAGCCGGGAAGGAACGATCCTTGCTGGTGTGGGAGCGGGAAGAAGTACAAGAAGTGCCATGGGCGGTGAGGGGGACTGTATGTGGTCAGTCCCTCTGTCCTCTCGCCGGTCTGCCCGTACGGCACCTTAGCACCAACTTGGACGGTGGTTGTCGCGGGAGACTGCGGAAAGGGGAGTCCATGCAGCGTGCCATGCGAGGACTGCGGACGTGGGTCAGCGACGTACGCCGAGA
>JAJDNC010000029.1 GCA_022340865.1 Gemmatimonadota bacterium
CCTCGAGGGTCGGTGCCGCGACGTCCACGACCTCCTCTTCCACCGCGGCCTCCGGCTCCTCGAGGGTCGGTGCCGCGACGTCCACGACCTCCTCTTCCACCGCGGCCTCCGGCTCCTCGAGGGTCGGTGCCGCGACGTCCACGACCTCCTCTTCCACGGCGGCCACCGGCTCCTCGGAGGCCTGCGCCGCGACGTCCATCACCTTGTCCTCGGCAGCCTCCGCTTCGTCGGGAGCCGGCGCCGCGACGTCCGTCGGCTCCTCCTCCACCTCCCCGTCGCCGGCCGGCTCCAACACCTCGAGCCGGGCGCGCACGGAGGCGGCCTCCCCCTTGGCTCCCCTGGCCTCCAGCGCTTCGCTCAGCAGGCGTAGCGCCATGACATTCTCTTCGTCCAGCTCCAGGACCCGCCGCGCCGCCAGCTCCCCCTCCTCCATGAGTCCCTTTTCCAGGAAGACGCGTGCGGCGACGGCGTGCCCGGTGGCGAAGCGGGGGTGCCGCTTTCGGCCGTCCATGAGCAGCTCCACCGCCTGGCGGAACTGGCCCGCCCGGCAGTACGCGTCGGCCAAGGGTGCGAATGCCCGTCCGTCGGGATCCCGATCGGACCAGAATATGGACCGGAGGATGCGAATCTCCTGCTCGACTTGATCGATCACGTGTAAACCCGGACGACCCGCGAAGAAGGCGGAATGGGGAGCATGCAGAGCGGCAGCCAGGAAGTGGGCCGAAGATACGGAGCGGCGAGAAAGAGTGTCAACGGAACCGTGGGCGTGACCGGAGCGGTAATACAAGACCGCGGAGCCGCCTCTCGTTGAGAGGCGCGCAGCGAGCCGTTATCCTTTCAAGTCTATACCGGAACGTCGTGCCAACACCACTCAGTTGGGAGCTGTAGGAGACGTCGCCCTATGATGCGTCAGATGCGGGAAGCCACGAAGCCGATCATGCTGGTCACGGCAGGGGCCTTCGTCGCTCTCATGGTCTTCCAGTGGGGAATGGACATCACCGGTCGTAGCTCCGGGGGTGGGCACGAGCTCGGGTCGGTAAACGGCACGCCGGTCACCTACAACGCGTACCAGAGTGACTACCGGAACCTGTACGACCAGGTGCAGCACTCCCAGCAACAGCCCATCAGCTCGGAGCAGAACAAGCAGATCGAGAATCGGGCCTGGAACGACGTGGTCACTCAGATCCTCATCCAGCAGGAGCTCGACCGGCGGGGCATCCAGGTGACCAACCAGGAGATCAAGGAGGCGGCCGAGTACAGTCCGCCCGCGGAGCTGCGCTCGTCGTTCACCGACTCGACGGGCCAGTTCAACCTGCAAGCGTACCAGCGCTGGCTGTCCCAGGCGTCGCAGGAGCAGCTCCTCTCCCTCGAGTCGTACTATCGCGATGTCATCCCGCGGGGAAAGCTCCTGCGGCAGGTGACGTCGGGCATCTTCCTCTCCGATGCCGAGCTCTGGCAGGCGTGGCGTGATCAGCACGAGGCCGTGCAGATCCAGTACGTGCCCTTCAACCCCGCCACGCACTATCCGGACTCCCTGTTCACGGTGTCGAAACAGGAGATCCAGACGTACTACAACGAGCATCAGGACCAATTCCAGGTACCGGCTCGTGCCACCGTCAAGGCCGTGGTGATCAACAAGGCGCCCACGCCTGCGGACACCGCGGCGGCCCTGGCGAAGGCCCGTTCCATCCGGAAGGAGATCCTCGGGGGAGCGGATTTCGCCGCGGTGGCGAAGCGTGAGTCCGCGGATTCGGCGTCGGCGGTGAAGGGCGGCGATCTCGGGACCTTCGCCAAAGGCAGCATGACGCCGGTCTTCGACTCGGCGATCTTCGCGGCTCCCATCGGCCGTCTCACCGAGCCGGTCAAGACGCCGTACGGATTCCACCTCATCGAGGTGATGAAGCGCTGGGGCCAGGACAGCGCCTCGGCTCGCCACATCCTCATCCCCATCCAGCGCACCGACTCCAGCGAGATGGCCCTTCTCTCCATGGCCGACTCCCTGGAGAGCCTGAGCGCGAAGGTGGGGCTGGAGCAGGCGGCCTCGAACCTCGGGCTCCCGGTGACCAGGGCGAACATCAGTGCCTCGTTCCCCTTCCTCGCCGGCGCGGGCCAGATCGGCGAAGGAGCCGACTGGGCCACGCAGACCGCGGCACCGGGGGACGTGAGCAAGGTCTTCGAGACCGCCCAGGCCTTCTACGCCCTCCAGCTCGTGAGCAGCCAGCCCGCCGGTGTCCTGCCCCTCGATGACGCCACGCCGGCCATCCGCTCCACGCTGCTCCTGCGCAAGAAGCTGGCGAAGGCAAAGGAGGACGGGGCCAAGCTGGTCGCCGAGGTGCGCGGGGGGGAGGCGTTGTCCAACGCGGCGACGGCCATGGGGCTGCAGGTCCTCAAGGCCGGCCCCTTCACCCGTGACGACTTCGTGCCCAGCCTCGGCCGGCAGAACGCGGTGATCGGCACGGCGTTCGGCCTCAAGAAGGGTGAGGTCAGCGATGTGGTCACCACGCAGAACAACGCATACGTGCTCCAGTTGCTGAACAAGATCCACGCGGATTCGACTGCGTGGCTCCAGCAGAGGGACACGCAGCGAGCCGACGCCATCAACGGGCTCCGGCAACAGCGCCTCCAGGAGTGGCTCACCGCGCTGCGCTCGTCGGCCACCATCGTGGACAACCGCTCGAAGGTGCTCAAGCCGGCCGAAGCGTCCTGACCTCGCCGGGACCGCGACCAGACCACGGCAAAGCCAGGGGCCGGGGCGCCGAACGGCGCCCCGGCCCCTTTCCTTCATCGGGTTCCTTGTCCCGCCTGCTCAGGCGTCGTGATCGCCGCCCTTGGCCGAGCCGTCGCTCAGCCTGCGTGGCTCTCCCGGCTCATCCGTGGGAGGGGGCGTGGCGCGGTGCGCGTTCCGATCGTCGGGAGTGTTGATCTCATGCTCGATCTCCCGGATGGAGCTCTTGAACTCCCGGATGCCCTTGCCCAGCGCGGACCCGACCTCGGGGAGCTTCTTCGCTCCGAAGAGGAGGAGCACGACGAGGAAGATGAGCATTATCTCGCCCGTTCCCAAGCCGCCAAACATGGTGCGATTCCTCCATGCGGGCCGTCGGCCCGCGGGTTCGGGGCCCCCTGTCAGATCCAGGAGCGCGCGATCAAGGCTACGATTGCGATGCCCACAAGCGTGAGCACGTTCAGGGTGACCGTGAGGGGTCCAATTGTGAACGCGACCGCCACGAGGTCGACGGAGAGCGGGCCCAGGGCAGCCCTCGCCGATGTCACGAGGAAGTCCCTGGTGGCGCTGTCCGGGAGGAACATCTCCGCCAGCTTCGTGAGGAGCCCGCCCAGGAAGAGCCCCAGCACGAGCGTCCACGTCAGCCGGACGATCCCCCTTCGCCGCGTGTCAACGAGCATACCGGTCCCACCGGTCAGGAGTTCCGGCGACGGCGCGGGTCCGGGCGCTCATCGGCTCCGATCCACGGCGTAGGAGACCGCGTCCCGGAGGGCGTCCACCGCCGGCCCGTCGGCGTCCAGATCCGCCAGGGCCGCCTCGGCCAGGTCGGCGTAGTCCCGGGCACGGGCGCGGGCATAGTCCAGACCCCTTCGCTCCTCGGCGATCTGGATGATGCGCGCGATCTCCTCGTCGTTGGGCTCCACCCTCGTGAAGAAACGGCGGATCTCCTCGGTTTCGGCGGCGGAAGCGCGGGCCATGGCCCCCACCAGAGGAAGCGTCACCTTGCGCTCCCGCAGGTCGTGGCCCGTGGGCTTACCGGTCACCGCCTCGCTTCCCGTGTAGTCAAGCAGGTCGTCGGCGATCTGGAAGGCCATGCCGAGGTTGTGACCGTAGCGGGCGAGAGGCCGACGCGCGTTGGCGGCGACCCCGGCCAGGGCTCCCATCTCGCACGCCGCAGACATGAGCGACGCGGTCTTCGCGGCGATGAGCCGATAGTAGTCGTCCTCGGTGAAGTCCAGCGCGTCGTAGGACAGCAGCTGGCGCATCTCGCCGACGCTCATCTCGTTGGCGGCCTGCGCGAGCACGACGAGAGCCTCCAGGTTGCCGAGGCGCGCCAACTCGGTGACGCCACGCGAATACAGGTAGTCGCCCATGATGATGGCGACCTGGTGCGTCCACAGGGCGTTCACCGTGGGCAGGCCCCGTCGAAGCACCGAGTGATCCACGGCGTCGTCGTGCACCAGCGTCGCCAGATGAACGAGCTCCACCACCGCCGCCAGCGTGAGGACATCCCTCGAAGGCGCGCCGCCCACGCGGCTCGACAGCAGCAGGAGCGTGGGACGAAACAGCTTGCCCTGCATGAGCAGGAGGTGGTCGTTGACCTCGCCGATCAGCGTGAAATCCGCCATCACGATGCGGCGGATCTCGTCGCTCACGCGCTCCAGGTCCTCGTGCACGGGTGCCTGGATCGTGGAGAGCCGGGGCCGCGCCTCGCGTGCGACCGGACTCATGCTCGGATCCACCGGGAGTGACACTGGGCTCGGACCGGGAAATGAGGGCGTGACGGAACGATCATCGGAGCGCGCGCAGCCGCTCGGTGACGTCGGCGAAGTTGATGTCCAGGGAGAAGACCCGGTCGTAGAACTCGAGGGCCGATTTGGTGTTGCCCACCGCCTCGTAGGCCCGGGCCAGATGGTAGTAGATGCCCACCAGGTCGTCCTCGACCTCGAAGGGCACGTCCAGGGCCCGCTCGAGGGAGCGCACCGCGGCGTCGTAGCGGCCCATCTCCATGAACGTCTGGCCGAGAAGCTCATACGTCGGCAGGTGGTCCTGCGACGAGCGCAGGGCCTGCTGGAACTCGGTCACGGCCTCGTCCAGGAGCCCCATCTCCAGGTACGCGGTCCCGAGATCGTGGTGTGCCCTGACGTCGTCGACATCCAGGTTCTGCGAGACCTTCTCCTTGAACTGAGAGAGCATCTTGGCGAAGTCGGCCGCCTCGTCGCCCGACGGCGCCTCGTAGGCCACGACGAAGCGGGTGCTCCTCTCACTCTCGTCCCCCAGCACCAGGGAGCCCAGGTCCACATAATCCTCGTGGGAGGCCACCTCCTTCGGGGGTTGCACGGGGGTGGCGGTGGCGGCCACCGCCGCCAGCGCCTGTGGGTGGTCGGGCTGGAGCTGGAGGACCTGTTGGAAGGCCGCCTTGGCCGGCGCGGTCTGCCCGGCTCGCTGGAGAGCCTGACCCAGCCCCATGTACGCGTCCACCAGGACGGACTCCTCCCCGGCCTGATAGGCGAGCTCCACGAAACGCTGATGCAGGGAGATGTCGTCCGGGGCCGCCTCGATGCGGGCGCGGACCTCGTCCATGGACGGGGGGGCTTCCGCCGCCGGTTCGGTGTCGGAGCGGGCCTCTTCCATGGCGGCCTCGACGACCTTCTCGGGCTCCCCTTCCTCGTCGTCGCCGAACTCCATGAGCGGAAGCTCCGCGCCCTCCTCCTCTTCCTCCTCCTCGCGGTCGAAGGCGGGCAATGCCGCGCCTTCCTCCTCGCCCAGGTCGAAGGTGGGAAGCGCCTCGCCCTCTTCCTCTTCCTCTTGCTCCTCGGCCAGGTCGGCGGGGGGGTGGGGCGCGCCCTCCTCCTCCTCCTTACCCAGGTCGAAGGTGGGGAGCGCCTCGCCCTCCTCCTCCTCCTCACCCAGGTCGAAGGTGGGGAGCGCTTCGGCCTCTTCCTCCTCCTCCTCCATCCCCGCGGCGGCCTCGTCGGCCGAGGTGGTGATCTCGAAGCCGCCCATCTCGATGCCGCCGGCCTCCGCCGGTTCCACCGGTTCCACCGGTTCCACCTCGGGCTCCTCGGTCTCGGGCTCCTCGGTGGTGAGCGCGGCGCCGAACTCGATCTCGCCCAGGGAGCCCGTGATCTCGTCCTCGTCGCCGCTTTCCGCCGCCTCGGCCGGCTCCGCGGCCATCACCGCGGTCAGGTCCGCGTCCGGGTTCAGCTCGCGGATCCGCCCTTCCACCGTCGCCGCGTCTTCCGTCTCCCCCTTGAGCATCAGGCTCCGGTAGGCGATGGACAGTTGCTGGACGGCATCGCCCTTGCGCTCGTGCGACGCCATCTGGTCCGCCACCGCCCGGCGCAGGGCGACATCACCCGGAGCGAGGTCGCAGAACTCCACGAGCGCCCGGAAGGACTCGTCCATGTTGCCCGCCTGCTGCATCCGCTCGGCATAGGTGAGGAAGTTCGTGCGGGCGTCCGGCAGGAAGCCCTGGGACGCCCGCACCTGCCCCATCTTGAGGAAGGCCTGGTGACGCTCCGGGACGTTGCGGATGACCTTCTTCAGGACCGCGATGGCGTTGTTGGGGAGCTCGGACTCCATGTAGAGGTCCACCGCCCGCTCGTAGTGATCCACGGCGCTGGAGAGGTCGCCGACGCGCACGTAGAGGTCGCCGACCCGGTTGTACAGCCCGATGTCGGGCTGATCGTCCTTGTCGAGCTTGGCGATCGCCTTCTTGTACTGGTCCAGAGCCTTCTGCCACTCTTCCTTCTGCTCGTGGCGTCGGGCCTGTTCCTTGAGGGCTTCAATGGTCATGACGCTTCGTTCGTGCTCGCCGGTCGGGCTACACGGAACCACAAGGGCGGAACGACTAATCTGCCCCCCGCTGACGGAAGCACAAGGGTACCGCCATCGTGACGGGCACGGACGGGGACAGGTCGGCGGGGTGGCCCGCGGGGGCGGGACCCCCCCGGG
>JAJDNC010000033.1 GCA_022340865.1 Gemmatimonadota bacterium
GCCGCACGCGGGACACGTCACGTGGCGGCCATCGGCCAGCTCACTGACGGGAATCGCCAGATCCCTGACGCAGTACGGGCACGTGAAGGCCTTGGTGTTTCTGTCAGCCATGCAACGTCCCTCCTGTTCGCCGGCGATGCCATTGGCTCCTGAGGATGTGACTCCTTTGGGCCTCCAGCTTCCGGGTCACTGCAGCGAGTATCGTACCCGTCCGCCCCCTGCGCTACTGGCGGGCGGCGCGGCGGCGGGGGCCGTGGCCTCCTCTTTTCCCTGGTGTGCCGCGGCGGGATTGGCTTTCCTACAGGCGTCGGTTCATGTCCACGAGGACACACCGCACCGTGCTTTCCAGCCTGCTGGCCGGTCCCGCCGGCCCAATCGTCATCTTCTTCCTGCGCATCAGCGACGTGTCGCTGGCCACGGTCCGAATGCTGCTCATGGTGCGCAACAACAAGCTGCTGGTTCCCATCCTCGCCTTCTTCGAGGTGTCCATATGGGTCTTCGCGGTTGCCACCGTGGTGCAGCACCTGTCGAGTCCCTGGCACCTCCTCGGGTACGCCGGCGGGTGCGCCACGGGGAACGTGGTGGGCATGTTCATCGAGGAGCGGTTGGCCATCGGACTCGCCACCGTGAGAACGATGGTGAAGGAGGGAGGGGCAACTCTCGCCGCCGGCCTGCGGGAGAGCGGGTTCGCGGTGACGGAGATGGCCGGCAAGGGACGTGACGGCAACGTTGAGGTCCTCTACTCGGTGATTCGCCGGCGACGCGTGACTCCCTACGTGCGCATGGTGAACGCCAGCGCGCCGGACTCCTTCGTGGTGGTCGAAGAGCCCAGGGGGGTGCACAGAGGGTGGCTGTTTCCCTTGCGGAGGAAGTAGCCGACGCCGAGGACTCGCGTCAGAAGGCCACTCACGGGGCCGCGTGCGGGACCGCCACGAACGAGCCGGTGGCGGTGGTACGTGGAGCGTCCCGGGGGACCTGGAGATCGTCACAGCCTTCGATGGATCCGTCGGCAAGATAGACGCACCAGCGGACGCCGACCACGTCGAACGTCCCGCGGACGGAGCTCGGGCTGGATTCGGTGATCTTCAGCTCACCACGCTCCACGAAGAACCACTCGGTGGCGCCGTCCGCGCGTCTCAACGCGTATTGGCCACTCAACCCCAGGCGATCGCCGCGAACCGTCTCCGTCGGGAACAGATCGAAGGCAAAGGTGCCCGGCGTCGGTCGGTGAAGACCATAGAGGTGCACGAAGAAGCGCTCGCCCTCCGAGCCCCCCACTCCCTGGGACGAGATCCTGAACGTCTCGAGCCCGGCGACGCTCATGCTGTCCCTGAACTCGCCGGTGCCCATGAAGTCCCTGCCTACGCCGTTCCTCGTGCCCGTACGACTCATGTCCTCGACGACGGCCCGCAGCTCACCTCGCGGCGAGACACGAGGACCGGCAGCAGCCGAGTCGCACGCGAGGAGGACACCGACCACCACGCACCACCGCATCGCCGTGGTTCGCAACGCACCGGAAGATTCCATCGTCGGCACTGCCATCGAGAGGTGGGGCGGGAGGCCCGATCCCGGGTCCCTTCATAGAAACGACTCAACCCCGGATGGCATGACGCCTCGGGGCCCGGAGGAGGACGACCCACGGCCGGCGCACGTGTGGCGAGCCCGGAAGTGACGTATTGTTGGCATCCCCGGGCGTCGAGCCTGGAGCCGTGAGGGCGGGTCGGGTGACCCCTGATCGTCGTGCGGCACGGCGTCAACATCAAACCCATGCAGAGGCGCCATGATCATCGAATCGGTCTTTCTGGCCCTGTTGACCTCGTCACCGGTCTCGGTGGCCCACCTTCGATCTCCGGACACCCTGAGCTACAGGGAGATCAGCAAGGGCCAGATCGCGATCACGGCTCCGCAGGGGAAGGTGAACATGGAGACGCTGCACGACGCGCGGATCGCGGTGGCCCGGATCAACGCGGACAGTGCCCACGCGTGGTACGATGCGTTGGAGATCTCCATGAAGGGTCCGCAAGGAGACCTGCAGCCCGCCACGGATTCGGCGCTGCACAAGGAGTTCGTGCTGCGCTTCGACCGGCGGAACCATGTTCAGACGCTCCACGCGCCGGACTTCCCCAAGTCGTTCGAGAACGTGACGGACCTCACCCGGCAATTCGATGACTTCTTCATGCCGACCCCGGGGAGGGCGCTGGCCCTCGGAACGACCTGGAGCGACACCACGAGCTACGCGGACACGACGAAGGCAGGCGACATCTTCCACGGGACCAAGGCGGGGATGTACAAGGTGGTCCGGGACTCGGTCGTGAGCGGCCGCCCCGTCTGGATCGTGAGTGCGAACGTGGAGGAGAAGCTGCGCAACGAAGGCCCGGGCCCCCAGCCAGGCATCACGGCCGTATCCACCCTCGCCGGCTCCGACACGGGAGTGTTCTACATCGACAAGAGCCAGGGCTACATGGTGGGACGGCACCGCACGGGCACGCTGACCGGTGAGATCCGGTACGAGGGTCTGCCTCAAGCCGTCGTCCTGCCTCAAACCATGACCTACACGAATTCCATCGAGTTCCTCCAGAGGCAGGACTGAGCGGGAGGAGACACTCGAGGGGGGCGGGCAGTCCCCCCCTCGGGTATCGAGGTCAGCACGACCAGCGAGGAGGACTCAGCTTCCCCAGCCGTCCGACAGTGTCTTGAGGAAGACCACCAGAGCGGCCTCCTCCTGAGGGGAGAGCCCCAGGTCCCCCAACTCGCTCCGGTTGACGTTCTGCTCGACCTCGGGCGGTGGCCAGCAGGTGACTCCCCATTGTGCGTCGTCGCGTGACACGTCGGGGCCGCACACGCTGAGAACGTCGCGGGTGTTGTAGAAGTGCACGACCTGCTCGAGGCTGCGGAAGACCCCGTTGTGCATGTACGACTTCGTATCCGGCGTAGGCCTCTTGTCCACGTTACGGAGGGTGGGGACCTTCACCTTTCCCCACTCGTCTTCGTCCTCCAGGAAGCCACCGAGGCCGGGGTCGATGAAGCCCTCGGAGATGAGCGCAGGATTCTCCGGGTTCGCGGGCACCCCCAGGTTGTCGTAGCTGTAGTCGGTGAGCAGGGGGTCACGTCCGTTGACCGAGTGGCATCGCGAGCATTTCCCTTTGCCCTTGAAGAGAGAGAGCCCTTGCTTCTCCACCCTCGTGAGTCGGGCCTGGTGCCTCAGGTAGGCATCGAACTTGGACGTGAAGGCGTTGACTTCCTGGGACGCCTCGTACGACGCGATGGTCAGGCCGATCTGATCGTACGCCTGGTCCACGATAGCGCGGCCGGCCGCCGACAGTGAGAGCGTGCCACCAGCACGGCAGGTGCTCGCCGGGTCTGCTCCGAAGTCCACGGTGGAGATGGCGTCGCCCCACACCGACCGGAAGAGGCCGGAGTACGTGCTGACCGAGACGAAATAGACCACACAGGCCTTGTCCGCGAGCGCCTGCTCGCGGGGGTTCAGGAATGGTCCCTGGGCCTGATCCGCTGCCGGGTTCCCGAGGATCTCACCGGTGGCCCTGCCGTCCCAGAAGTTGCCGCCCAGCCAGAGACCGCCGCCTTGCCTGGTCCAGTGCAGGATCGGACTCTGCGTCGCGTAGGCTGCCGAGGGTGGCTTGCGGTTGCCGAAGGCTCCGGTGACGGAGCCCTCGTAGACCGAGCCGTGCGCGTTGATGGCCGGGAGAGGGCCCGTGAAGCCCCATTGGGGGTCATGGCAGGAGGCGCAGGACTGGTTGGCGTTGAGAGAGAGATCGGTATCGAAGAAGATCGCCTTTCCCAGATCGATGGCGTCCGTGGACGCGGAGAGGGCATCGAACGCCGGGGCCAGGGCGTCGACATCCGTGATCCGGGGCTCGTTGCCGCACCCGGCGACCAAGAGGAGCAGGAAGGCCCCCAGGCCGACGCTGGACATTGAGAGGGGGGCGTGGGAAGCCATAGAAACACCTCCTTCCGATGAAGGGACGGCGCCCGAAGCCGGTCGCGGCGGGCCGCGGCGCCGTAAGCCGCTGCACCATCGGTGCGTGCACCGACCCGGGCAGGGACCAAGAAGCTCGACGCGATTTGAGCCTTGCAGCGGCGCGGCCTACTTCTTCTTCAGCATCTTCACCACGTCGGCCGTGTCCATGACCGGGACGACCTCGATGCTGCCCAGGTCGGACCATGCCCGGGTCCCCTGATACATGATCCGGGGATCGTCCACGTCCAGCAGCCGGAATACGCGTCCCCCGCCGACCGCGGACCACACGCCTAGCTCCTTTGCCCCCTTCGGGATCATGGTCCCCTTCGAGACGACCCTCTTCTGCACCGCGTCACGGTGGTCGGGGTCGTAGGTGAAAATGGTCATGAACAGCATGGCGCACCTCCTGTGATCGTACCGTGAAGTACATGAGCTGCGGCGCGGTCTCCGCTCGGGCGGGAGTGCCGGACGTGTCGTTCCAGGGGGCAGGCCGAACGCGACGCCGGGGGAGCGGAGACGATCCGCCGCACAGTGCCTCCTGTGCGAGAGGCCGCGTGGGTGGGCTGCGGGCAGGGGGGGTCCTGAATCGTGCGAGCCCGTCGATGGGTCAACATACGGCGGGGGGCCGCGGTAGTCCATGTTCCCGAAGCCGCTCGAACGGCCTCCACCGCAGACGGTCCGGGTACGAGACGACGACGCGAGCGCCTTGCCTGCGCTCGTCCGTGGGGGTAGTCTCGGCAGGCATATCCCAGCGCCGGACTCCGGGCACCACACATGCCGCAACGCGACTACATCCTGCGACTCATCGAGGAGATGGGAGCCATCATGGCTGCCCTGCGGGACCGCATTCTGGGTCGCAAGACCGATCACGCCTCCCTCCAGGACGAGTTGACCGCCCTGTCGGGGCGAGCCGGTTTCGATCTGGCGTTGCTCCGGGGCTTCGACGGGGAGACCCTGCGCATGCTGGTGGCGCCCACGGGTGAGGTCGAGCCGGCCCGCTGCTGGATGATGGCGGAGATCCTCTATCTGGACGGGCTGGAGGCCGACGTGGACGATCGACGGGACGATGCCCGGGCCAGCCTCGACAAGGCGCGCATCCTCTACAGCCTCATCGAGCCCGCCGGCGGCATGCTCGTGGGCATCGTCGAGGCCGCCGCGCGCATCGAGGAGATCGACAGGCGCCTGGCCACGCTGCCCGAGGGCTGAGCACCCTGCGCGTTCACGTGGCTCCCCGCGACGGGGACGTACCGTATTGGCTACATGGGACTGGGACCCTTCGACGGCCTCAGCCCCCAGGCCCGGTCGTGTCCTGAACCTCCATCGCCGGGTGCGGCGGCGTCGGTGACCGCGCGCCGGGCCATGCCTCGTTCTCCAGCGTGATGACCCATCGCCCGCCCTCGCGGACGTAGACCTGGGTCCACGTGAGATGCGGCGCGTCGGTGGCGCTCCCCGCGATGGTCACCACGGCCACGTTCGGGGCCAGCACCTGGGTTTGCACGATATGATGCTTGAACGTGACGTCCGGGTGCTGGGTCCAGTAGGACCGCGTCACGGTGGAGAACGTCTTCCAGCTCCGCATGGTCTCCGAGACCGTCACGTACAGGAAGTCGTCGCTCTGGCGGTAGTGCGCGAAGATGCGGTCGGCGTCGTGGGCGTTCATGTCCGCGAAGAGCGAGTCGACGGTCTGGGTCACCTCGGTCGCGATGGCGGTACGCTGGGCGTCGGTGAGCTCGACGCCGCTGGTGGCGCGACATGCACCCACGGCCAGACACACGGCCAGGGCGCTCGAGAGCGGGATACGCATGGGTCCTTTCTCGGCAGTGCAGTGCAAGGGGTGACGTAGGGTCTTGCGGGAATTACCTGCGGCGGGCGTCCTCCACAAGCCGAGGGCACCGTACCCCCCGGGTCGCCCCGGGGGCCACGGTGCCCCGACTCATGTCAACACGAGGAGGTCGAGATCGCGCCCGCGTGCTTTACGGGACGATGCCGGCCAGCGCCTCCATGGTGTTCTGCAGCGCCGTCGTCACGTACGGCGGGTTGTGGATGCCGAGGCTCTTGTCCTCGGTAGCCGTCTGCCAGTTGAGGAACGCGGCGACGAGGCTTCCGGAGTAGGTGCCGGCCACGAGCGTGCCGGTGCTGTCCAGCATGCCCGCGGTGGTGAGCAACGCCGCGATGCTGTCCAGCTGGTTCTGCACCTGGCTCTGGATGTGTCCCTCGTTGAAGCCGTCCGGCATGCTCGTGTGGCATCCGGAGGTCAGGCACCCGGAGGTGTTGTCCACCTCGGAGCCATGCTCGGCGTACGTCATGTTGAGCGTGTGACCGCCGGCCTCGTTGCCATACCCAGCCGCCATGTGGCAGAGCGGGCACCCCACGGTCGAGCTGCCGTGGATGAACGGGACCTCGTTGACGGTCTGGGACCCGGAGAAGACGAAGAGTCCCTTACCACCTAGAATGTCCGCCACCGGGCTGTGGTGCGTCCCGTAGTGCGTGCTCGTGAGGGTGACATCGGGACCGCCGATCGACGGCGTCGGGCTGGGCACACGGGCCATATGGCAGCTCGCGCACAGATTACCCTTGCCGAAGTCCACGGTAGCGCTGGCCGGATACAGGAGCTGCACCGGATCCTGCGCACGCAGCGCGTAGTCCGCCCGCGTGTACGTGTCGTGGATGTGGTGGCAGGTGCGGCAGTTCGGCGGCGCCGGGTTGTCGACGGCCGTCCCTGCGCCCCACCCGTTGGCGAGCCTGGCCAGGAAGCCCTGGTGGGTATGGCAGTCCGCACACGAGCTCCGGTTCCCGTAGGCGTAGTTACCGCCCGTGTAGTGGACCGACCCCTCGTACTGGACCTCGCGTTGGAAGAGCTCCGTGTCACCGACGTGACAGTCGCTGCAGGTCGAGTTGCCGTTGGCGCCGGCCGGTCCGGTGGCGCCGACCTCACCTGCGGGCCCCGTCGGCCCGGTATCTCCGGCCGGACCGGCTGGCCCCATGGGCCCCTCGCATGCCGCCAGTACGAACGCGAGGAGCGCTGCGCCACCCCAGAGCGGTATTCGCTTCTTCATGGGCACGACTCCGTCTCTTTCATTTCACCCCCTCGTGCGACGGGCGGAGCAGGACAGGACTGCACGCAGGCCTGCTGCCGGGTCCCGGGGAGACTGTGTTGAGGAGGAATTGGAGATCTGACGCACCTCAGGCCCGGCTCACGCCCTCCGTAGTTTCCCGGATGGACGCTGAATCCACCATGTGTCGTTGGTACCAACCAAATGGGTACGAAAGTACCTATGACGCCTGGAAGTGGCTCAGCCAGGCCATTTGTGGCTTTTCGTGCAAGGTCTCGGAGGGGGCGCATACCCTCCGAAGACGACCCGAATCCACGCTCGGTCGCGGCGGAGATTTCCCGACTACCGGCAAAGGGGGGTGCGCCTGACCTTTCCAGGGTTCGGTCCCGGACGTTTCTCCAGCCTGCCGCTCCGCCATGAATCGCACGCTTCCATGTGCCCTCGCGGCGCTTCTCCTCCTGCCCTTCGGGGCTCCCCTCCTCGCGCAGAGCCCCATCACCATCAGCGTCGAGCCACGGGCGGGGGCGATGTTCCCGGACACGTACCTGTACGAGAAGTACACGAACTTCAGCGGCGACGGCCCGGTGGAGTGGACCGACGGGTACCTGGGGCGCGCGCTGATGCTGGGAGTCGGCGTCCAGGTGGGTCGGCGCGGCGGTCCCTTGATGCTCCGGGGCGAGGTGATGCGGTCCTTCGACCAGTGGGTGTCGGTGGCCCACTCCATCGTCATGCCCCGCCAGCTGTACACCCCACCATACGTGGCCACCACGTGGGTAGACCTCCGGGCCACGGTGACCACGGTGAGCCTGCAGCTCGTGGTCCCCACACGCCTCACCGTGTGGCGTGTGCAGCCCTACGTCGTGGGCGGCTTCGGCGGGAAGCAGTACCACTTCGGTGAGCCGACCACCCCCGCCGACACGAGCGCGATCCTCCCCAACGACGGGTTCACCTGGGGGAGCGACGTAGGGGCGGGGGTGACGATCCCCGTGGCCGGCCTGACGCTGGATCTCCAGGCGCGGGAGTCCATTACGCACTACTGGGGCAAGACCGAGACCGACCTCATCGCCTCGGGTGGAGTGCTCTGGCGCGTGCGCGGAGGCGGGGGGAACCGCTGAAGACGGGGGTCCCCGGGCGTGGGCGGCGCGGTCCGTAGGATTTCGGATATCGACTGGGCCGTTCGTACCTCCGGTATGGGTACTAAAGTTCCGGGCAAGCGCTTATATTCTACAGTCGTCAATCCTGCCCGCTGAGTGACCCTCCCGGACTGCCGGCGCCCCAGTCGGCATCGCACGAGGATGTGCATCATGTTGGATGTCGTCGTCGCGGTTCAGGATACCTTCCCGCGTCTGGGAATTCAGACGGCTCTCGCCGAATCCAAGGTGGCGCGCGTGGTGGCCTCGCTGGACGGCCCCGAGGATCTGGACACCATCCTCGAAGAGCATCATCCGGACGTCCTGGTGCTGGACGTGCGCTTCCGGCGGGACGATCCGCAGCTGCTGCCGGCGTTGGTGCGCCGGTACCCTTCGTGTCGCGTCCTGGTGCTGGTGCCTCACACGGCCGAGGAGTGTGCCCTGCGGCATCTCCTCACCGCCGGGGGACAGGCGCATCTGTCGCCGGATGCGGCGCGGCTGCTGGACGAATGCTGCCTCACCTCTCTCAGGGGCCAGGCCAGCGGCTGTCTGCCCCGCGAGGCCAGCGCGCCGGAGGTGGTGCAGGCCGTCACCGAGGTAGCCGCGGGCCACGTGGCGGCCGCACCCTGGCTGAACGCGTTCGCCGAGGCGGGGATGGGAGGCGCGGTCCGGCAACCCTCCATCACGGCGCGGGAGCTCGAGGTGATGGCCCTGCTCTCGGAGGGGCTGGGCAACAAGGCCATCGCACGGAAGCTGGGCATCCGTGAGCAGACGGTGAAGAACCATCTGGCGCGGCTCATGGCGAAGCTCGGCCTCACCAGTCGGGCGCAGATCGGGTTGATGGCCGCCCGCTACCACGTGAGGGTGGCAGCGCCCTGAGGCTCGGGCGGCGTGGAGCCGCCCTCCGCGGGGAGCCGATCCCAAAGTGGTGGCGCCGGGGCCGGGTATTGAGCATCGTACCGGCAGACTCACCCCGACAGGAGGCTCCTATGGCATCGTCCGGTGGCTCCCGCGGTTCACTGGTGGAGCGGATGATGGGCGCCGCGCTTCTGAGCATCGGCACCTTCGAGGACGTCGAGCACGACGAGAGCGCTACCGGCCAGGCCGCCCTCGTGGTGGTGATGGTGGCCGTCGCCGGCGGGATCGGCGCCTGGCACTACGGCCTCTTCGGAAGCCTGCGGGCGGCGTGCTTCGCGCTGGTGGGGTGGGCGGTGTGGGCGGGCATCACCTATCTGATCGGCACCAAGGTGTTCGAGGGCACCGCCACCTGGGGTGAGCTGCTGCGCACCCTGGGCTTCGCGCAGGCGCCGGGCATCCTCTTTCTCTTCAGATTCATCCCGCTGGTGGGATGGATCATCGGGTTGGTGGTGCCGCTCTGGATGCTGGTGACGGGCTTCATCGCGGTTCGCCAGGCGTTGGACTTCGGCAACGCGAAGACCTTCTTCACGGTCCTCATCGGGTGGATCGTCTACGTGGTGGCCACGGTGATCTTCTTCGGGCGGTGAGATCCCGTTCCCCTTGACTTCACGGGCCCGGGCGGCGGAGGTTCAGGGGTTCGGCCGGCCCCGGAAGCCTCCCCGCGCCACGGCGCCACCTTCCGATGGTTCGGCGTGACCCTCCCTTCCTGCCCGGCATACCATGGAGTTCGGCTGGAACCCCGCCACCTGGGTATCCCTGAAGCCCTTCGGCCTGGGTGAGGAGAAGCCTCACCACTACCGCGACATGGCCCGGATCTGGTGGCAGAACCGGGACGAGCTCGAGTTCGGCATGCGCATCCTCCGGGACGGCGTATGCGACGGATGCGCGCTGGGCACCACGGGGATGCGGGACCACACCCTCGACGGCGTCCACCTGTGCACGGTGCGCCTGGAGCTCCTCAGGCTCAACACCATGGGGCCCCTCGATCCCGGCCGTCTGGCCGACGCGAAGCGGCTGGAGGAGATGCCGGGGAACGAGCTCCGGGGCCTGGGTCGCCTTCCGTGCCCGATGGTCCGGCGTCGTGGAGACGCAGGGTTCCACAGGGTCTCGTGGGGGGAGGCCCTGGACCTGTTGGTGGAGCGGTTGAGACGCACGGACCCACGGCGTCTGGCCTTCTACCTGACATCCCGCGGCATCACCAACGAGACCTACTACGTCACGCAGAAGGTCGCGCGCTTCCTGGGCACGAATCACGTGGACAACTCGGCGCGCATATGCCACGCGCCCAGCACGACGGCGCTCAAGCAGTCGCTGGGGGTCGCGGCGTCCACGTGCTCGTACACGGACTGGATGGGGACGGACCTGCTGGTCTTCATCGGGTCCCACGTGGCCAACAACCAACCTGTGGCCACCAAGTACATGTACCGCGCCAAGGAGCAGGGCACGCGCATCGCCATGATCAACTCCTTCCGCGAGCCGGCCATGGAGCGGTACTGGATTCCCTCGATCTTCGACTCCGCGCTGTTCGGCACGAAGCTCGCGGACACGTTCGTGCAGGTGCACCAGGGGGGCGACGTCGCCTTCCTGAACGGTGTGCTCAAGCACCTGGTGGCGGAGGGCGCGGTGGAGCGCGGGTTCGTGGAGGAGCACACCACGGGCTTCGAGGCCGTCGAGGAGGCCCTGGCCGAGCAGTCCTGGGAGGACCTGGAGCGCTTCAGCGGCGTCTCGCGGGACGGGATGCGGAGCTTCGCGGAGATGGTGGCTCGCGCCCGCAGCGCGGTCTTCGTGTGGAGCATGGGCATCACGCAGCACCGCTTCGGCGTGGACAACGTGCAGGCAATCCTGAACCTGGCCCTGGCGCGGGGCTTCGTAGGAAGGGAGAAGTGCGGGCTGATGCCCATCCGGGGCCACTCGGGCGTACAGGGGGGCGCGGAGGTGGGCGCGGTGCCCTGGAAGTTCCCGGGAGGCCGCGCCGTGGACGCCGACAGCGCCGCCGAGATGAGCGCCCTGTGGGGCTTCGAGGTCCCGCCCTGGCGGGGCCTGTCCGCCGTAGAGACCATCCATGCGGCCCACCGCGGCGACATCGACGCGCTCTGGGCCATCGGCGGCGACTACCTGGGCACGCTGCCGGACCCCCACTACTCACGCGAGGCGCTGGAGCGGGTGCCCCTGCGGGTGCACCAGGACATCGTCGTCTCTCCGCAGATGCTCGTGGAGCCGGCCGACGTTGTGGTGCTCCTGCCCGCCACCACGCGCTACGAGCAGCCCGGCGGCGGCACCGAGACGTCCACGGAGCGGCGCATCTACTTCAGCCCCGAGATCCCGGGGCGGCGCATCGCGGAGGCCCGCGCCGAGTGGCAGGTCCTGGCGGAGGTCGCCGCGCGGGTCCGCTCCGAGGGCTCGGAGGCCGTCGCGTTCTCCGACGCCCGGGCGGTGCGCGCCGACATCGCCCGGGCGGTTCCGGCGTACGAGGGCATCCAGCACCTCGCCCACAAGGGCGACATGGTGCAGTGGGGGGGACCGCGGCTGTGCACCGGGGGGCGCTTCGGCTTCCCGGACGGGCGTGCCCGCTTCGTGGCGGTACGCCCCCCGGAGCTCGACGTCCCCCAGGGACGCTTCCACCTGAGCACCCGGCGCGGCAAGCAGTTCAACTCCATGATCCAGGCCGCGCGGGACCCGCTCACGGGCGGCTCGCGTGACGACGTCTTCATGGCCGAGGGGGACGCGCGCCGCCTGGGCCTGTCCGACGGCGATCCCGTGACCCTCCGTTCGGAGGTGGGGACCTTCCGGGGCCGCTGCCGCATCGCGCCCATGAAGGAGAGGAACCTCCAGGTCTTCTGGCCGGAGGCGAACCCGCTCATCCGGCGCGACGTGGTGGAGCCCCGGTGCGGCATCCCCGATTTTACCGCCGTGGTCGAGGTGACGGCGGGCCACGCAGAGGAGGAAAAGGAGGAGGGCGCCGCGGAGGCGGCGGACTGAGATGATCGGCCGCCGAGGAGCCGTCCGCCCCGTCCGCATCGCGCGGCACCGGAAGGGAGCCGTGCAGCGCACCCGGGACCAACTCGCGGTGGAGGAGCCGCTGGAGATCCGCGTCTCGCGGGTGCAGGCCGACGGAAGCCGCCTCTCCGACGCTCTGGCCGTCACCATGAGGACTCCCGGCGACGACTTCGAGCTGGTGGCGGGCTTCCTCCACGGCGAGGGGATCGTGGACACGGCCGACGCCCTCCACGAGCTGACGTATTGCCGTGGCGGAGGGACGCAGGAGTACAACGTCGTCGAGGCCCGTCTCGCTCCCGGCGTGCCCTTCGACGCGCACGCCCACCGCCGGAACGTGTTCACCTCGTCGAGCTGCGGCGTGTGCGGCAAGGCGTCGCTGGAGGCGGTGGAGGCCCGCGGGTGCCGGCCGGTGGAGAGCGACGTCACCGTGGGAACGGAGGTCCTGTCCTCGCTGCCGGAGCTCCTCCGGGAGGGGCAGGGGGTGTTCGCCCGCACCGGAGGGCTCCACGGCGCCGGCCTCTTCACGCCCCGTGGCGAGTCCGCCGTGGTGCGCGAGGACGTGGGACGCCACAACGCGGTGGACAAGGCGGTGGGCCATCTCCTTCTCGGACGCGCGCTCCCCGCCGCGGAGAGGATCCTCGTGGTGAGCGGCCGCGCTTCCTTCGAGATCCTGCAGAAGGCCGTGGCCGCGGGCGTCCCGGTGGTGGTGGCGGTGGGGGCCCCCTCGAGCCTGGCGGTGGACGTCGCCGTCCGCTTCGGGGTGACCCTCGTGGGCTTCGCGCGCGGCGGCGTCTTCAACGTCTACGCCGGTGGGGAGCGGGTCCACTGAGATGGTGGTTCCCCCCGGCGAGCGCCCGGGAGCCCGCCTCCTGGGCGCGGTCTTGGCCGGAGGGGAAGGGCGTCGCTTCGGCGGGCCGAAGGCCGGCGCGCTCGTCGGCGGCCTGCCCATGGTTCGGCGGGCCGTCGAAGCCATGGCCGCCGTCACCGACGACGTCGTGGTCGTGTCCTCCGCCCCGGTCCCGGACGCGGGGGTACCGGTGGTGGCGGACCGGAGCCCGGGCAGGGGACCTCTCGGGGGGCTCGAGGCGGCCCTCCACGAGGCCTCCGCCCGGGGCTGTGAGGGCGTGCTCCTGCTGGCGTGCGATCTGCCGCTGGTGCGCCCCTCTCTCCTGGAGGCCGTCGCCGGCGCCCTGGGCGGGTCACCCGCCGTGGCGCCGCGGAGGGAGGGTGGCGGCATCGAGCCCCTGTGTGCCGCCTACGCGCTGGAGGTGCTGGATGCGGTGGTGCGGCGCCTCTCCTGCTCCGACCTCTCCCTCCACGCGCTCTTCAGGGAAGTGGGGGGCAACGTCCTCGGCGCGGAGCTTCCGGAGGGCGGCCACGACGCGCTTCTGAACGTGAACACTCCGGAGGACCGCCGTACCGCCGAGGCCCGCCTCCGCGAGCGGGAAATCCGAAAAGGGAGGCAGGAACCGGCCCCTGGAGCGTAGATTTGATGGGCCATGCTCGGCGCTGGGAACGACCCTACCTCCTTGGGGCCGGCCGGCGCTCGAGAAGGGGGGGCTCGACGATGACAAGCCGAGGGCCGGGAGGCGCCGCGCCGGCGCCCCAGGTACACCCTGCGTGAGCGCGACCCGTCGAACCCGGGGTGCGCCCCTGCTGGGACGCGGCACCGTGCCGGTGGCCTTCGTGGTGCTGGCGGTGGTGGCGCTCTTCGCCGTGCCCGCCGTGATGGGGCGCGAGGCCGCCGACGCTCAACGCCGGGTCACCGAGATCCTCGACCCGGCGAGCCTGCAGGCGACCCGGCTCTCCATGGTCCAGGCCCTGGAGATGTCCTCGTTCCAGGCGTTCATCATGACGGGCGAGCCGGAGTACAAGGAGGCCTATGACCAAGCCCTCGCCCGGGAGGGCCAGATCTACGACAGCCTGAAGCATCTGATCCAGGTCGACGACAGCCTGAAACGTCAGAAAGGGGAGCTCAAGCTCCAGGGCGACCTGCCCGAGAAGCTGGCCGCCCTCTTCACCGACGCCGAGAGCTGGCACCTGCTTCAGCACCCTGCCTTCCTGTCCGACGCGAACCGCAGGGACGCCCTCGACCAGGTCGACGCGGAGCAGGACCGGTACAAGGAGATCCAGCAGCGCACCGTGGACCTGGAGAACGCCATCCAGGACCAGGTGGACCAGGCCCGCCTGGAGGTCCAGGCTCTGGAGACGCTGCAGGGACGGATCACGTTGGCCCTCGTGGTCCTGGCTCTCCTGGCGTTGGTGGCGGTGGCCCTGGTGGGGTGGAACCAGCGCGTCCTCGCCGGGGAGACCCAGGATCGCCGTATGGACGCGGTGCTGGCCCGGCGGGAGATCGACGCCCTCATGGAGGCCACGGGGGACGGCGTCATCGGCATGGATCTGAAGGGCCGCTGCACGTCCGTGAACCGGGCGGGGTGCGAGCTCCTCGGGTACATGGAGAGCGCGCTCAAGGGTCGCGACTTCCACGAGGTTCTCCACCACACCACCCTCGACGGTCAGGCGGTCAGCAGGGAGGAGTCCCCGGTCCTCGCCGCGCTGTCCCGAGGGGAGCGGATACGCTCTCCGGACATGGACGTGCTCTGGCGCCGGGACGGGACGGCGCTCCCCGTCCAGTGGTCGCTGCGCCCGCTGGTGGACGGCAAGGAGGTCAAGGGCGCCGTGCTCACGTTCGCGGACATGACCGAGATCCGGGAGAAGGAGGAGGCGCTGCGCCGAGCCGTGCGCACGCGTGACGAGGTCGTGTCCATCGTCTCCCACGACCTGCGCAACCCTCTGGGGGTCGTGGGCGCCGCGGCGGACCTGCTCCTGGACCTCCCGCTGGACGAAAAGGAGCGCACCAGGCAGGCGGCCATCATCAAGCGCTCGGCGGAGCGCATGAGCCGGCTCATCGGGGATCTTCTGGACGTGTCGCGCATCGAGGCGGGCGCCCTGGTGGTCCGCACGGCGCACGAAGACGTGGGCGACGTGCTCGAGGAGGCGCGCTCGATCTTCGCATCCCAGGCGGAGAACTACAGCGTCACGCTGGAGGTGAGGGTGGAGCCCGACGTTCCCCCTGTGATGATGGATCGGGACCGGATGCTGCAGGCGCTCTCCAACCTGTTGGAGAACGCGCTGAAGGCGACGCCGGTCCGCGGGCGCATCACGCTGCGGGCGAGCGCCTCGGGGGGCGACGGCGCGACGATCTCGGTGGTGGACACGGGGCCGGGGATCCCGGAGGAGGCCATGGACCACCTCTTCGACCGGTTCTGGCAGGCCAGCCGCCAGGACCGCACCGGGGCCGGGCTCGGGCTCGCCATCGTGCGCGGCATCGTCGAGGCCCATCAGGGCACCATGAGCGTCGAGTCGCAGCCGGGCCGGGGAGCGGTCTTCCGCATGCATCTTCCCACCGGCATCGAGCCGGCAGCGGCCGGCGACGGCAACGGCGACGGAGACGGAGAGGGGACCGACGCATGAGAGGGGGCATGATGCGATACCCCCTCGTTCTGCCTCGCATCCTGGACCGCGCCGCGGACCTGTTCGGTGACAAGACCGTGGTGACCTACCACGCCGGGGGAGCCGGCTCCCTGCGCTGGGACGAGGTACGGCGGCGGGCCGGCGCGCTGGCCGCGGCGCTGCCCCGGCTGGGCATAGGTCCGGGAGACCGGGTGGCCACGCTGGCGTGGAACACCCACCGGCATCTGGAGCTGTACTTCGGCGTCCCCGAGGCGGGGGCAGTGCTCCTCACGGCCAATGCGCGGCTGTCGACGGAGCAGTTGGCGCGCATCCTGCGCCACGGCGGTGCGAAGGCGGTCTTCGCGGATCCCGAGCTGGTGCCGACGGTGGACGAGCTCGCGGCGGAGCTGCCCGACCTCCGCCACCGGGTCGTTCTGGCGGACGAGGCGTCGTCGGGGCACCCCGGGTGGACGGCGTACGAGGCGCTGATCGTGGACGGGACGGGGTGGGGCGGTGGTGCTCCCGAGGTCGGGGAGGACGCCGCCGCGGCGCTCTGTTACACGTCGGGCACTACGGGGGAGCCCAAGGGCGTGCTTTACTCTCATCGGGCGCTGGCGCTCCACACCCTGGCCATCTGCCTGCCCGACGGGTTCGGCCTCGGGGAGGCCGACGTGATCCTCCCCGCCGTGCCCATGTTCCACGCCAACGCCTGGGGGCTCGCGCACGCGGCGGCCATGACGGGGGCTACCCTGGTGCTTCCGGGACCGAAGCCCACCGCCGCCCTCCTGGCGGATATCCTCTCGGCGCGGGATGTCACGTTCGCGGCGGCGGTTCCCACGGTGTGGCTGGGCGTCCTGGAGGAGCTCAGGAAGGAGCCGAGACCGCTGGCGCATCGGCTGCGCATCCACGCCGGGGGCGCTCCTTCGCCGCCTGCGCTCATCGAGGCGTACCGGAAGGAGCTGAACGTGGAGGTCCTCACCGGTTGGGGCATGACCGAGCTCACGCCGGTGGGGATGGTCACCCATCCCCGGGGAGACATGGCCGCGTGGGACCCCGAGGCCCTCCTGCCGGTGCGCACCAGCCAGGGGACGCCGCTTCCCTTCGTGGAGGCGCGGGTGGTGGACACGGACGGGATGACGGTGCCCTCCGACGGGTCGACGCCCGGGGAGCTGGAGGTGCGGGGGCCATGGGTGACCGCCGGGTACTTCAAGGGTGACGACGGGGAGGCCTTCCACGACGGATGGCTCCGCACCGGCGACGTGGCCACCGTGGACGGGCGCGGCTACGTGCGCCTGGTGGACCGGACGCGGGACCTCATTCGGAGCGGCGGCGAGTGGATCTCCAGCGTCCAGTTGGAGCACGCCCTCATGGACCACCCGGACGTGGCGGAGGCGGTTGTGGTGGCCGTGCCCGACGCGAAGTGGCAGGAGCGCCCATGGGCATGCGTGGTGCGCAGGCCCGGGTCCACTCCGGAGCCTTCTGCGCTCTTGGAGCCCCTCGCGGAGCGCTTCCCCCGGTGGTGGGTGCCCGACCGCGTGGTGTTCATGGACGCCATCCCCCGGACCTCGACGGGGAAGTTCGACAAGAGGACGCTCCGCCAGCGCTTCGCGGCGGACGGGGGGGATCCGGCGTAGACCGTCGCCGGAGTCGGCAGGGCTCCTCTCAGAGGGACCGCTTCCAGGCGAGGAGCGCTCCGACCTGGTTCGTGGTGATGCGGCGCACGCCGGCCTCCAGGATGCGCTGCGCGTCGGAGGGATCGTCCACGGTCCAGACCGCGAGATCGATGTCGTCGCCGGAGGCCCGCGCGACGACGCCGGGGTCCTCGGCCACGAGGTCGGCGCGCAGGTCGACGAGGGCACGGGGGTCTCCCGCCGCGCGCTGCAGGCTCTCGTCCACCAGCTCGGACCCGTCCACGATGTAGCCGACGTCCAGGTCGGGCTCGTGGCTCCTCATCCGGTCCAGGAGCGTCCAGTTCATGGAGATGAACGTCACCGCGGCTGTCATGCCGAGCCTCCGGACGATGTCCACCATGCGATCGAGGTCCTCGAACTCCCGATAGCCCTTCACCTCGGCGTAGATGCGGCCGATGCGCCCGTTCAACGACGCCAGGGCCTCCTCGAAGGACGGGATGCGCTCGCCGGCGAACTCGGGGGCGAACCACTTGCCGGCATCCAGCGTCTTCAGCTGCTCCAGCGTGCGTCTGCGCACGGGCCCCACGCCGTTCGTCGTGCGGCTGAGCATGCCGTCGTGGAAGACCACGGGCGTGCCGCACGCAGCGGTGTGGAGATCGAACTCCACGGCGTCCGCACCCGCGGCCACCGCGGCCTCGAGGGACGCGAGGGTGTTCTCGGGGGCCCGGCCGCTGTAGCCCCGGTGCGCGATGATCTCGACGGCGTCGTGCACGGAAATCGGGAAGTGGAGTTTCGGGTGAACCCGAAGAATGTCGGCTTCCGCTCCCTCCCGCGCTACCCGGCGGGGCGCTGAGCCGTGTCGGACGCCTCGGATCCGCTGCCGAGGCTCTGCGGCGGGGCGCTCCGGAGGGCGGTGTGGAACTCCGTCGCCTCCACGACCTGTTGCATGCTCGATTCCAGCGACTGGATCTGCTGCTCCAGGAGAGTCATGCGCCGCTCCAGGATGTGCACGCTCTCATCGAGCTCTTTGTGCTCGAAGAAACGGCCGAACGCCTCCACGGTGGGCTTCAGCGCGAATCGGGCGGTGAGCCCGATGACCGGGAACAGCACGATGGAGATGCCCATGACGGTGCCCACCAGGGCCACCAGGTCGACGGGAAGAACGTTCATGGCGAGGGGGCTCAGGCCGGTTCGGGTCGGGTCTCGCGGGTGTCGATCCGCCCCGGGGGACCGGCGCTCTTGTGTAGAGGGTTGCGCTGCGCATCATGGTGTGAGCGGAGCACCCGGTGACGCAAGGACGCGGTTCCAACCCCGGGTGCCAGGCTCCCGTCCAACGGTGTGAAGAACGGACGGAAACGGATCCAGGTCCACCGGAAAGGTGGTCGGTGCCTGCACACGCGGAAGCCACGGACGTGCGACAAGCCGCGGGGGGAGACCACGACGCCTTCGCGCGTCTCTACCACGCGCATGTGGGTCGCGTCCACGCGTTGGCCCTGCGCATGACGGGGCCGAGCGTGGCCGAGGACCTCACCCAGGAGGTGTTCATTCGTGCCTGGGAGAAGCTGGCCACGTTCCGAGGGGAAGCGCGCTTCGGAACCTGGCTGCACCGGCTGGCGGTGAACCACATCCTGAGCCGTCGGGAGACCTGGGCGAGGCGTGAGTCCCGCCGGGTCACGGCGGAGGGGATCCTGGACCGGATCGTGACGCCGCGTCGACGGGACGCGGGTCTGGCCCTGGACTTCGAGGGGGCGATAGGCCGCCTCCCCGACGGCGCGCGGCAGGTGTTCGTTCTGTACGACGTGGAGGGATACGGGCACGAGGAGATCGCAGCGGCGATGGGGATCTCGGTTGGGACGTCGAAGTCCCAGCTGCACCGGGCACGGATGCTTCTGCGGGGACATCTGAATCGATGATGAGAGACATGCATAGCCACTGGATGGACCGGCTCTCGGAGTACCGGGACGGCTCGCTGGACGACGAGGAGCGACGCGCGCTCGAGGCGCACCTCTCCGTCTGCCCGGAGTGCGCCACGGCACTCGCCGAGATCGACGAGGTGATCCGGAGAGCCAGGGCCCTGGGCGATGTGCCGCCCGCCCGGGACCTGTGGCCCGATATCGAGGCGGCGTTGAGCGCGCACACGGCGGGGCGGGAGGGGGTCGTGATCCCGCTGCCGACGCAGGATCCCGCCGTGGAGACCAGGCGCGCGGGGGTCTACCTGTCGCGGCGGCAGCTCGCGGCCGCGGCCGTGATCGTGGCGTTGATATCCGCCACGGCGACATGGGCCCTGGCGCCCCGTCCCACGACACGGAGCGCGCGGATGCCGGCCTCCACCCAGGGGGTGGTGATGCCCGTCTCCTCCAAGGGCGAGGGGCCCCCGACCGCGCTGGCCGACGAGCTGGCCCATCTGGAGGCCACGCTGACGGCGGCACAGCAGCAGCTGGATCCGAGCACGGTGCGCATCATCCAGAAGAACCTGGATGTCATCGACCGCGCCATCCAGGATTCGCAGCGCGCGCTGGCCACGGATCCGGCCGATCCATTCCTCCGCGAGCATCTGCAGGCGGTGTACCGGCAGAAGGCGGATTACCTGAGAGAGGCGGCGAGAATCGCCGGGTGGGCCGGATGAACGCCCTGATCCTCCTCATGGGCCTGACGCTCGTCCGCGGCGGGAGCGCCCCCGACACCACGGTGACCCTGCGGCGCGGGGACCGTGTGGAGGTGCGCGACCTCCGTGGTGAGGTGACGGTGGATACGTGGGACCGCGCCACGTTGGAGCTCTCCGGCACGCGCGACGACGCCCGCGCGGTATCGGTGTCCCGCACGGGGAACAGGGTGCTGGTGGAGGCCACGGGGCGACGGAGTCGGACGGCCGATGTCCGGTTGACCCTGCGCGTCCCCTCCTGGGTCGCCCTGGACCTTCAGGGACGCGAGCTGCACGTCACGGTCCGTGGCGTGGACGGGGCGGTGTCGGTGCAGAACGTGAGCGGGGACATCCGCCTCGCAGGGACCGGAGGCGATCTCGACCTGTCCAGCGTGGAGGGTGAGATCGACGTGACGGACGCGCATGGCACTGTACGCGCACAGTCCCAGGGTGGGGAAGTGCGCCTTACTCGTGTGGTGGGCGACGTGGACGCCGGCAGCGGAGACGGTGACGTCCGCCTGGACGGCGTGCAGTCCTCGTCCGTGCGTGCGCAGACCCTGGACGGCGACGTGTACTTCGCCGGCCCCATGGCGAAGGGAGGCACGTACACGTTCTCCGTCCACGACGGCGACGCCACGCTGGTGATCCCCCGGAACACCGGGGCCCGCGTGAAGGTGGCCACGTTCGACGGCGAGTTCTCCTCGGAGTTCCCGGTGACGCTGCAGCACTACACCGGGGAGGGGAGATTCGAGTTCACCCTCGGTGACGGTGGTGCGGAGGCATCCATCGAGGTGTTCGACGGTGAGATCCGGGTTCAGCGGAGCCCGGCGGGAGGTGGGCGGGGGTCGTGAGTGCCTTGATCCAGGAAATGTGGAAGGCCACGGGCTTCCCGGGGCCGATGAGCGAGGAGGTCGCATGAAGAAGGGGATCGGAGTGGGAGCCACCCTCGTGCTGACCGCGATGCTGGCGTCGGCGGGGAGCGCTCAGGAGACGCAGTCGCTACGAGGCCGGGATGTGGCCGTCTACGATCTCGCGGGCCATGTGGAGGTCGTCAGGGGAAGCGGCTCGGACGTCGTGGTCAAGATCCAGCGGGGCGGCCGTGATGCGTCCAAACTGCGCATAGAGACGGGGGATATCGACGGGCGCTCGACGCTGCGGGTCGTCTACCCGGACGACCGGATCGTGTATCCGGAGATGGGGCGCCACTCCAACAGCAGCGTGCGCGTGCGCGACGACGGCACGTTCAGCGACTCCGACCACCGCGGGGGAGGAAACCGGGTGGAGATCCGCGGCTCCGGCTCGGGTCTGGAGGCCTGGGCGGACCTGGTGGTACAGGTGCCGGACGGCAAGAGCGTCTCGGTGTACCTGGCCGTCGGCCGCTCGGTTGCCCGAAGCGTCTCTGCGGACCTGCGGCTGACCTCGGGCTCCGGCTCCGTCGAAGCGTCGGGGATCAAGGGCGCGCTGAACGTGGCCACGGGCTCCGGCTCCGTCACGGTCAGCGGGATCCAGGGTGACCTGCGCGTGGACACGGGCTCCGGCTCGGTGAGCGTCCGGGACGTGTCCGGCGATGATGTGGTCGTGGAGACCGGCTCCGGAGGCGTCCATGGAGGCGGCGTGTCCGCTTCCTCGCTGAAGGTGGATACGGGCTCGGGATCCATCGGGCTCGATGCGGTGAAGGCGCCCGACGTCGTCCTCGACACCGGCAGCGGCTCGGTACAGGTCACCCTGCTCACCGACGTGGACCGCCTGGACGTCGACACCGGATCCGGGAGCGTGACCATCAGGGCTCCACAGAACCTGGGTGCGCAGGTGGAGCTCGAGACCGGCAGCGGGTCCTTCGACCTGGACTTCCCGGTGCAGACGCGGTCCGTGCGGCGTGATTACCTGAGGGGGACCATCGGCGACGGTAAGGGCCGCATCCACATCGATACGGGCTCGGGCAGCATCCGCATCCTGCGGGGCTGACGCTCCCCCATCGGCCCCCGGGCCCGGCGTGCCGGGTCCGGGGGCGTCGGGTCCCGGGCTCGCCGGGACGGGCACGCACCGGTATGGTGCCTGTCCTCGACGTTCTTGCCTCCGGCGGCGGAGTCCCCGTGGACGCTTCCTTTCGCTTTCGTCACCCCGTGCCCGTCCGTTTCAGCGACATCGACGTGGAAGGCCACGCCCACCACGCTCAGGCGCTGGTGTACTTCGAGGAGGCCCGGGCGGCGTACTGGCGCGAGGTCGTCGGGCGGACGGGACTCCGGGACATCGACTACATCATGGCCGAGGCACACGTCCGCTGGCACCAGCGCGTGCTCTGGCCCAGGGATCTCTCCGTCGGCGTGCGGGTGAGCCGCCTGGGCCGGCGGAGCTTCGAGATGGAGTACGAGGTGTGCGACGCCGAGGGCACGCAACTGCAGACCGGCACCTCGATCCAGGTCATGTACGACTACGCGGCCGGCGCCACCAAGCCGATGCCCGAGTCCGTCCGCTCGGCCATCGAGGCCTTCGATGGACCTTTTTCGCACCGGGGCGGTATCCCGGGAACCCGACGCGCCGCCCGCTAATCGTTCCGGTTGACCCCATCACCGGGTGACTCATAGATTGCCAGCCCATCCGGGCCTGGGATCCTGAAGCGACAGGATCTCCGGGCCTGGTTGTTGTTCTCAATCGAAGTTCGGCACGGGTCCGGACGGCCGCCACCGGCGGGAATACGCAGGGGAAACCCCCAGGAGACCTTCGTCATGTTCCGACGGCTGCAGCTCATGTTCATGTGCCTCGTGGCGGGTCTGGCCATCGGGCCGGTTCACGCGCTCCAGGCTCAGCAGTCCCAGTCCCAGTCGATGCAGCGGTTCCGGGTGCTCATTCCGGACTTCCAGCCGCTCAACGGGGCGAACAAGAAGTTCGGCCAGAAGGCGGCCGAGAAGCTTCGTGACCTCATCAACACCCTGCCGACGCACCAGCCGGTCCCGAAGAAGGAGATGGAGAGCAGCCTGAAGAAGTACAAGATGAAGATGGACCAGCTGGACTGCATCAAGACGCGGCAGCTCGCGGCCCAGATGGGCGCCCAGGTAGCTCTGTGCGCGTCGTACACCCCGGGCGCGGATGGCCAGTACACGGTGAAGGCCTCCTTCTACAACATGGCCACCTCCGAGCCGTTCAACCTCCAGGACGTCTCCGCGCCGGACAAGGGAGAGCAGCAGGCCGCTCAGGGCATCTTCGAGCAGTTCGACCGCTACAACCAGCAGGTCCGCGCCACCGCGTTCTGCGCGCAGTACGCGCAGAGCCAGCAGTGGGACGCGGCCCTCGAGAACTGCAACAAGGCACTGGCTCTCAACCCGAAATCCGCGGCGACGCACTACCAGAAGGCCCAGATCCTCTTCCAGCAGAAGAAGTACGAGGACGCGCTGGCCGAGCTGAAGACGGTGCTCTCCCTCAATCCGGCGCATGACGACGCCCTGAAGCTCGCGGGCTACATCGCTGCGACGCTGGGTCAGAACCAGCAGGCCGAGGCCTACTACACGAAGTACCTGGAGCTGAACCCGGGCAGCGCCGACGTGCGCATGAAGATCGCGTACGATCTGGCCAAGCAGGGCGACCCTGCCGGGGCCATGCAGCTCATCCAGAAGGGGCTGGACGTCGCTCCCGACAACGTGGACCTCCTGGAGCAGTACGGCGGCTTCGCCTTCAGCGCGGGGCTGGCGGTCAACCAGAAGGCGAACATGAACGGCGACGACCCGGGCTCCTCACTCACGCCCGAGGCGGCGGACTACTTCCGCAAGGCCATCGACGCCTACCAGAAGGTCTACTCCATCAAGGGCGAGGCCACCCCGGTCGCGCACCTGAGGAACATCGTCGCCGCCTACGTGCAGCTCAACGAGATGGACAAGGCCATCGACATGGCGCAGAAGGCGCTGAAGACGCACCCGAAGGAGGACGGCCTCTGGTCCATGTACGCGGATGCCCTGCAGCGCGCCGGCAGGGTGGATGACGCCATCGCGGCGCTGGACACCGTGAAGAAGCTCAATCCCGAGTTCCCGAACGTGGACCTGCGGCAGGGCAAGTGGCTCATCGACGCCGGACGCGTCGACGACGCGGTGAAGGTGCTGTCCACGGTCGCCCAGGGTGACTCCGCACAGGCCCGCACCGCCGCCCAGCTCATCTTCGGGGACGCGTACACCAAGGGCGTCAGCAAGAAGAACTGGAGCTACGCCATCACCGAGCTCACCGCGGCGGCGCGCCTCCCGAACCTCGACGCGGGCATGACGCACCAGCTCAACTTCTGGCACGGGTGGAGCCTCTTCCAGACGGGTATGGAGGAGCAGAAGCCCGGTACCGTCGCTTCGGCCAAGGCGTCGCTTCCCAAGTTCGAAGAGGCTCTCAAGCTCTTCCAGAACGTCGGCGACTATCCCAGGACGGCGGCGAAGCTCGATCCCAAGAAGCTCCTGGACAACACGAACACCTACATCGACATCCAGAAGGCCATCATCAAGCGCGGCAGTCGCGGCGGCTGATCCGCTGCCGCGCCAGGCCCACCGGGCCGGCCACCCCGAGAGCGCCGCGGAGCTTCCGAGCTCCGCGGCGCTCTCTTCTTTCCGTCCCACTCCTCCCCACCCCCCCGCGCATCGCGCGTAGCGGCGGCCACGGGGCAGGGTAGGGAATTCCGGCGGAATCCGAACGAAACCCGAAAGTTGGGAAACAGGCGTTTATGCCCACGCGGTGCGGGTTTTCGCGCGCCGGGCATACCCGCGTTGGCGGGAGCGAATTCCCGAAAAAAGGACTCTTGACGCCCGTGCCCACCAGGGTGTATCATGGCACCACGGTTCCCCACTTCTACCCACTCCGTACCACCCACCGCATGGGTCCGAACTTCATCGGCCAGTACGAGCATCAGATGGACGAGAAGGGGCGCGTGAGCCTCCCTTCGGCCTTCCGCAAGGAAGCCGAGGGAGATCGCTTCGTCCTCCTTCAGTGGGAGAAGCCGTACCTCACGCTCTTCCCCATTTCCAAGTGGGAAGAGGTGCAGCAGCGCCTCCTGGAGTACCGCAGGACCGACCCCGAGGGCTGGAACCACGTCCGAGCCGTCGTGTCCGGCGCCGTTGAGGTCTCGTCGGACAAGCAGGGACGCATCCTGGTGCCCGCTTCGCTGCAGCAGGCAGCCGACCTGTCCGGGCCGGTCCTCCTGGTGGGCAACATCGATCGTGTGGAGCTTTGGCGGCCCGAGACCTATCGGAGGGTCAAGGAGTCGGCCGGGGATCTCTCCCAATACGCCCACAGGCTCTTCTCATGAGCCGCCCCCGGCACGGCTCGCGCCCCCGTCGGCCGCGTCGGCCGGAGACGGGGAGCCGGTCGGACGCGGCCTACCACGAGCCGGTCCTCGCCGAGGTGGTCCTCGAGGTTCTGGCCCCGGAGGACGAGGGGCTCTTCCTGGACGGAACGGTGGGGGGCGGTGGGCATACCCGCCGCCTGCTGGAAGCCTGCTCCGGGTGCCGCGTGGTCGCGGTGGACCGTGATCCCGAGGCTCTCGAGGCCGCCCGCCGCGCCCTGGGTGCTCTCGGTGCCCGCGTGCGCTTCCTGCACTGCTCCTTCGCCGACGCCGCGGCCGACGAGGCCGTCCGTGACGAGGGGCTGGACGGCGCGCTGCTGGACCTGGGGGTGAGCTCGCATCAGCTCGACGACGACGCGCGGGGCTTCGCGTTCCGCCGTGGCGTGGCGCTGGACATGCGCATGGACACCACCGACGAGGTGGACGCCGTGCACTTCCTCGCCGAGGCCAACGAGGCGCGGCTGGCGGAGGTGTTCCGCCAGCTCGGAGAGGAGCCCCGGTCCCGCCGGTTGGCGAGGGAGATCGTCAAGCGCCGGGCCACCGAGCCCCTGCGCACCAGCGACGATCTGGTGGCCGCTCTCTCGGTGGTGCTCGGCCGGGCGCCCTCCGCCCGGGACAAGGCTCGGATCTTCCAGGCCGTGCGCATCGCCGTGAACGAGGAGCTGGAGACCCTCGAGCGCGGGCTTCCGGCGATCCGGGACGTGATGAAGGACGGAGGAGTGCTCGTGGTGATCGCCTATCACTCCCTGGAGGACCGGCTGGTGAAGAACGCCTTCCGGGAGTGGAGCCGTGCGTGCATATGTCCGCCGGAGCTTCCCGTGTGCGTCTGCAGGGGACGCCCCCTGGGGGAGACCCTGACCCACCGTCCGGTGCGTCCCGACGAGGATGAGGTGTCCCACAATCCCCGGGCCCGGAGCGCTCGCCTGCGCGCCTGGCGGAAGGCCGCCTGATGCGCTCCCACTTCCTCCTCCGCGCCGCCTTCGGGGCCGTCGTTCTCCTGGGCTCCCTCGCCCTGGTTCCGTGGCGGCAGAGTCGCGCCCTGGAGGTGCAGACGCGGCTGACGCGGCTGCGGAACCAGGTCGCCGTAGCCGTCTCGGAGCGTGCCGACCTGGAGCGGCACATCCAGTTCCTCGAGAGCCGCGCACGCGTCGTGCCCGCCGCACGCGAGCGGCTGGGCATGCACACCCCCGTGGGCGACGAGCTGGTCATCCTACCCGGGGACGCGGAGCCATGAGACGCCAGACCCCCTCCAATCGGCCGGGCGCGTTGCGTCGGCGCCTGCTCCTCGCCGGCTGGCTGGCCGGGGCGCTCGTCGTGTGCGTACGCGCCGGGGAGGTCCAGCTCGTGGAGGGAGCGGACTGGCGCGCCGTCGCGGAGAGTCAGCACACCGCCGACAAGACCATCGCCGCCGCCCGGGGGAGCATCCTGGACCGTGACGGCACCCCCATGGCGGTGTCCAGGGAGTCGTATCAGGTGGGCATCGCGCCGCGGGAGCTGGCCGCCCGCACGGCGGACGTGGCGCTGCTCTCCAAGAGCCTGGGTGTGTCCAGGCGGACCGCGCTGCGGCTCACTTCCCCCGCGCGCAAGTGGAGCGTCGTGCCGGGTCGCTATCCGCCCTCGGTGCGCGACTCCCTGGCGGATGTCCGCGGCATCTACCTGGAGCGCGACATGGAGCGCTTCAACCCCCACGGCGACCTCGCCCGAGGCATCATCGGGGTGGTGACCGACGGCGTCGGGCGCGGCGGCATCGAGCAGGCCTACGACGACCTGCTGCGGGGCAGTCCGGGGCGCGAGGTGGTGGGGCGGGACAACGTGGGCTCGCCCATCCCCGGGGACACGTACGTCGTCCAGGAGCCCATCACCGGCGGCCAGGTCACGCTGACCCTGGACCTCGACCTCCAGGAGATCGCCCGGCAGGCCCTTCAGGATGCCGTGGACAAGAGCCGGGCGCGCGGCGGCGACGTGCTGGTCACGGACCCGCACACCGGCGAGGTGCTGGCCGCGGTGTCCATCATGGACGGGCACACCACGGGCCTCGGCACCATCAACACCCCGTACGAGCCGGGATCGATCCTCAAGCCGTTCACGGTGGCCGCGGAGCTCACGTATCACACGGAGGCCCTCACGGACACGGTGGACGTGGGCGACGGCACGTGGACCGTGGCGGGCCGCACGCTCAGCGACGCCGAGCACGACAGCGGACGCATGACGGTGGCGGACGCCCTGCGTATCTCGTCGAACGTGGGCATCGCGAAGTCGGCCCAGGGGCTCACGCCGGGGGAGCAGTACGAGAACCTCCGGGACTTCGGCTTCGGCACCCCCACGGGGATCGAGATCCCCGGTGAGGCGTCGGGCGTCCTGCGGACCCCGGACGCGTGGACCGCGCAGTCGCCGGCATCCCTGGCCATCGGCTACGAGGTCTCGGTGACGCCCCTCCAGATGGCCATGGCGTACGGCGCCCTGGCCAACGGCGGGCTGCTCATGGAGCCCCATCTGGTGAAGGAGGTGCGGGACGCGACGGGCAAAGTCGTCGAGCGCTTCCATCCGCGGGTGGTCCGTCGCGTGGTGAGCGAATCCGTCGCGCACGCGGTGAGCCGCGTGCTCGTGGATGTGGTCCAGGACGGCACGGGCACCAAGGCGCAGCTCGGCACCTTCACGATGGCCGGCAAGACCGGCACCAGCCGCGCCTACTCCCCGGACGGTGGCTACGAGGGAGGGCACAACGCGTCCTTCGTCGGCTTCTTTCCCGCGAAGGACCCGCAGCTCGTGGTGTTCGTGCGTCTCGAGCGCCCGCAGGGGGACTACTACGGCGGCGCCGTCGCCGCCCCGGTGACGCGCGCCACCATGGAAGCGGTGCTGGCCGCGCGGCGCACGCCCCTCGATCGCGCGGAGCTCCTGCGCTCCATGAAGGCTCAGCCGTCGCGCGATCCGGCCGTCGTGCAGTTCGCGGCCCGCACCGTCGACCAGCCCACGAAGGCGCCGACGGTGACGGCTCCGGACGACGGCGGGGCCCCGGAAGCGGATGACGACGCACCCTCCCGGCTTCCGCTTCCGGCGGTGGCCGGCCTCCCGCTGCGTGTGGCCGCACGCAGGTTGCACGCCCTCGGCCTCGAGGTCTGGGAGAGAGGGGAAGGGGTGATCGTCGGCACGGTGCCGGGCGCCGGTACCTACGTGACTCCGGGCGATACGGTTCGCCTCAGGGTCAGGGAGCGATCGAATGACTGAACGCTCCCTGTCCCTCGCCTCCGTGGGCGAAGTCCTCCGGTCGGCCGGCCTCCTCCGAGACGCGCGCGGCCCGGAGGACGTCGTCGTTATGGGCGCCTGCCAGGACAGCCGAGTCGCCCGTCCCGGGGACCTCTTTCTGGCCTGGCGCGGGACCGACGCGGACGCGCACGACTTCGTCGCCGACGCCGTGGCCGCGGGTGCCGTGGCCGCGGTGGTGGAGCGTCCGGTGGACGTCCCCGTCCCTCAGCTCATCGTCACCGACGGACGCCGTGCCGCGGCCCTCGCCGCGGACGCCGTCGCGGGCTCTCCCTGGCACGCGCTCTTCACCGTGGCGGTGACGGGAACGAACGGAAAGACGACGACATCGCTTCTGGCCCGGCACCTCCTCGCCCGTCGGTCCGCCGCCGTGGCCGTCGGCACGCTGGGTGTCGTGGACGCCGGCGGCGTCCGGCCGGGAAGCGAAGGGCTCACCACGCCCGGGCCCGTCCGGGTGGCCACGTGGCTGGCGGAGCTTGCCGACGAGGGAGTGGGCTCGGTCGTGATGGAGGCCTCGTCCCACGCCCTGGAGCAGCGCCGCCTCGACGGCGTGCGCTTCGACGTGGCCGTGTTCACGAACCTCACCCAGGACCACCTGGACTACCACGCCGATCTCGGCGGGTACTTCGCCGCGAAGGCGCGCCTGGTGGAGCTGGTGGCCGCTGCCGGCACGCTGGTGGTGAACCGGGGCGACAGGGCGTGGGAGGCCCTGGTGCCGGACGGCCGTCGCGTGCGCACCTTCGCGGTGGACGCCGACGCCGACGTCCGCGCGGAGGCGATCACGCTGGGCCCGGGGGGCTCGACCTTCACCCTGGTGGCCGGCGGCGCCCGCGCCGAGGTCGAGCTTCCGCTCCCGGGCCGCTACAACGTGGAGAACGCGCTCGCCGCCGCGTCGGTGGCGCTGGTGGCGGGGTTGGAGCTCGCCCAGGTGGCCGCGGATCTCGGCGACGCCCCCCAGGTGAGGGGGCGTCTCGAGGCGGTGCTCCACCGCCCGTTCACGGTCCTCATCGACTTCGCGCACACCCCCCACGCGCTGGAGGGTGCGCTGGGTGCCGTGAAGCCCCTCACCGCGGGGCGGCTCATTGTCGTGTTCGGGGCCGGGGGGGATCGGGACCGCGGGAAGCGGCGGCCCATGGCCGAGGCGGTGCGCCGCTACGCGGACGTCATCGTGCTCACCTCGGACAACCCGCGCACGGAGGATCCCGAGCGCATCCTCGACGACCTCGCGACGGGGTTGGAGGGGATCCGCTTCACGCGCATCGCCGACCGGCGCGCCGCCATCCGCCACGCGCTGGAGACGGCCCGGGACGGAGACACCGTCGTCCTGGCCGGCAAGGGTCACGAGACATACCAGGTGCTGGGAAGCGACAAGCTTCCCTTCGACGAGCGCGTGGTCGTCCGCGAGTGCCTGGCGGAGCTGGGGGTCGCATGAGCGCCTTCACCTGGACCGACGCCGGCGTGCGCACCGCCCTGGGACTGCGCGTGGACCTCGCCCGGGACGGGGTGGAGTACGAGGGCGTGTCCACCGACTCCCGCACCATCCGCAAGGGTGAGCTCTACGTCGCGCTGGTGGGTGATCGCTTCGACGGCCACGACTTCGTGGCCGAGGCCTTCGCGTCCGGGGCCCGTGCTGCCGTGGTGTCCCGGGCCGTGCCGGGCGACACCGGGGGCCGCCTGTATCCCGTGGAGGATACGCTGCTCGCCCTCGGGGCGCTGGCGCGCTACCGGCGCGATTACCTCGCGGCTCCCGTGGTCGGCATCACCGGATCCGCAGGGAAGACCACCACCAAGGATCTCACCCGAGCCGCCCTGGCCGGTGCGCGCCGCGTACATGCCACCGCCGGCAACCTGAACAATCAGGTCGGCATGCCGCTCACCCTGCTGGCGGCGCCGGACGACGCGGAGGCGGTGGTGCTGGAGATGGGCACGAACGAGCCCGGCGAGATCGCCGCTCTGGCCGCGGTGGCGCGCCCGGACGTGGGGGTCGTCACCACGGTGGGGGAGGCGCACCTCGAGCAGCTCGGATCCCTGGAGGGCGTGCTCGAGGAGAAGCTCGATCTGCTGCGCGGACTCGCACAGGGGGGTCGCTGCGTGGTCGGCGACGAGCCGGATGTCCTGGTGCGCAAGGCGCGCTCGTTGTGCGGGCACGTGCGCGTGGCGGGGTGGAGCGAGCGCGCGGACGAGGACCTGCGTCCCGACACGGTGGAGGTCGATCACTGGGGCAATCACACGTTCCGCTGGCGGGGCCGGACGGTGGCTCTTTCGCTTCCGGGGCGCCACGCCGTGACCAACGCGCTCCTCGCGCTGGCGGTGAGCGATCTGCTGGGGATCGCGCCCCGAGCCGCCGTCGCCGGCCTGTCGGGCGTCACCAGCGGCCCCCTGCGCGGGGAGCTCAGGCGCATCGGTGACCTCGCAGTGGTGGTGGACTGCTACAACGCCAATCCCCCCAGCGTGCGGGTCGCCCTGGAGCTCCTCGAGGGGCAGCAGGCGTCCCGTCGCGTCGCGGTGCTGGGGACCATGCTCGAGCTGGGCGACGCGTCGGCGCGGCTCCACCGGCAGATGCTGTCCGAGGCGCTGGAGCGGGACGTCGACCTCGTGGTCGCCACGGGGGCCTTCGCGGAGGCCGCGTCGTCCCTGGGCGTCCTGGGCACGAGTCGGGTGTTGACGGCGGCGACGTGGCAGGAGGCCTACCCGGCGCTGCGCGAGCGCCTTGGAGGATCGGAGGTCGTGCTCCTGAAGGCGTCGCGGGGCGTCGCCATGGAGGGGATCCTGCCCCTCCTGGAGGCGGACTTCGGCGACGCGGGCGCGGGCGACGCGCCGGAGGAGGCCTGATGCTTCCCTGGCTCCTTCCGCGCTTCAGCGACGTCAGCATCGTCTTCAACCTCTTCCGCTACATCACGTTCCGGGCGGCGGGCGCGGTGGTGACCTCGCTCCTCATCGCGTTCCTGGTGGGGCCGATGACCATCCGCTGGCTCACGTCGCTCCGGGTGGGACAGGTCGTGCGCGAGGTGGGCCCGGAGACGCACTACGGGAAGGCGGGCACCCCCACCATGGGCGGGGTGATCATCATCTTCGCCGCGACGGTCTCGACGCTTCTCTGGGCCCGGCTCGACGACCCCTACACCATCCTCGCGCTGGTGGCGCTGCTGTGGATGGGAGCCATCGGCTTCCTGGACGACTACCTCAAGGTCGTCCAGCAGAGGACGCAGGGACTCGTGGCCCGCTACAAGATGATCGGCCAGGGGATCTTCGGGATCGGTTTGGGCGCGCTCCTGGTGTGGCACCCGATCTCCCAGTATCCCGGGTCCATGACCGGCGTCCCGTTCCTGTCCGACTGGGGCGCCGCGTTCTGGCCTCCGGCCTTCGTCGTGTTCGTGGCCATCGTCGTGTCGGGGACGTCCAACACGGTCAACCTCACCGACGGTCTGGACGGTCTGGCCGCGGGGCTCACCGCCATCGTGGCGGTCACCTTCGGCATCGTGGCGTACGTCACCGGCCGCGTGAACACCTCGCATTACCTCGGCCTCTTCTACCTGCCCGGGGCCGGGGAGCTGTCGATCTTCGCCGTCGCGCTGGCGGGGGCCGCCATCGGCTTCCTCTGGTTCAACGCGCACCCGGCCGAGGTCTTCATGGGTGACACCGGGGCCCTGGCCCTGGGAGGCGCCATCGGCGTCATGGCCATCCTCCTCAAGGCGGAGTTCCTCCTGGTGATCGCCGGAGGCGTGTTCGTCATGGAGGGGGTCTCGGTGATCCTCCAGACGTCGTGGTTCAAGTACACGGCCCGTCGCCACGGACAGGGCCGACGGGTCTTCAGGATGGCCCCCATCCACCACCACTTCGAGAAGCTCGGCTGGCGCGAGTCGAAGGTGGTGGTGCGCTTCTGGATCCTCGGAATCCTGTGCGCGATGGTCGCGCTCAGCACGCTGAAGGTCCGGTAGCGGATAGCATGCGTGCAAGCGATGAGCACGAGCGAATCGGGTGGCTTGAAGGGAAAGCAGGTAGCGGTGATCGGCCTCGGGGCCAGCGGACGAGCCGCGGCCCGACTGGCCCTTCAGAAGGGAGGAGAAGTCTATGTCTCGGATCTGCGCATTGATGCCCAGGCTGCAGCTGGTGGAGCCGAGCTCCGAGCCCTGGGAGCCGAGGTGGAGACGGGAGGACACGACATCGAGCGACTGGCGCGAGCCGACCTCGTCGTCGTCAGCCCCGGAATCCCCCCGAACGCTCCGGTGCTCGCCGCGCTCCGGGGTCGTGGGGTCCGGTGGATCTCCGAGCCTGAGCTCGCCGTTCGGTTCTTCGCTGGTCCACTGATCGCGGTCACGGGAACCAATGGCAAGACGACGACGACCCTATTGGTGGCGCACCTCCTCGAGGCGGCGGGGGCGCGGGCGGCGGTGGGCGGTAACGTGGGCGGCGGGCTCGCTCCGCCGGCTTCCGAGCTCGCTCTCCTGGGTGATGCGCCGGACTGGTACGTACTCGAGATGAGCTCCTTCCAGCTCGCGGACACGGAGCGCTTCCGCCCCGACATCGGGGTGGTGACGAACCTGTCGCCGGACCATCTGGACCGGTACGGGAGCGTGGAGGCGTACTACGCGGACAAGGCGCGGCTGTTCCTGAATGCCGACTCCTCGAGCCGGTGGGTGCTCCCGGCGAACGACGAGGGAGTGCGCGCCCTGGCCGGCGACGCGCCCGGTACGCGGTACCACTTCGCGTCCGAGAGCGGGGAAGGAGTCAACGCCTTCGTGGACGCGGGCCGGCTGAGCGTACGCCTGGAGGCGTCCGCGGACCCGGAGCCCCTCCTGGCGGCGGAGGAGCTGCCCCTCCTGGGGCGGCACAACCGGCTGAACGCGCTGGCCGCCGCGCTGGTGGCACGGGTGGCCGGCGCCGACGCCGCGAGCCTGGGGCGCGGCCTGCGCACGGCCAGCCCCCTGCCGCATCGCCTGGAGCCGGTGGTGGAGAGCCGGGGGATCCTCTGGGTCAACGACTCGAAGGCCACGAACGTGGCGGCCACGCGGAGCGCCCTGGAGAGCCTGTCTCGGCCCGTGGTGCTTCTTCTGGGCGGGAAGGACAAGGGGGAAGACTTCCGGCAGCTGGCACCGGCGCTGGGGCGGGGCGTGCGCGCCGTCCTGGCCTTCGGCGCAGCGGGACCCCGCATCGTACGGGAGCTCCGCGAGCTCCAGGATTCGGCGCCGGTGACGCTCCTGTCCGGCGGGCTCGACGAGGTGGTTCGCGAGGCCGCGGCGCTCGCTCGCCCGGGTGATCTCGTGCTGCTCTCTCCCGCATGCTCGTCCTTCGACATGTTCGAGAACTACGAGGACCGCGGTCGGCGCTTCGCCGCCCTGGCCCGGGAGGTCGCCTGATGGCCCGACCCATGGACGTCGCGCCGGAGCGCCCCATCGCCCTCCCCGACTCGGGTCTCGGCCGGGGCTGGGAGCCCGCCGCGATCTTCGTGCTCACGCTGCTGTTGCTGGCGTGTGGGCTGCTCACGCTCTACAGCGCCTCGTCGGTGCTGGCGATAAGGCAACACCTGCCGGACACGTATTACGTGTTCCGCCAGGCCGCCGGCGCCGGCCTGGGGCTGGTGCTGATGCTCGTGTGCGCGGCGCTCCCGTACTCGTTGTGGGACCGCCTGGCGTGGCCGCTGTTCTGGGTGTGCGTAACGCTCCTGATGGTCACCGTGCTCCCCGGAACCGAGGCCATCGCGCCGAGGGTCAACGGCGCCCGCAGGTGGCTGAACGTCGGCGTGACGCTGCAGCCCTCCGAGTTCGCGAAGATCGCCGTCATCATCTGGACGGCGTCCATCGCGGTGAAGAAGGCCCGACAGGACCACTTCAAGCGGCTCTCCCTGGGCCTCGGACCCTTCTTCATCGCGTGGAGCGCGCTGCTCCTCCCGGTGCTGCTGGAGCCCGACCTGTCCACGGCGTGCATCATCGCGATGCTGGGCGTGCTGATCCTGTTCGCGGCGGGTGCCCGCCCGGGTCACTTCCTCTTCCTCGGCCTGCTGGCCGTCCCGTTCCTGAAGAACCAGCTCGCCGTGGGATTCCGGGCCGACCGTATGGCCGCCTTCCTCAACCCGGCCACGGACCCCGGGGGAGCCGGCTTCCAGGTGCGGCAGTCCCTGGTGGCGCTGGGGTCGGGTGGACTCACGGGGGTGGGCTTCGGCATGGGGCTGCAGAAGTTCGGATTCCTTCCGGAGGCCCACAACGACTTCATCTTCGCCATGGTGGGCGAGGAGTGGGGCTTCCTGGGCGTGGTGTTCCTGACGGCTCTCTTCGTGGCCATCATCCTCGTGGGCTTCCGCATCGCCGGGCGGGCACCGGACTTCTTCGGAGAGCTCCTGGCCATCGGCGTCACGAACCTCGTCGCCATCCAGGCCGTCCTCCACATGGCGGTGGGGCTGGGCCTGGTTCCCACCACAGGGCTGGCTCTCCCTCTGGTCTCGTACGGACGCTCCAACCTGGTGGTGACGCTCATCGCCATGGGCATCCTCATGTCGGTGGCCCGGGCCGCGCCTGGCCGTACAGGCAGGAGCCGTACGGGCAGGAAGGGGGCCCGTGCATGAGACCCCGCGCCCTTCGGGCCCCGTCGTGGTCTTCTCGGGTGGCGGAACCGGGGGACACCTCTACCCGGCCCTCGCCCTGGCGGAAGGGTTCGCCCAGGCGCGGCCCGACGCGCGACTCTTCTTCGTCGGCGCGTCCCGGGGCGTGGAAGCGCGTATCCTGCCCTCGCTCGGCACGGAGCACGTGCTCCTCCCCGTCGAGGGCTTCCAGCGGGGCAGCGGCCTGGCGGGCCTCCGGGCCCTCCCCGCGCTGGGAGCGTCCCTGGCACGGGTCCTCGGCCTCTTCCGCTCCCTTCGGCCGGAGCTGGTGGTGGTGACCGGGGGTTACGCCGGGGGACCGGCGGGGATCGCCGCGGGGATCCTGGGGGTCCCGCTCGCGATTCAGGAGCAGAACGCCATGCCCGGCGTCACCACGCGCCTGCTCAGCCTGTGGGCCCGCCAGGTGCATCTGGCCTTCCCGGAAGCCGCGGCACGCCTCCCTCGCCCGGCGCGGAGACGCGCCCGGGTGACGGGGAACCCCGTGCGCCCCGCGCCGGGCATCGATCGCATCCGGGCGCGGGAGTCCTTCGGTCTTCCCGCTCAGGGCACGGTGGCTCTCGTCACGGGCGGCAGCCAGGGCTCCGCGGCGCTGAATCGCCTCCTCGTGGAGGTGGTGGAGGAGGTGGCGGGTGGCACCCTTCCACATCTGTCGGGATTGACGCTCCTCTGGTCCACCGGACCCACGCATCACGCGCAGGTCACCGAGGCCCTCGAGGCGGTGGGCGCCCCGAAGTGGGTGCGCGCGCTCGGCTACATCGACGACATGCCCGCGGCGATGACCGCGGCGGATCTGGCGGTGAGCAGGGCCGGGGCCATGACCACCGCGGAGATCCTGAACCACGGGCTGCCGGCGGTGCTGGTGCCGCTGCCCACCGCGGCGGCGGACCACCAGGCGCGCAACGCCGAGGCGCTGGCGGCCGCGGGTGCCGCCGTGTTGGCCCGCGAGGAGGGCCTCACGGGTCGGGCCCTCTGGGACCACGTGGCGAAGATCGTCGAGGACGCGGAGCTCCGCTCCCGGATGGCCTCGGCGGCCCGCCAGCGGGCCCGTCCCGCCGCCACCGCCGAGATCGTCGCCGACCTGGTGGGTATCCTGCCCCGTGACTCCCGTGGTCCTCGGAGGCGCCGATGAGCGGCGTGGACGTCGACCTGCGCTCGCTGGCCGTGAGCGGGACGGTCCACTTCGTGGGGGTGGGCGGCGCCGGCATGTGCGCGCTTGCGGCGCTGCTCCTGCGCCACGGCGGACGCGTCAGCGGGTGCGACGTCAAGGACTCGCAGGCGCTCAGGGACCTGGAGGGTTTGGGTGCGACGGTCGCCGTGGGCCATGACAGCGCCCACGTCGAGGACGCCAGCGCGGTGGTGGTGACGGCGGCGGTGAGCCCGACCCACCCGGAGATCCTGCGGGCTCTGGAGCGGGGGATCCCCGTGCTGAAGCGCGCGCAGGCCCTGGGCGCCTGGGTGAACCAGGGGCAGCTCGTGGCGGTGGCGGGGACGCACGGCAAGACCACCACCACCGCGATGGCGACGGAGATCCTCGCGGCCGACGGCCGCGACCCCACCGGGCTCGTCGGGGGCAGGGTGGCCGCCTGGGGCGGCAACCTCCGCTACGGGGCCGACACGCTCTATGTGGTGGAAGCGGACGAGTACGACCGCTCCTTCCACACGCTCATGCCCGACGTGGCGGTGGTCACGAGCCTGGAGGCGGATCACCTGGACGTGTACGGCGACCTGGAGGGCGTGCGCACGGGGTTCCGGCGGTTCCTGGAGGGCGTGCGCAGGGGCGGGCACGTGGTGGCGTGCGCCGACGACCACGGTGCCTCCTCGCTGCTGGCTGCCGTGGGAGACTCGGGTGCCACCGCCTACACCTACGGCCTGTCGGCGGGGAGCCAGCTGCGGGCGGTGGAGGTGAGCAGCGCGCCGGGAACCGTGCGCTGCCGGGTCCTCGAGGACGGTGAGGATCGCGGGACCATCACGCTCTCCGTGGACGGCGTCCACAACCTGCGCAACGCCCTCGGAGCCACAGCTGCTGCCCGCTCGTTGGGCGCGTCCTGGGGAGCGGTGCGGGACGCCCTGTCCTCCTTCCGCGGCGTGGGGCGCCGCTTCGAGCGCCTGGGCGTGGCCCAGGGCGTCACGGTGGTGGACGACTACGCGCACCATCCCACCGAGATCCGGGCGGCGCTGCAGGCCGCACGGGCCTCGTTCCCGAACGCGCGCCTGGTGGTGGCCTTCCAGCCGCATCTGTACTCCCGCACCCGGGACTTCGCCGCGGAGTTCGGCGCGTCCCTGGCGGCGGCGGACGTGGTCTGGGTCACCGACGTCTTTCCCGCCCGCGAGGCGCCCATCCCCGGCGTGACCGGCGAGATGGTGGCCGTCGAGGCGCGCCGGTCCGGCGTCCCCGACGTCCACTACCGGCCCGGGCTGGACGAGCTCGGCGTCGACCTGGCGGGGAGCCTCGCCCAGGGAGACCTCCTGCTCACGCTGGGGGCGGGCTCCGTGGAGCGCCTGGGGCGCGCCGTCCTCGACCTGCTGGAGGCCCGGATCCATGCGTAGGGACGCGCGCATTCTGGTGGCGACCCTCGTGGTGGGGGGGCTCTGGATGGGCGCCCGACGCGCCTGGGTGGCCCTGGCGGCCACGAACACCTTCCGGGTCCGCGACGTCGAGATCTCCGGGCTCCGGTATCTCGACCGCGACGCGGTGCTGCACGCCCTCGACCTCACCGAGGAGAGCAACATCTGGAGCGACGTCGGGGTCTGGGCCCGCGACGTGGAGCGACTGCCCCTGGTGGAGCGCGCCCACATTCGCCGGCGGATGCCCGGAACGCTGGTGGTGAGCGTGGTGGAGCGCACACCCGTGGCCCTGGTGCCCACGCCGGTCCTGAGGCCCGTGGACGCGCGCGGGGCGCTCCTGCCCATCGACCCGGCGGAGCATCGCCTCGATTTGCCCGTCCTCCACGAGTCCAGGATGCCGGCCCCCGGATCGCTGTTCCTGCCCCGGAACGGGCGGCGCCTGGCTGCCCTCATCGCACGGCTGGACGAGGCGGACGCGGACTTCATGGAGGGAGCCTCGGAGGTGACCTGGCAGGGGGGCCACGCGCTGGTGATCCGCTGGAGCGAGCCCCAGGTGGATTTTCTGTTGAACGCCGCCGCACCGGCTCGACGCGTGCGGGAAGGCCTGACGGTGTTGAGTGACGCGATGGCGCGTGAGCCGTCGGACCCACCCATCGCCATAGATCTCAGATACGCGGACCAGGTGGTGGTCCGCCGCAAACGTTAGCGAGCCACGGAGCCATGCGAGCGAACCTGATCGCCGGTCTCGATATCGGAACCACGAAGACGTGCGCCGTCATCGGCGAGGTAGTGGAAGACCCTCGGCGTCCGGGCTTGACCATCCTCGGAGTCGGGCAGGCCCGCACGGGGGGCATGCGTGGCGACATGGTCACGAACATCGAGGAGATGACCGAGTCGGTCAGGGCCTCGCTCAAGGAAGCGGAGCTGATGGCCGGCTCCGCCGTGGATCGCGTGTACGCCGGTATAGGCGGTGACCACGTGCGCGCCGCCAGCTCCATGGGGGTGGTAGCTGTAGCGGAGGACGAGGTCACCGCCGACGACGTCGAGCGCGTCCACGTGGTCGCCCGCGCCGTGGCGCTCCCGCCGGACCGCGAGATGCTGCACGCGATCCCCCAGGAGTACCGCGTGGACCACCAGCGCGGCATCAAGGACCCCATGGGGATGGCCGGCGTCCGCCTCGAGGCGGAGATCTTCATGGTGACGTCGGCGGTCACCGCCGCGGCACACATTCGCAAGGCCGTCAACCGCGCCGGCTACCGCGTCCAGGAGCTGGTGCTCGAGCCCCTGGCCGGGGCCCGCGCCGTGCTCACCGAGGACGAGAAGGAGGTGGGGGTGGTGATGGTGGAGATGGGCGCGTCCACCACCGACATCGCCGCCTACTACGAGGGGAAGATCCGCCGCGTGGCCGTGCTCCCTTTCGGGGGCTCCACGCTGACGTCCGATCTCGTCCACGGCCTGTCGGTGCCCTGGGCCGAAGCGCAGCGTGCCAAGGAGCACTACGCCGCCGCCTACGCGCAGCTCGTGGATCCGCGGGAGACGGTGGAGCTGCCGGGGCCGTCGCCGAACCAGACGCGGGCGGTGGCCCGCGAGCTCATCGCCCACATCGTGGAGCAGCGCCTCGACGAGATGTTCGGCCTGATCCAGCGCGACCTCCAGGACCAGGAGATCATGGACAAGCTGGCCGCGGGGGTCGTGCTCACAGGCGGTACGGCGGCCCTTCCCGGCATCGTCGAGCTCGGACAGCAGATCTTCGCGGCTCCGGTGCGCCTCGGCGTTCCCCACGAGGGCCTGGGCGGTCTGGCCGACTCCGTGGGCCGCCCGAAGTTCACCATCGCCGCGGGGCTCGCCCTGTGGGGAGCCGACCACTTCCAGGAGACCGGGGTCGGCGCTTCGACGCTCACGTCGGGCGTGCTCACGAAGCTGGGCACCTGGCTGAAGGAGTTCTTTTGATTTCGTCGCGCAGCACCTACTCAGGAGGGAGTAGACCATGATGATCTTCGAGTTCGAGGAGACCCCGCTGCAGAACGCCCGCATGAAGGTGGTGGGCGTAGGGGGGGCTGGCGGGAACGCCGTCAACCGCATGATCGACGAGGATCTGGAGGGCGTCGAGTTCATCTCCATGAACACCGACGGCCAGGCGCTGAAGGGCTCGCGCGCACAGGTTACCCTCCAGATCGGCAAGAAGCTGACCCGGGGCCTGGGTGCCGGTGCGCGCCCGGAGATCGGCCGTCAGGCCATCGCCGAGAGCGAGGAGGAGGTACGTCGTGCCCTGGAGGGTGCCGATCTGGTATTCGTCACGGCGGGCATGGGTGGAGGCACCGGGACCGGCGCGGCCCCCATCGTGGCGGAGATCGCACGGGACATGGGCGCGCTCACCATCGGCATCGTCACGCGGCCCTTCTCCTTCGAGGGAAAGAAGCGCGAGCGGCAGGCCCAGCTCGGCCTCGCGGAGCTGCGCCGCTGCGTGGACACCATGATCGTGGTGCCCAACGACCGGCTCCTCTCGGTGGTGCCCAAGGGCACCTCGTTCCGGGACGCGCTGAAGAAGGCCGACGAGGTCCTCCTGCACGCCACGCAGGGTATCAGCGACCTCATCCGGGTCACCGGCGAGGTCAACGTGGACTTCGCGGACGTGCGGACCGTCATGGCCTGTCGGGGCCCCGCCCTCATGGGCACCGGCTTCGGCGAAGGGGACAACCGCTCGCAGGAGGCGGCCCAGGAAGCCATCTCCTCGCCGCTCCTCGACGACGTCTCCATCTCCGGGGCGCGCGGCGTGCTCATCAACATCACCGGCGGCCTGGATCTCGCCATTGACGAGGTTACGCAGATCTCTTCGATTATCCAGGGTGAGGCGGGAGAAGAGGCCGAGATCATCTTCGGCGCGGTGCACGATCCGGAGCTCGAGGGCAAGGTCCGCGTGACGGTCATTGCCACGGGCTTCGATTCGTCGGAAGAGGAGAAGGTCATCCGCCCGGACTTCCGCCGTGCGCGTCAGCAGCCCCTGCCGCAGCCCCAGGTGCAGGCGGAGACGGCTGCCCGGCCCGCGGTGCAGCAGGCGGCGCCACCGGTTCGCCAGGTGGAGGCGAGAGTGGCAGTGGGGGGCGCGCGGACGGACCAGGTGCTCCCGCTGAACCGGTTCCCCGAGCGCATGGTGACCCGAGAACAGCTGACGGAGCTTGACATTCCCACGTTCATTCGCAGACAGATGGATTAGGGGGGCATCCGTGCACGTCCCCAGACCATGGGCCGATTGGCCGTCCGGCGGGACACTCCCTCCCCCGCCGGGCGGCCGACGGCTCGACGACCTCGGTGACACCGCGAGAGGCAGGGGCCACGTGCCTTCACACAGCTCCATCCGGATCCGTCTTCTGGCGGCGGCCTTCCTGGTCGTGGCCTGGTCCGGCTGCTCCCTGGGGAGCACGCCGGACGCGGGAGAGCTGGATCCGGTGTACGCCCGGCCCGCGGAGACCGTCCGGATCCTGACGCTGGCCCCCGACCAGACCCTGGGCGAGATCCTGCAGGGCTCCGTGAGCACCTCACAGCAGTACGACCTGCTGCTGGCGTTCCAGGAGCAGGCGAGCCCGCGGCGGATGCGGGCGGGCACGGAGATCACGCTCCGCTACCTCACCGACAACGACTCGCTCCGGGGCGTGGACGTCGCCCTGAACTCGGACCGTACCGTGCGTCTCACCCGTGACGACGATGGCTGGCACTCCGAGACCGTGGTGACCCCGACCTACACGGATACCGTGTTCGCCGCGGGCGTCATCCGGGGCTCCCTGTGGACGTCCGTGGTGGACAACCCCGCGCTGGGGCAGCTGCCCGTCCAGGACCGGGTGGGGCTCCTCAACGACCTGGACAACGTCTTCCAGTGGCAGGTGGACTTCTCCCGCCAGATCCAGGAGGGGGACACGTACCGCTTCGCCTTCGAGCGGCAGGTCCGTCCCGACGGCTCGACGCGCAGCGGCCACCTCCTGGCGGCGGAGCTGGTGAACGCCGGCACCCCCTACGACGCGATCTGGTTCGATCCCAACGGGGACGGCCAGGGCTCCTACTACGATCTCGACGGCAAGTCGGTGCGCCGGGCGTTCCTCATGAAGCCGCTGCAGTTCACGCGCATCAGCAGCCGCTTCAGCCTGCACCGCTGGCAGCCCATCCTCCACATATACCGGCCCCACGAGGGCGTCGACTATGCCGCGAAGATGGGCACCCCGATCATGGCCACCGCCGACGGCGTGGTGATCTTCCGCGGCCGGGACGACGGCTTCGGCAACTGCGTGAAGATCCGCCACCCCAACGGTTGGGTCACCCTGTATGGGCACATGGAGGGCTTCAAGCGGGGGCTCCACGTCGGCTCCCGGGTCCACCAGAGCGACATCATCGGCTACGTCGGCATGACGGGTCTGGCCACGGGACCGCATCTCCACTACCAGATGATCCACCATGGCGTCTCCGTCGACCCGCTCTCGGTGAAGCTGCCCAAGGGTGATCCGGTGCCCACCAACGACATGGCGGCGTGGCGCGTGGCGAGGGCTGCCAGGCTGTCCCTGCTGCAGTCCATCCCGGCTGCCGGGCCGGTCCGCGCGGCGGCCACCGCCGACGCTCCGGACCAGGTCGCCGCGCAGGGCGGAGGGTGATCCGGCTCCGAGGCGCGACGTGTCTCCGGAGAAGGCCGACGCGGTAACGCGGCAGCGCGGAGCCGGCTCCGGCAGCACATCGCCCCCGGCCCCGGATACGAGCGAAGGGAAACCCGCACCCGCGAGGAAGACCCGCACGACCAATGGCGCGCCTGTTCAAGAGAGAGCCCGAGCGCAGGAAGGGGCTGTGGAAGAGGGTGGTGGACCTCGCCCTCACCGACGTCCGCGTCGCAGCGAAGGGGATGGACCACGAGTCGCTCGAGGAGCTCGAGGAACGGCTCCTGGCGGCGGACTTCGGCGTGAACGCGACGCTCCGCCTGGTGGGCCGCGTCGAGGACGCCGCCCGCCGGGGCACGGCACGGGGTCGCACGGCCTTGCGGGACACGCTGCGCGCCGAGGTTCGAGCCATCCTCTCGGGGGGCCGGGAGAGCCACCTCGCGGCGGCGGACGCGCCTCCCACCGTATATCTCATCGTCGGGGTCAACGGCACCGGCAAGACGACGTCGGTGGCCAAGCTCGCCCACTACCTCCACCGGGAGGGGCGCTCCGTGATGGTGGCCGCGGCGGACACCTTCAGGGCGGGGGCCGTCGAGCAGCTGGAGCTCTGGGCCCGGCGGGCGGGCGCCGACTTCATCCGCGGCCAGCAGGGGGGTGACCCCGCGTCGGTGGCCTTCGATGCCATCGAGGCCGCCGTGGCGCGGGGCACGGAGGTGCTGCTCATCGACACGGCGGGGCGGCTGCACACCAACCGGAGCCTCATGGAGGAGCTCAAGAAGATCGACCGGGTGGTGCGTCGGCGCCTCGAGGGTGCGCCCCACGAGACGCTTCTGGTGCTCGACGCCACCGTGGGCCAGAACGGGGTGCGCCAGCTCGAGAGCTTCCGCCAGGCGGTGGAGGTCTCGGGGATCATCCTGGCGAAGCTCGACTCCAGCGCGCGGGGCGGCATCGTGGTCGCCCTCGAGGAGGAGCAGGGCGTTCCCGTGAAGCTCGTGGGGGTGGGGGAGGGTCTCGACGACCTCGAGACCTTCGACGCCGAGGCGTTCCTCGACGGCGTCTTCACCGACGCGTAGCGGCGCGGCAGCGTGGGGTACTCGCAGCTCGACCGGCCCGTGCAGTACCTCAAGGGCGTCGGCCCCAGGCGCGCCGAGGCCCTGGCCACCCTGGACATCATGACGGCCCGGGACCTGCTCTACCACGTGCCCCGGCGGTACGACGACGCTTCCACGGTGAGCCCCATCGCGCGCCTGGACGTGGGCATGGACGCCACCGTGGTGGGCCGGGTGCGGAGCAAGGGTGTCATCCCCACACGCAAGGGGCTGCGCATCTTCCAGGCGGTCCTCCAGGACGAGTCCGGGATGATCACCGTCGCCTGGCCGGGTCAGCCGTGGCTCGACCGGAAGCTGCGCGAGGGCGACGTCCTCCTCGTCACCGGGCCGGTGCGCTTCTTCCACGGCAAGCAGCTCCAGCCCCGTGAGCACACCGTCATCGCCCGGGGCGCGCAGGGGGACGAGGACGAGCGCCGCACCGGCACCATCTTCGTGACGTATCCGGCCGGTGAGGCGGTGCCGCAGTGGGTGCTGCGCGGCCTCTTCGAGCGCAACCTGGACGCGCTTCTCACGTGGGCCGACGACGACGAGTATCTGAGCCCCGGAGAGCTGCAGGCCCAGCGTCTCCCGGGGCTCGGCGAGGCGCTGCGTCGCATGCACCGGCCGGACACGCTGCGCGACGCCGAGGTGGGGCGGCGACGGTTGGCCTTCGACGAGCTCTTCTTCCTCCAGCTGGTGCAGGCACAGGCGCGCCGCCGACAGACCGAGCTCGTGCCCGGCATCGCGCACCACCGCACCAACGAGCTCATCCGCCCCCTCCACGAGTCCCTGCCGTTCCAGCTCACCGAGGCACAGGCACGGGTGCTCCGGGAGATCTCCGCGGACATGGGCGAGGAGCGGAGGATGAACCGGCTCCTCCAGGGCGACGTCGGCTCGGGCAAGACGGTGGTGGCGCTCTTCGCCATGCTGCTGGCGGTGGAGGGGGGGAGCCAGGCCGCCCTCATGGCTCCCACGGAGATCCTGGCGGAGCAGCATGCGCGCAAGCTGCGTGCCATGGTGGAGCCGCTGGGTCTGGAGCTGGCGCTGCTCACCGGGAGCCTGGGCGCCGCGGAACGGCGCGACGCGCTGGAGGCGTTGGCATCGGGAACGGCGAAGCTCGCGGTGGGCACCCACGCGCTCATCCAGGAGGGCGTGGCGTTCCGCCGACTGGGGCTCGTCGTCGTGGACGAGCAGCACCGCTTCGGCGTCCGTCAGCGCATGGCGCTGGCAGATCAGGGCGACGTGAGGCCGGACATCCTCATAATGTCCGCCACGCCCATTCCCCGCTCCCTGGCCATGACCCTGTACGGCGATCTGGACCTGAGCGTCATCGACGAGCTGCCGCCCGGTCGCACGCCGGTGAAGACTGCGCTGCGCACACCGGCTCGGCGGGACGCGGTGTACCGCTTCGTCGACGAGGAGGTGGCGGGGGGACGCCAGGCCTATGTCGTGTATCCCCTGGTGGCGGAGTCCGAGAAGGTGGACCTGCTGGCGGCCACCGAGGAGTACGAGCGTCTGCGCACCGAGGTCTTCCCCCGGCGCCGGGTGGGCCTGCTGCACGGGCAGCTCGCCTCCGACGAGAAGGACCGTGTCATGCGTGCCTTCCTCGCCGGAGAGCTGGACGTCCTGGTGGCCACCACGGTCATCGAGGTGGGCATCGACGTGGCGAACGCCACGGTGATGGTGGTGGAGCACGCCGAGCGCTTCGGGCTCTCCCAGCTCCACCAGCTCCGTGGCCGTGTGGGCCGGGGGGCGGCGGAGAGCCACTGCATCCTCATCGCGGAGGCGGGGGCCGACGCGTACGAGCGCCTGAAGGTGCTGCGCGACACGTCCGACGGCTTCGCGGTGGCGCGGGCCGACCTGGCCATCCGGGGGCAGGGGGATCTCTTCGGCTCCCAGCAACACGGCAGGGAGCTGGCGCTGCGCTTCGCGGACCTCATGAAGGACGAGGACCTCCTGATGCAGGCCCAGGGCGCGGCACGCCGGCTGGTGGAGGCCGACCCGGAGATCAGGCAGGCGGATCACGCCCGCATCCGCGCACATCTGGAGGCGCGTTGGGCGGACCGCCTGGAGATGTTCGGCGTGGGCTGATAACGTTCCGCGCCGGCGCGGCCGAGCGCGCCGGAGAGAACAGAGCACGCGGGGACACCGGGCGACATCGCACTGCACGCGCCCGGCCCCCCGGACACCACAGAGACGCGGGGCGGAGCGCGCACATGGTGCAGATCCGGGACCTGGGCAGACACGTCGGGGAGACCGTCGGCCTGGTGGGCTGGGTGGAGACGACCCGAAGCCACGGCAAGGTCGCCTTCGTGGTGCTGCGTGACGGCACGGGCCTGGCCCAGTGCGTCCTCGTGAAGAAGCAGGTGGGCGAGACCACGTGGGCGGCTCACGAGGGGGCCACCCAGGAGTCGGTGGTGACGGTCACCGGGGAGGTGCGTGCCGACGACCGCGCACCCGGCGGCTTCGAGATCGCCGTGTCGGAGATGGCGGTGCTGGCGGAGGCGGAGGAGTACCCCATCCAGCCCAAGGAGCACGGGGTGGACTTCCTCCTGGACCACCGGCACCTGTGGCTGCGCTCCTCGCAGCAGCGGGCCGGTCTCAGGGTCCGCGCCGAGGTGGAGCAGGCGATCCACGACTTCCTGTACGACCGGGGCTTCGTGCGCATCGACACGCCCATCCTGACGGGCTCCATCGGCGAGCACGCCGGCACGCTCTTCGAGACCGACTACTTCGGCGAGAAGGCGTACCTCGCGCAGACTGGCCAGCTCTACGTCGAGGCGGCGTGCCCGGCGTTCGGGAAGGTCTACTGCTTCGGGCCCACGTTCCGCGCGGAGAAGTCGAAGACCCGGCGCCACCTCACCGAGTTCTGGATGGTGGAGCCCGAGGTGGCCTTCGCCGATTCCGACGAGAACATGCGCCTCCAGGAGGACTTCGTCTCCTACATCGTGGAGCGCTCTCTGGAGCGATGCGCCGAGGAGCTGAAGGTCCTGGAGCGCGACACCTCCAGGCTGGAGCTGGTGCGGCCGCCCTTCCCGAGGCTCGACTACACCGAGGCCGTGGAGCGCCTGAAGGAGAAGGGAAGCGAGATCGAATGGGGTGCCGATCTGGGCGCCCCCGACGAGGCGGTCCTCACGGAGGAGCACGACCTCCCGCTCTTCGTCCACAACTACCCGAAGTCGGCCAAGGCCTTCTACATGAAGGAGAACCCGGAGGATACACGCACGGTGCTGTGCGACGACCTCCTGGCCCCCGAGGGATACGGCGAGATCATCGGCGGGAGCCAGCGGGAGGACGACCTCGACCGGCTCCGCGAGAGGATCCGCGAGGAGAAGCTCCCCGAGGCCGCCTACTCGTGGTACCTGGACCTGCGCCGCTACGGGACCTTCCCCCACTCGGGCTTCGGCCTGGGGGTGGAGCGCACCGTGGCGTGGATCACCGGGCGACACCACATCCGGGAGATGATCCCCTTCCCCCGGCTCATGAACCGCCTCTTCCCCTAGGCATGCCCCGCGCCGTCCTCGACATGAGCGACCGGCGGCCCGTCTGGGCCATGCCGGCATGGGTGCCCGAGCGGATCCGCGAGGTCCTCCCCGACGGGTGGGAGCTCGCCGTCATGGAGGACCTCACCGACGGCTCCGGCGACGGCTGGGCCCGCGTGACGCCCGCGGCCCTCGAGGCCGTGGCCGACGCGGAGATCTACTTCGGGTACGGCATCCCCGCGGAGCTTCTCCGCGCCGGGCCGGGGCTCCGGTGGGTCCACTCGGGCGCCGCCGGCGTGGGAAGCTCCCTCACCCCCGAGATGCGCGCCAGCGAGGTCGTCTTCACCAACTCGGCGGGAATCCACGCGGTGCCCATCGCCGAGACCGTGCTGGGGATGATCCTTTACTTCAATCGGGGCTTTCACCTGGCGGCGGCCAACCAGGCCCGGCACGTCTGGACCACGGAGCCCTACTACGCCGCGAGCTCGCCGGTGCGCGAGCTCTCGGAGACGACGGTGGGGTTGGTGGGCTTCGGGGGCATCGGCAGGGAGATCGCCCGGCGCGTGGCGGGCCTGGGCGCGCGGGTGCTGGCCACGAAGCGCACGCCGCCCGCGCACGGAGACGCGGCGCTCGAGGCCGTGGCCGGAGGCGGGTCCCTGGAGGCGTTCGTGACGATCCACCACGGCGCCCAGGGTTTGGAGCGCGTGCTCCGGGAGAGCGACGTGGTGGTGCTGTGCGCGCCGGACACCCCCGAGACCCGGGGCCTCCTGGACGCGGCCGCCCTGGCCCGCATGAAGCGGGATGCGCTCCTCGTCAACGTCGGCCGAGGCAAGCTTGTGGACCAGGACGCCCTGGTGGCGGCCCTGAAGAGCGGCCGGCTGCGGGGGGCGGGTCTGGACGTCTTCGCCCACGAGCCGCTGGCGCCCGAGGACCCCCTCTGGGCTCTCCCCAACGTCCTGGTCACTCCGCACGTGTCGGCGGTCACGCGCCACTTCTGGGAGCGCGAGGCAGGGCTCATCGTGCGCAACCTGGAGCGCCATGTCGCCGGAGCGCCGGTGGCGGAGTGGGAGAACGTGGTGGACAGGGAGGTGGGGTACTAGGCAGGGAGGCGGGCGCCGGGTGTGCCTCTCCGCGGCGCCCGCCTAGCTCACTCGTCCTCCCCTTGCTTCAGCTCCTCCCAGAGCTCGTCCAGGGCCTCGAGGCCCGCGCTCTCCAGGTGGATCCCCCGCTTCCGCGCCAGCGCCTCCAGCGCCTCGAAGCGGCGGCGGAACTTCCGGTTGGCGCGCTCCAGCGCCACCGTGGAATGCGCCCCCGCCAACCGGGTCAGGTTCACCACCGCGAAGAGCAGGTCGCCGAGCTCCTCCTCCAGGTGCTCGGAATCCCCCTCGTCCAGCGCCTCCTGGACCTCTCCCAGCTCCTCCCCGACCTTCTCCCAGGCCCCGTGGTAGTCCTCCCAGTCGAAGCCGACGCCCGCCACGCGGTCCTGGATGCGGTGGGCCTTCGTCAGGGGGTCCAGACCGCGGGCGAGCCCCGACAGGACGCCCTCGTCGTCCTCGCGCTCGGCGGCCTTCAGCGTCTCCCACTCCTGACGCTCCCCCGCGCCGAAGAGCTGGGGATGGCGGCGCACCATCTTCTCCTCGAGACGGAGGTACACGCCGGCGGCGCCGAAGATGCCCTGTTCCTCGGCGAGCACCACCTGGAAAGCGAGGTTCAGGAGGAGGTCGCCCAGCTCCTCCTCCAGCCTCTTCGGGGTGCCGCCCTGGATGGCGTCCGCCACCTCGTGGGCTTCCTCCAGGAGGTGCGGGATGAGCGTGTGGGGAGTCTGCCTCCCGTCCCAGGGACAGCGCCGCCGGAGGAACCGCACCAGGGCCAGGGCGCGCTCCAGCTCTCCGGGGCCCTCGAAGCGGGGAGACCGCTCGGCCGGCATGGGGGGATCGCTCATTCTGGATTCTCGGGTTTCTCCGCTGGATCTCGCCGGGAGCGCGCAGGCGGCGCGGTTGCTCCGGGGCTCCTTCTTCGCATCTTTCACGACCCATGTCAACAAACCCACGAACCCGGGCCTGGATGGAGATCCGGGCGGATGCGCTGAGGGAGAACCTCGCGGCGGTGCGCGCGTCCGTCGGGCCCGGACCCCGGCTCCTCCCCATGGTCAAGGCCGACGGCTACGGCCTCGGCGTCGCCGGAGCCGTCACGGCCCTGGAGCCCGCGGATCCCTGGGGCTACGGCGTCGCCACCGTGGAGGAAGGGACCCAGCTGCGGGAACTGGGCGTGACGAAGCCGGTCCTGGTGCTCAGCCCTACGCCCCCGGGTTCGGAGGAGATCGCTGTGGAGGCCGGCCTCACGCTCTCCGTGTCGTCCGTGGAGGCGCTCCGGCGGCTGGTCGCGGCGGTGGAGGGGGCGGGTCGGCAGGCCGCGTTCCACCTGGAGGTGGACACGGGGATGGGTCGCGCGGGCTTCACGGAGGCGGACGTGGAAGCGTGGCTCCCGGCGGCCTCTGCCGCCCATGCCGCCGGAGCCCGGTGGGAGGGATGCTTCACGCACCTGCACTCCGCCGACGAGGACGACGCCAGCGTGCAGGGGCAGTGGCGTCGCCTTCAGGATATCGTGGCGCGGATGCCACCGGGCCACGACCCTCTCCTCGTCCACGCCCTCAACAGCGCCGGGGCGTTGCGCTGCCCCGGCTGTGCCGGGGACCTGGTGCGGCCGGGCATCTTCCTCTACGGGGGCAGCGCCGGCGGAGGGCTTCCGGCGCCACGGCCCGTGGCGGCGGTGCGGGCACGGGTGGTCCACGTGCGCCCCGCGGCGGAGGGGACGACCCTGGGCTACGGCGCCACGTACCGCAGCCGGGGCGGGGAACGCTGGGCCACGGTGGCTCTGGGCTACGGCGATGGCCTTCCCCGGAGCCTCGGAAACCGGGGCTTCGCCTTGGTGGGCGGCCGGCGCGTTCCCATCATAGGACGGATCTCCATGGACGTCAGTGTGGTAGACATCTCCGACGTGCCGGGTGTGGAACCCGGCGACGTGGTGACCTTCATCGGCTCCGACGGTGGGGAACGGATCACCGTGGACGAAGTGGCGGAGCTGGCGGGCACCATCAGCTACGAGGTCCTCACGGGCTTCACTCCCCGCCTTCCCCGACACTGGATGGATGGACACGGACAGGCTCTCGAGCATGGACGGTGACGAGCTGCTGCGGCACGCCCGCGACGGCCGAGAGCGGGCGTACGCACCGTACTCCGGCTTTCGCGTCGGGGCGGCGCTGCTCTGCGAGGACGGTACCGTCTTTCGCGGGAGCAACGTTGAGAACGTCTCGTACGGTCTCACCATTTGCGCGGAGCGGGCGGCCGTCGCCGCGGCGGTGGCGGCGGGTCAGCGGTCCTTTCGCACCATCGCGGTGGTCACCGACGCGGCTGAGCCCGTGTGGCCCTGCGGGGCGTGCCGGCAGGTCCTGGCGGAGTTCGCGCCTACGCTGACGGTGGTGGCAGAGGGGGGTGGGCGGACCGAAGAGAAGACTCTGGACGAGCTGCTTCCGGCGCGCTTCAGCGCGCTCCCGGCTGGACCGGGGCGAGCGTCCGACGAGGACGGGTCGCCGGGAGGCTCTGCACAAGGATGATGCCCCGCGCGCAGGAGGCTCGCGAGGCTCGGCAGCGAACGACGAGAGTTCAGGGAGCTACGTGAATCGGACCATGAAGCTGACCGCGGCGGCCGTGCTCGCCGTCGCCGCGGTGGCGTGCACTCAAAAGGACCCCACGTCGGTGGACGCGTCCCTCCTTCCGGAGCAGCCCGTCACCGTGGAGGTGAGCCTGCCGTGGCAGGACTTCGGCTCGAACCTGGGCTACTACGGGGGATACGGGTCGGCGGCGCAAACCGGCACCGGCTACGTCGCCAACGACTTCGGGGGCAAGCTGACCGCCCGCAGCCTGGTGCGCTTCGGAGGATACCCCGTCAGCGCGGTGGTCCTGGACAGCCTCGGGAGCCAGCTCACCGACTACGACCTGACGTTCCACGGGGGGAGAGTGGTGGCGTTCTTCGACACCCTCGGCAGCGTCGCCACGAAGCCCATCACCCTCCAGCTCTCGGTTCTCAGGAACGACTGGGACGTGCGCACGGCGACTTGGACCATGGCGGTGGACACGGTGGGGAACCAGACGCCCTGGGGGGAGCCTGGAGCCGGCCCGGTGGAGGACCTGACCACCGCCGTGTGGGATCCCTCGACGGGAGACTCCGCGGTCTTCGTGCTCGACTCGGCGCAGGCGCTCACCTGGGAGGACACCGCCTCGGTGGGCACCGCCTCGGTGGTGGGGGCCCGCCTCTCCGCGCTGACCCCGGGAGCGCGGCTCAAGTTGACCGACGTCGCCCTGC
>JAJDNC010000112.1 GCA_022340865.1 Gemmatimonadota bacterium
AAGAGTGGATGGGAGATCCTCCTGCTCATGGTCCCGGGCTTCTTCCTGGGATGGCTGATCCTGGACCGGATGCGGCGCCCGTTCAACCAGGACCCGAAGCTCATGCGCAAGCTCCTCGCGGATCACCCCGCCACGTTCATCGCCGCCTGCACGGTCCTGGGCTCGGTCCTGATCTGGGCGGTGCTGAGGGTCCTGCCCATCCGGTAGGGTGGGGTCGGGGACCCGGTCCCGGGGAGACGTTCCAGGAGGTCGCGCCCCGGCGTTCGCTGCGTCGTCGGTCGTCGCCCCGTTGACAGGCCCTCCCGCGCGCCGTGAATTGCCCGCATGCGATCACCCTCGATCCTGGCCCCCGTGCGCGGGACGTTCCGCGCCGTTGCGCGCGCCGTGGCGCCCGGCTCCGCCGACCTGGACGAGCGGACCTGGCTCCGCGGTGAGGCCGTCGTGGACGAAGCCCTGGCCGAGCGCCCCCGGAAGGTGCGCCGCCAGGTGGTGCTCTTCCTGCGCGTGCTGGCGCTCCTCGGGCGACTGCGCTGGGGAAGGAGCCTGGAGTCCGTCCCCTCCGGCACGGTACGCACCCTCCTCGCCGGTCTCGAGCGATCCCGGCTCCTGCTGATCCGGCGCGGCGTGTGGGGCGTGCGTACGCTGGCGTTCATGGCAGTCTACACGCAACCACGGATCCAGGCGGGCCTGGGGTACGCGGCGTCCGCATCGGGGTGGGAGGCGCACGGAGGCCCCCAGGGGCCGTGGCCCGGGCGCGCCGGGGCAGGACCTCCCGAGCCGGGGGTGCTCACGGCCGGCGACGACTCCGGGGGCGATCCCGATGGCGGTGCCCATCGTGCGTGAGGTCCATGCGGACGTGGTGGTCGTCGGGTCCGGCGCCGGCGGCGGCACCGTCGCCCAGCGGATGATTCCGCTGGTGGCGGCGGGCGGGCGGGTGGTCGTCCTCGACCAGGGACCGCGGCTACGCCCCGAGGACTTCACCGGCAACGAGCTGGACATGGCGTCGGCGCTCTTCGCGGACGCCGGGGGCTTCCTCACGGCGGACGGCACCATGACGCTGGCCTTCGGGCGCGCGTACGGGGGCTCCACGGTGGTCTATACCGGCACCTCGCTGCCCCCTCCGGAGCGGGTCGTCCGTGCCTGGGGCGTGCCGGGGCTGGAGCACGCCGACCTGGTGGCGCGCGCCGCGCGCTACGCACGGGAGAACGGGGTGCATCTGCTTCCCGACGACGTCATCAACGAGAACAACCGCCTCTTCGTCGAGGGGTGCGCCGGCGCCGGATACGCGTGCCACCAGTTCCCGGTGAACGTGCGCGGGTGCCGGGGCTCGAGCCTCTGCAACCTGGGATGCCCCAACGGAGCCAAGCAGGGGACGCACGTGGTGCAGCTTCCCCGTGCGGAGGCCGCGGGCGTCGAGGTGGTGACGCGGGCGGAGGCGCTGAGGCTGGAGGAGCGCGCGGTGGTGGTCCGCGTGCGCGAGCGACCGCCGCTGGGGAAGGGGACGCCACCGGAGTGGGCGCCCGGCGAGTACCGTGTCACCGCCGACGTGGTGGTCCTCGCCGGGGGCGCGGTGGGCTCCAGCGCGCTCCTGCTCCGCTCGGGTCTCGGCTCGAGGCTGCCCCGCCTGGGGCATGGCTTCACCTGCCACCCGGCCTTCATCCTGGTGGCGGAGCACGGGCGGGAGATCACCAACGACGTCGGTCACCCCAAGAGCTTCTATGTGGATCGGGCGGAGGAGGAGGGCTTCGTCCTGGAGACGTGCATGTACTTCCCGTTCGTCACGGCGAAGAACCTCACGGGCTTCGGACCGGACCACGAGCGCCTCATGCGTGCCTTCCCTCGGCTCCAGATGATCCTGGTCCTGGCCTGCGACAAGGCGGCGCCGGGGAACAGGGTCGAGGTGGACCGCGGGGGTGCGCCCAGGGTCCGATACGGATTCACGCCGACGGTGCGGAGCAGCATGGTGGCGGCCACGCGGGCGGCGGCGCGGATCTTCTTCGCCGCCGGCGCGGAGCGCATGCACGTCCCGCTGGCCGATCCGCCGATCGTCGAGCGGGCGGAGCTGGACGCGCTGGAGAGGCGCATCTCCGTGGAGCACTTCCTCCCCGGGAGGGTGTCCGTATCCGCTGCCCACCTCATGGGTGGGTGCGGGATGGGCCGTGGGGCCTCAGATTCGGTGACCGACCACCGGGGCCGGGTGCACGGCGTGCCCTGGCTCCGGGTGGCGGACTCGAGCCTCTTTCCGGACTCCATCGAGATCAACCCGTATCTGACCATCATGGCCCTGGCGGACCGGGTGGCCGAGGGCGTCCTGGAGGAAGTGGCATGAAGCTCAGCGGTGCCGCCATCGCCGTGCGCGCTCTCGAGGACGAGCGTGTCCCCTTCGCCTTCGGCATTCCCGGGACGCACAACCTGGAGCTCTACGACGCGCTGGCGCCGTCGCGCTCGGTGCAGACCGTGCTGGTCACGGACGAGCAGAGCGCATCGTTCATGGCCGACGGCGTCTGGCGGGCGTCGGGACGGATGGCGTGCGTGAACCTGGTGCCGGGCGCGGGGCTCACCCACGCGCTCTCGGGCATCGGCGAGGCCCTTCTGGACAACGTGCCCATGCTGGTCCTGGGATGCGGGATCCGACGGGACTCCCACCGGGCCTTCCAGCTCCACGACGTGGACCAGGCCGCCCTGGCGGCGCCCCTCACCAAGGCGACGTTCCTCCCCCTCACCGGGCAGGAGCTGTACGACCAGATCCGGGAGGCGTGCCGTATCGCACGCTCCGGGGCTCCCGGGCCGGTCTTCGTGGAGGTGCCGGCGAACCTCTATCTGTTCGTCCACGAGGTCACGCTGCCCAAGGCGAGGGCCCGCGCCGACGCGCTGCTGCCCGCGGCCCCCGAGGAGCCGTTCATGAACCGCGCGGTGGACATCCTGCGCAGGGCGCGCAGGCCGCTCCTCTACGTGGGCGCCGGCGCCGCCGGGGCGGCCGACCAGGTGCGCCGGGTCGCTGAGCTCCTGGAGGCCCCGGTGGCGACCACGTTCCAGGGCAAGGGCATCCTTCCGGAGGATCATCCGCTCTTCCTCTGGCCGGGCTTCGGCGCCGCCGCTCCTCCGTTCGTCCGGGAGGTCGTCGCGTCGTGCGACGCGACCCTCGCGGTGGGATGCCGCTTCGGGGAGGTGGCCACCGGCAGCTACGGCCTGGAGCCCCCCCGGCCCCTGATCCACGTGGACATCGATCGCGACGTTCCGGGCCGCAACTACAAGGCCGACGTCGCGGTGCTGGCCGACGCCGGGGCGTTCCTGCGGGTGCTGCTGGACCGGCTGAGCGGAGACGCCCGTGCGGAGGACGCGGAGCTCCGGAGTCGCATCGGCGCGGGGCACACGCGCGTGTGGGACGCATGGGTCGAGGACGTCGGGGGTGAGGGGGTCACGCCTCCGCACCTGCTCCGGGCCGCGCAGCGTATCTTCGGGCCGGACACCGTGTTCACCACCGACAGCGGGAACGGGACGTTCCTCGCGGCGGAGTGTCTGCGCCTGGAGGGGCCGGGGCGTTTCCTGGCGCCGGTCGATTACTCCTGCATGGGGTACGCCGTGCCCGCCGCGCTGGGGGCGAAGCTGGGGAGGCCCGAGGCGCCGGTGGTCGCGCTGGCCGGAGACGGCGCCTTCCTCATGACCGGTCTCGAGCTGCTCACGGCGGTACACGAGGAGCTCGGCGTGGCCGTGCTGGTGCTGCGCGACCACGAGCTCGCGCAGATCGCCCAGTTCCAGGCCGTCGCCATGAACCGCAAGGTGGCGAGCAGGGTGCACGACTACGACGTGCGCGGGCTGGCGGCCGGCATGGGCGTGGACTTCCTCGAGCTGGCCTCCGACGACCAGGTGGAGGAGGCGCTCGCCGAGGCCGAGCGCATCACCCGGGAGGGCCGCCCCGTCCTCGTCGACGTGGCCATCGACTACTCACGCAAGACGTACTTCACGCAGGGCGTGGTGAAGACCAACCTCCATCGCCTTCCCCTGAAGGACCAGATGCGCTTCGTGGGCCGGGCCCTGAAGCGCAAGGTCACCGGATAGGCGAGCCCTGCGCCGATTTCACGCGCCCGCCCACCCTGTACCGGGGCGCGTCAAATCGGATGCAGGGCCAGGCGGGCGAGGACGATGACCGAGACGTACCTGAATGGTACGTCGCAGGTCGGCGCCCGGAGCCCAACGAAGCCCTGTACCGATTTCACGCGCCCGGCATGGTGAGCAGCTGGGCGTACAGCTCGATGGCATACCACAGATTGGCCACCCGGACATTCTCGTCGGCCGCGTGCTGGTTGTCGTCGTAGTTCGCCACCGGAACGTTCACCGCCGGCTTTCCCAGCGTGTCGGTGAAGAGGTAGAGGGGCAGGGACCCGCCCAGACCCGGCTCGAGCACGAGGCTCCCCTTGCCGAAGGCGTGGTCGGCCGCGGCGCGTCCCGCCGCGACGATCTGCCGCACGTAAGGGTTGTCCATGTTCGTGCGAGCGGCAGGGTACCCCTGTCCGCCGGTGACCTTCACGATCTTCCGGTAGCGCAGGCGCGTGGCCATGTCCGGGTCCTGGCGCACGATGTGGTACCCCTGCTTCCGGATGTGCGCTTCGATGAGCTCCTTCATATGCTCCGGCGTGTTTCCCTTCACCAGCCGGATCCCCAGGTCCGCCACCGCCGTGGAAGCGATGGCGTTGGTGTGGTGCGCTCCGGTCTCCGCCACCTTGATGCCCAGCACGTTCAGCGCCGGCAGCATGAGCCGCTGGGCCAGCGTCTCGGGCTCCCCCTCGGTCCACGACAGGCCGAGCTCCTTCTTCAGCTGCGCGTCGTACTCGGGGAGCGCCGCCAGCGCGGCCTTCTCCTCGGGGCCCAGCGGCGCGTCGGTGTCGTAGAAGCCCTGAACCAGCACCTGGCCGTTCGCGTCCTTCATGCTCGCCAGCAGCTGAGAGAGCATCATGCCGGGGTCCGGAGCCCAGTTGCCGTAGTGGCCCGAGTGGAGGTTCCGGTCGGCGCCGTACACGGTGAGCTCCATGTCCATGACCCCGCGCACGCCGAAGGTGAGCTGGGGGCGTCCGCTCTGGTGGGCAGGGCCGTCGAAGAAGAGCCACACGTCCACGGGCGCGAAGAGGTCCCTGTACTCTTTGAGGTACGCCTCCAGGTGCGGCGAGCCGGCCTCTTCCTCGCCCTCGAGCAGGAAGATCAGGTTGGACGTCGGCCGCACGCCCGCCTCGCGGAAGGCGCGCAGCGTAGGCAGCAGAGCGCCGATGGGCGCCTTGTCGTCACCGGACGAGCGCGCGTAGATGCGCCACTCGAGGTCCACCGCCTCGCCGTCCGCCGGGAAGGCCCGGGGCGTTCCGCCGGACTCGATGGCTCGGGTGTACAGGGTCGGATCCCAGGGCCCGTGGGTCCACTCCGAGGGCGTGACCGGCTGACCGTCGTAGTGCGCGTAGAGCCCGAGCGTGCGCTTCGCCCCGGGGACCTCGAGGGTCCCGTAGACGATGGGCGGAGCGCCGTCCACCTCGAGCAGCCGCGCCTCCACGCCCACGGCCCGGAGCTGGTCGCGGATGTAGGCCGCGTTGCGGCGGATGTCCACCGAGTCGCGGGCCACGTTGGGATACGAGAGCAGCTTGGCGAAGTCCCGCAGGATCGCGGGGCCGTGGGCGTCCCGGTACGCACGCGCCACCTGGGGCCCGTTCTGCGCGGAGAGGCGCGCGGCGCCCGGGCCCGCGGCCACGGCGAGGAGCAGCGACAGGGAGAGGACGGCGACCGCAGCCCTGGCCGACGCTGCGGCGAGCCGCGACGATGAGCGAGCGGGGAAACCGGTGCGTCGGGCGGTGGTGTCGGCGTTCATGGGTTTCGGGGTGAAGGCGGCAAGGCGTGCCATCGTAGGAATTTCACGAGGCGTTCGGCATCAGAGGGGAGTGATGTACACCACCTGCATGTTCTGCAACAAGCCCCTGGGCTCCAACGAGGTCGTGGAGACCTTTCCCGTAGGGCGTCGCCTGGCGTTCGACGCCGAGCGGGGGCGGCTCTGGGTCGTGTGCAGGAAGTGCGAGCGCTGGAACCTCTCGCCGCTGGAGGAGCGCTGGGAGGCGGTGGAGACCTGTGAGCGCATCTTCCGCGAGACGCGGGTCCGGGTCTCCACGGAGAACATCGGCCTGGCCCGGCATCCCGAGGGTCTGGAGCTGGTGCGCATCGGTCGGCCTCTGCGGCCGGAGTTCGCGGCCTGGCGCTACGGCGACCAGTTCGGACGGCGCCGGAAGCGCGCGATCCTCTACGGCGTGGGTGGCGTGGTACTGGTGGGTGGTGTGTTCGTGGGAGGGGTGGCCACCGGCGTCATCAGCGCCGGGCTCCTGGGCCAGTCGGGGAACTTCGTCAACATGTTCATCAACGGCCGCACCCTCGCCAAGGTGCGCACCCCCGACGGCAAGGTCCTGAAGCTGAGGAACCGGGACCTGCGGGCGACGCGCATCGAGTACGACGGCGACCGCATGGTCCTCGTGCTTCCCGCACATGCGATGGGCATGGGGCGCCGTCACGAGTACCGCTTCGAGGGAGAGGAGGCCCGGCACGCGGCCGGCGTGGTGGTCTCGCGCATCAACCGGGCGGGGGCGGGCCAGGGCCACGTGCAGGATGCGGTCCGCCTCCTGGACGTCCACGGCTCCCCCGACGCGGTGCTGCGTGCCGCGTCGGAGCAGCGGGGACGGGGGATGGCCCTCACCAGGTCCCAGAACCGCCTGGGCCAGGTGGCGGCCCTCTCCGCGCCCACCCGGCTGGCGGTGGAGATGGCGCTCCACGAGGAAGAAGAGCGGCGGGCCCTGGAAGGCGAGCTGTGGCTGCTGGAGGAGGCGTGGGAGGAGGCGGAGGAGATCGCCGCCATCTCCGACAACCTGCTCCTCCCCGAAGGAACCGACGCGTTCCTCGAGCGGCATCGGGAGCCCGACGCCGGCTGAGCGAAGCGATGCCGGCGGACAGGCGCCCCCGGGGCCTCGGAGGGGAACATCTGGCGCGGGCGGTCCTTTTTCGCATCTTGTGAAGTTCCCCCCCCAAGGGACGGTGGCTTCGGCGTCCACACTGGATCCGCCAGCCCGAACGACCGTTGAGAGCGGAGGTGCGACTGACCGTGGAGCCATGGCTCCCCTAGAGTGGATCCTCCTCGTCGAGGACGAGGCGGATCACCGATTGCTGGTCAAAGCGGCGCTGGGGCGGGTATCCGCCCAGATCCACATCCACGAGGTGGTGGATGCGGAGAAGGCCATGACATGGCTCCGGCGTGTCGCCGCCGAACCCTCGGGGCTGAAGGGGGGCATGGTCGTCCTCGACCTCGGCCTGCCCGGGGCGTCGGGCTTCCGCGTGCTGGAGTGGATGCGCGACGTGCCGGCGCTCGAGAAGCTGCCGGTGGTGGTGCTCACGGCCTCGGAGAACCCCATGGACGCCGATCACGCGTTCAACCTCGGAGCCCGGGGGTACTTCCAGAAGCCCGCGGATCCCCGCCTGTATGTCGAGATCTTCCAGCGCGCGCTCCGCCTCGTGGAGAATGGGTCCGAGTCCCCGGAGCGCCCATGAGGCACGAGCCTCACAGCCCGTTCCGCCTCGGACGGGTGGTGCGGCCGGGGCGATGGAGGATCATCCCGGAGCCGGGGGAGCACCTTCCGGATCCCGCCGTGCCGTGCGCGTGACGGCGCCGCGACCTCGCGAGGTCAGCGGATCTGCACGGTCGTGTCGCGCCCCTGGCGGAGCTCCTTGGGTATGAAGTCCTTGATGCGCGTCCAGCTCGACAGCGCCCAGAACGCGAGGGCGATGATCAGCAGGATGATGGTGGTCTTGAGGTCGAGGCGCTTACCCCGGATCCACTTGAGCACGGGCTCTCCTTGCGCCGTCGCGACCACCGTCCGGCTCCGGCCTCGCACCGACGGCCGCCCGGGATCGCGTGTGCGTCGCCGCGAATGTACCCGTACGCCTGGCGCCGACGCGAGTGGAGACCGGAGCGGGCACGCCTCGCTCGCGCTCCGCCGGCCGGCGCCGGGAGCGTGACCGGGCTCCCGTTCCTGGCGTGGGGCGCCCCGCTGGTGGAAGCCCGCTTCGCGAGCCGACCCAACCGGTTCCTGGTGCGCGCGCGTGTGACCGGCGGCGCCGACGTCGAGGCCCACCTCGCAGATCCCGGTCGCCTGAAGGAGCTGCTGGTGCCCGGGCGGCGCATGGGGCTTCGGCCCGAGACGCCCTCGCCGAAGCGTCGCACCCACTGGACCGCGGTCCTGGTGGAGAGCCCCGACGGGGAAGAGTGGGTGTCTCTGGACACCACCGTGCCGAACCGCCTGGTGCGGGCGGCGCTCGCCGAACGGGCGCTCTCGGAGCTCCGCCCGTGGGAGCTGGTCGGACGGGAGGTGCCGTTCGGGAAGTCCCGTCTGGACTTCCTGCTCCAGGATCCCGGGGGACGCCGCATGTACGTGGAGGCGAAGAGCGTCACGCTGGTCCGCGACGACGTGGCCCTCTTCCCCGACGCCGTGACCGCCCGCGGGACCCGCCACCTCGAGGAGCTGGTGCGGGCACGCCATGAGGGTCACGAGGCCGCCGTGCTGTTCGTGCTCCAGCGGCGGGATGCGCACCGGATCGTCGCGGCGCGCGCCATCGACCCCGACTTCGCCGACGCCCTGGCCCGCGCCGCGGGGGAGGGCGTGCACGTTCTGGGCCGGCGGTGCTCGGTGGGGTGGGAGGGGATCCGGTTGGGTGGGCGCGTGCCGGTGGCGGTGGGGTAGGGGGCCACCTTACGTCCCGGCCCGCGCACCCCTATGATGCGGCACGACGTCTCCAGGATATCGCCGCTCCTGTCCGCCAACCTCGCGCCCACCGTGCCCGTCTTCACCACCGCCTGTCCCCGCAACTGCTACAGCACCTGCTCGTTCCGCGTGCACGTGGAGGACGGGAAGCTCCGGCGCATCGAGGCGCACGAGGGCAACCGGGCCACGCCCGAGGGTCCCTGCCTCAAGGGCCTGAGCTACGTGGAGCGGGTGAGCTCGCCGGACCGCATCCTCCACCCCCTGCGCAAGCGGGCCGACGGGAGCTTCGCGCGCATCTCCTGGGACGAGGCGCTGGACGAGATCACGCGCCGGCTCGTGGACGTCCGTGAGCGGGAGGGCCCGCAGGCCGTCCTCTACTACAAGGCCAGCGGCACCAAGGGGCTCCTGAACGAGGTCGGCCGGGCGTTCTGGCGGCTCTATGGCGGATACACCACCACGTACGGCGACCTGTGCTGGCCGGCGGGGCTGGAGGCGACGCGGCTCACGCTGGGCGCCAACAAGCACAACGCTCCCTGGGACCTGGAGAACGCACGCCTCATCGTCATGTGGGGGAAGAACCCCGCGGAGACGAACATCCACCAGGGCGTCTTCCTGGAGCGGGCGCTGAGGGCCGGGGGCCACCTGGTGGTAGTGGATCCGCGGCGCACCGAGACCGCCGAGCGCGCCGAGCTCCTCATCCAGCCGAGGCCCGGCACGGACGGCGCGCTGGCGCTGGCTGTGGCCCACCTGCTCACTCGGGACGGGCACGTGGACGAGGCGTTCGTCCGTGAGCACGTCCTCGGGTTCCGCGACTTCGCGGCGAGCGTGGCCGAGCGCACGCCGGAGTGGGCTGCGGAGGTGACGGAGGTGCCCGTGGCGCACATCGAGCGCCTGGCCCAGCTCTTCGCTTCCGTGCGGCCGGCCACCATCAACGCCGGCTTCGGCATGCAGCGCTACACCAACAGCGGGCAGGCCATGCGCGCCATGATCGCGCTGCTGGCCATCACCGGGAACGTGGGCAGGCCCGGGGCGGGGTGGGTGTTCGCGGACCTCCAGAGCCACGTCTTCGACGAGGTGTGCGACCCCGTCGCGTCGTTTCCTCCGGAAGCGCCCGACGGCGTGGCCCGCGTGTCCATCTCCACCGCGCGACTGGGCGAGGAGATGCTCGCCACCCGGGATCCGGCGCTCCGCTTCGCCTGGGTCGAGCGGGGCAACCCCGTCACGCAGAACCCCGATACGCGGCGGGTGCTGGAGGCCTTCCGGGCACTGGAGTTCCGCGTCGTGGTGGAGCAGTTCCTCACGGACACGGCGCGGGAGGCGGACATCGTGCTCCCGGCCAAGAGCATGTTCGAGCAGAGCGACGTCATCAACGCGTACTGGCACCCCTATATCCAGCTCAAACAGAAGGTCCTGGACCCGCCCGGGGAGGTGAGGCCGGAGTCGGAGGTCTACTGGACGCTCGCCGAGCGCCTGGGCGTGCCGGCCGAAGCGCGTCTCGCGGCGGGGATGCCGGAGCCCGGAGACGCGGGCGTGGAGGCGTTCCTGCGCCGGCATCTGGAGGCGCTGGGGGCGGGCGTGACCCTCGAGCGGCTGAGGGAGGGACCCGTCATCGCCCCCGGCCACCAGGAGATCGCGTTCTCCGACGGCGTCTACCCCACCCCCAGCGGGCGCATCGAGCTCCGCTCCGAGGAGGCGGCGCGGCATTGGGGCGTGGACGAGCTGCCCACGTACGCGGAGCCGGTGGAGAGCGTCCGGCCGCCGCGGCGGGGGTCCGACCCGTACGGCCTGTACTTCATGACGCCCAACACCAAGAACCGGATCCACTCCCAGTTCAACAACCTGCGGACCATCCGCGCGTTCAGCCCGGCTCCGTTCCTGCAGATCCACCCCGACGACGCCCGTGCCCGCGGCGTCGGAGAGGGCGCGCGCGTGCGCGTCTTCAACGACCGCGGGTCCCTCGAGGTAGCCGCGCGCCTGGACTTCGGCGTCAAGCCCGGGTGCGTGGCGGTGACCAACGGATGGTGGATCGGCGAGGGCGGGAGCGTGAACTTCTGCTCCCGGGGCCGGGAGACCGACATGGGTCACGGCGCGGCCTTCCACGACAACCTGGTGGAGGTGGAGCTCGTGGACGGAGACGGCGGGAGGAGCCGAGCCGCCGGAGGTCCCGGGGCCCCCGGCTGGCCGACCGGAGCCGACGAGCGTTGAGCGTGGCCCGGGCCCGAAAGGGATTTCGCCTCGACACCGACCTGTGCACCGGATGCAGCGCGTGCGCCGTGGCGTGCGCCGTCGAGAACGAGCTGCCGTGGGGCACGTCGTGGCGCTGGATCGAGACGTTCAATCCCCGTCATGTAGCCGGGCTCCCCTCGTACCACCTCTCCCTGGCGTGCAACCACTGCGCCGACGCGCCGTGCATGGAGCACTGCCCGGCGCTGGCGTACGGCAGGGACCTGCTCACCGACGCGGTGATCCTGGACCCGGACAAGTGCATCGGGTGCCGGTACTGCACGTGGGCCTGCCCCTACGACGCACCCCGGTTCGACGCGGAGGCCGGGGTGGTGAGCAAGTGCACGTTCTGTCACCATCGCCAGCTCGAGGGGCTGGCCCCGGCGTGCGTGCAGCAGTGTCCCACCGGGGCGCTGACCTGGGGCGACCTCGACGCGCTGGACGGGAGCGCGGAGATCGCGGGATTCCCCGCCACGGACGCCCGGCCTTCGGTGCGCTTCGCGGGGGACAGGGGAGGGGCGGCGCCCACCGGCGCGTTCCCCGTCGCCGCGGCCGTGCCGCCGAAGACCTCGCTGGCCACCGAGGGCCCCCTGGTGCTCTTCACCCTCCTGGCGGCGACCCTGGCCGGCACCATGGCGACCGCATCCGGCCGTGCGCTCCTGGAGCTCCCCGCCTTCCTGATCCTGGCTGCCGTGGCCGCCGGAGCGAGCACGCTGCACCTGGGACGGAAGGGGAGGGCGTGGCGGGCCGTGCTCAACGTCAGGCGGTCGTGGCTCAGCCGGGAGATCGCCCTCTTCACGCTCTTCGTGGCGGCTTCGGCGGTCGTGCTGTCTCCGCTGCCGACGCCGCGGGGGGGCGGCTGGGTCGTGGCCGCCCTGGGCTTCGCGCTCCTCTTCGCGGTGGACCGCGTCTACCAGGTGACCCGCACCCGCGGCCTCGTCGTCCACAGCGCGGGGGTGCTCCTCACCGGAGTGATGGTGGCGGGCATCGTGGGAGGAAGCGCCGTGACGTGGGGGACCGTCCTCGCCGCCAAGATCATCTCCTATACCCTGCGGAAGGCGCGGCTCAGGGAGGAGCGGCGAGCCGTGCGCGAGGGGTGGACGGTGGCTCGGTTGGCTTCCGGGGTGGCCGCCTCCGGCCTCCTCATCGTCGCCGCGCCGTACGGCACCTTCGCCTGGAGCATGGCGGCCTGGGTGGCGGTGGGCCTTCTCGCCGTGGGCGAGATCGTGGACCGGTGCGAGTTCTACCTGGAGCTCGAGGTGCCCACGCCGAGGGCGGAGATGGGGAGGGCGTTGGCGGAGCGGCTGAAAGAGGCCGGCCGCCGGGCGGCCTGACCCACGCGACACTGCTCATGTGCCGCACAGCCGATGCCCCTCCAACTCGGCGCCGCCAGAACGCCGCCGCGCCCGTCGGACGGGGCCGTCACCAAATGTTCCGTGCATCGCCATCGTACGATGTTGCATTCCCCCGGGGGAAGTCCCATAGTGTCACTTCCTCCAGGAAACAAATGTTGTTTCGGAGCGCGCCACACGGGTGTGGAGCCTTCACCGAGCGGGAGGATTGGAGTGCCGTCTCTCAGGCGTCGAACCGGCCCCGAGATCGCGATCGCCGAGCGCCTCGAACATGTTCGTGGGCGTGTCCATTGCGGCACGTTGCGGGATTTCTGGCGCGAGCTGACCCTGGACGGAGGATACCAGGTCAGCTACGAAGCCATCCGGAACTACCATCACGATCGCGAACCCCCCATGGAGTACCTCGTTCAGGTGGCTCGGGTGTTCCAGGTGGACCTCGAATGGCTGGCTACCGGTGAGGGCGGAGCGTGGGGTGACACCGGCAACCGCATCGGGAACGGGGCGGGCAACGGGGCCGTGGAAAGGAACGGCCATGGGACCCCACCCGAGGTCGCCGACGATGTCGGGGACGCCCGTCGCGAGTACGAGGAAGGGATCCGAGAGCACCTCAGGCGTTTCGATCGGCTCCCTCCTCTGGCCGCCGCGGTCATGTTGCGGACGTGTGATTGGCTCTACCGGGACGCGCACCTGCGGACTCGGCCCACCGGGCGCGTGGGACCCACCCGCGCCTACGTGGGTCGGTTCGTGGGCAAGGCGGTGGCCGGGCCTCTGGTCAACGCGGTCGCCGGCACGGTGAAGACCAGCGATCTGCCCCCGTGGCAGTTGGAGAGCTACGTCCTGGGCGTATGCGGGGCGCTGACCGCCCTGATCCCCAATCCCAACTGGGTCAGCCCACAGACGACGGACGAGGTGAACTGAGGGAGCGCGCGGGCGCCGGAGTGAGATCGCCGTTCCAGCCGGTGTGCACTCGCGTCGAGAACCAGACGCGCCTGCCCCCCTACGCGCCTTCGGCGAACAGGGTGGTGTGATTCCCGCGCGGGCGTACGCGAGGTGCGACGGAGCGCAAGCACCAGCCTGACGTGGACGTCGCGGCAGCCGGGGGTTGGGCCGACACCGTGAGCCGCCTACCAGCAGGGAGATGCCGAGACTATTTTACGCGTCGTCGTGGGGGGCGGAGAGCTTCGGGAGGCCAAATGAGGCCTCAGCATGCACACTCCCGTCAGGTGCATGGAGCAAGAACCGCCGGAAATGGCGTAGCGGCGGGGAGAAGCACCATCACGGGGCCATAGCTCAGTTGGGAGAGCGCCTGCTTTGCAAGCAGGAGGTCGCCGGTTCGATCCCGGCTGGCTCCACTCGAATTCCTCATCCCGGCTGCGTGGCCGTTTCAGGTCGCTTGTGTATGTACGAAATACTTGACATAAAGTACAAAACAATATACTCTCCGTTTCGGTACGTGTTGTCCGCGATGCAGGGGCTCTTCACGGAGATTCGGACCATGACCATCGTGCTCTGGAGTGTCCTCGCGCTGGGTGGCGGCCTCTTGGCCCTCTGGCTCGCCGGCCGTCGGATGAAGCGCCAGGAGCCACCTCTTCCAGCCGACATCGATCTTCCCGTCACGCCCCTCCAGCGGATCTCGCGCTGGGGCATCGGCGTGAGTGCCGTGCTGGCGGCCGCGGCCGCGGCGCTCTTGCTGTGGAACGGTGCCGAGACGACGTTCGCCAGCGATCCCCTGCGCATCACGTTCACGCTGCTCCTCGTGGGCATCGTCGCCGTCGTGGGAGGCGTCGGGATCTGGCTCCGGGCGCAGGTGGGACGCAGCGACGGGGTTCTGGACGAGCGAGACCGTGCCATCGTCGGGCGGGCTCCGGCCGCCCAGGCCATGGCGATGCTCGTGACGCTCGCGATCTGGACCATCGGGCTGGCGGAGCACTTCCACGATGCCGGCGTCGTGCCGGTCTTCTACCTCTACCTGGTCTTCTGGTCCGTGGTCGTCGTGGATCTCGTGGGACTTCCGGTGGGCATCCTCATGGGCTACAGAAGGTCCTGACCGTGGCCAAGGCCGAGATCAAGAACCACATCCGTCGCCTCCGCTTCGAGCACGGCGAGATGACCCAGCAGCAGCTGTCCGAGCGGGTAGGATGCTCGCGCCAGACCGTCGTCCTCCTGGAGCAGGGACGCTACGTGCCGTCCCTGTCGCTGGCGCTCAAGATCGCCCACCTCTTCGGCACCGACGTGGAGTCGGTATTCGAGCTGGACGAGGACGCGCGCTGACGCCTCGTCACGCCGGATCGCCAGGAAGCTTCGGGTTGAAGATGGCCGGATTCGGGGTGCCGTCGGCGTGGATGATGCCCAGCATCCCCTTGCGGACCACCCGGGAGAGCGCGTGGTCCACGAGCTTGACGTCACCCGGCACGGGGAAGTCCATCTCGAACACGCCGCAGCTCCCGGGCGGGACGGTCATGGTCTGCACGTAACGCTGAGGGTGGCCGGCCAGAGCTCCCGCGTACCACGCACGGGTCCATACGTTGCCGATGGGATGGAAGCTGCTGGTCAGGTTCGGCCCGCCGCAGACGAAGAAGACCCGCGCCGTCTCCCCGACCTCGACCTTCATGGGCCCGTGCACGCCCGCGGTGAGCGCGTGCTTCTCGCCGTTGAGGAGGACATACGTCGGATCCTCGTTCGTCATGGCCGCGAAGTCGAAGTCGTGGTGGCCCTTCTGGCCGGTGGGCTGGACGGTGTAGATCTCGTTCTGGCCGAGATAGAACTCGTGATCCACGCGGCGCAGGCCGTCCGGCGGCTCGACGAGGATCATGCCGAACATGCCGGCGCTGATGTGCCAGTCGAGGTTGGGCACGGCGCAGTGGTAGATGAACGCCCCGGGATACATGGCCTTGAACTCCATCCCGTTGGACTGTCCCGGTGCCGCGGTGGTGGCGACGTTCCCGCCCCCCGGGCCATACACGGCGTGCAGGTCCACGTTGTGGGCGAACATGTCGCTGGCCGGGTTCCTCAGGGTGAGGCGAACCGTGTCGCCCTGGCGGACCCGGATCATGGGTCCCGGTATCTGACCCCCGAAGGTCATGTAGTCGAAGGTGACGCCGGGCTCGATCTCGGCGGTGAGCTGCTTGGCCTCGAGCACCACCTCGTGGCGCTTCGGCGTGCTGCGGTGGATGGGCGGCGGGATCTTCGTCGGGTCCGCCGCGACCCGCGGGGTGTCCACGGGCTTGGCCGGCGAGGCGTCGGTGGGAGCCGGGGCCGCGGCTTGCGGCGCTGCGGCGGCTCCGGGCGCCGTCCTGCTGTCCACGAGGGCGGTGCCTCCGACTCCGAAGGCCCCGCCCGCGATGGCGCCCAGACCGACCTGCTTCAGGAAGACACGGCGGGACGTGCCCGGTACCGTGTGGGTTTCGTCCGTCATGGTTCATTCTCCTACGAGATCGGCGATGGAGGTGTCCTCCATCGGCCGGAGGACCCGCCTGGTCAGCTCCTCCCATCGGGCGTGGGCTTCGCAGGGGTTCTGGGGGTCGCAGCCACGGTTCCCCAGGAGGCAGTTCGCCGGGGCGGACACCTCGTCCACCGCCTCCACCACCGCAGCGGCGGAGATGGCGGTGGCGGGGCGCGCCAGCGCGAAGCCGCCCCCGGGGCCGCGCACGCTCCTCAGGACGCCCTTTCGGGCGAGGAGGCGGAGGGTCTTGGCCAGGTAGTTGGGCGGAGCGCCCAGGGCCTCGGCCACCTCCGTGGCGGCGATGAGCCCCCGCCCTTGATTCCGGCCCAGATAGAGGATCGCCCGAAGGGCGTGCTCCGCCGTCTGGGAGAGAAGAGGGAGGCGGGCCGGAGTGTTAATTCTGTTTCGCATGACTTTATCCTAATTCTCTGACGAGCACGCACTGTCGGATTTCTTCCTGCAGGTACTGTGGGGAAAATCCCTACAAACGGGGCGACACCCGGCGCCCATGCCATGGCTTTCCCGGCGTGGCCGCGCCGGCGGACACATAGTAGAGCACGGTACCGCTTGCCGCATCCCTCGGTGCCTCCGAAGTTGGGCGGCGTGACGCTCCTACTCGTCCTCACCGCGGTCCTCCTGCTGGCGTCCGGTCTGGTCAAGCTCCACGCCGGCGACCGGGCCGGGCTCGGCCTCACCGTGCTCCCCCTGGTGGAGACGGTGGCCGGCCTCGCCCTGTTGGCACCGGTGATGCTGGGTCGGCGCCCCAGCGCGCACGGCGGCCTCGCCATCGTCGTTTGCGGGGTGGCTCTGGTGCTCGTCTCGTCCCTTCTCGTCGGGAGCGCCATCGTCAGGAAGCGGAGGTCCCGGGAGGACTCCGAGGGGGCCCGCCTGGTCACCTACGTGAAGTACCTGTCGCGCCAGCGTCCGCCGGAGACCTAGTGTGGTGTGGCGCAAGTCCCTTGGCATTCGGGCGCCGCTGCATCCGCCGGACGCTTCGTTGCGCCTCCTCGAAATAGCGCTGCTATTCCTTCGTCGGCGCGCCTCGCTCCGTCGGCGCTTCGGCACCCTCGGTGCTCAACGGACTTGAGCCAC
>JAJDNC010000117.1 GCA_022340865.1 Gemmatimonadota bacterium
CGAGACCGTGGTGGGCTGGGTGCACGCCTGGCTCTGGGAGGTGCTCACCGTGAGCGTCGCCGAGCCCGGGACACCGCCCACCGTGGCGGTGACCTGGACGGAGCCGTCGGCGACGGCGGTGGCCATCCCCGAGGTGGAGACCGTGGCCACCGAGCCGTTGGAGCTCGACCAGGTGACGGTTCCGGTCACCGACTTGCCGGTGCCGTCGACCGCGGCGGCCGAGAACTGCACGGTGGCACCGGCGGCCGTGAGCGTGTAGGTGGACGGCGTCACGGTCACCGAGGCGACGCTCGGTCCCGTGGAGCTGCTGCTACATGCAGAGAGGCCGCCCGCCAGGAGGACGGCAGCGACGAAGGGGAGGGATTTCATGGAGTCCTTTGGCGGAGCAAGGCCCAGCCTGTTGCGTTCAACCCGGTGATTTCTGGCGCCTCGATACACCGCGTGGACACCGGGAGTTCGCGGGGGCGCGCAACCCGTCGGCCGATGCGCTCGGGACCGGCTACTCCTGTGGGACCTCTTTCGGGAGCAGAAGGGGAAGGACCTCGCCGGCTCTCCCTCTCACCACCACCGCCGCCAGGTCCGAGAGGGGCGTCTCGTCGGGGTTCACCTCCACCACCGCTCCTCCCCCCTCCAGGGTGGCCAGCGGGACGGACGCGGCAGGGTACACCAGCGCGCTGGTCCCCACCACCACGCACACCTGCGCCCTCCGCGCGGCCTCGAGGGCCCGGGAGATCACCGTCGCGTCCAGCGCCTCGCCGTACCAGACCACGGCAGGCCGGAGAAGGCCGCCGCACGTCGTGCACCGCGGGAGCGTGCGCGCGCTGGACGCGTCCACGGAATCGAGGGCCGGCGAGGAGCGCCCGCACCGCGAGCAGCGGTCCCGGAAGAGAGACCCGTGGAGCTCCAGCGGTAGCGCCGGACCGGGGTCCGCTCCGCCGGCGACCTCCCGCGCGGCGCGCTCGTGAAGGCCGTCCACGTTCTGGGTCACGAGGAGCACCCCCGGCCGGTCCAGGGCGAACCGGGCCAGGGCGAGGTGGCCGGGATTGGGTCGGCATCCGGCCATGAGCCTCCGCCGCCAGGCGTACCACTCCCAGACCATGCGAGGGTCCCGAGCGAAGGCCTGCGGGGTGGCAAGGTCCTCGGCGCGGTGGGTATTCCACAGGCCACCGGAGCCGCGGAAGGTGGGGACCCCCGACTCCGCCGAGATCCCGGCACCGGTGAGCACGACGACGGGACCCGGCCGCTCCAGAAGCTTCCTCGCCCGGGACAGGCCGACGAGGTCCCCGCTCAGGCCCGGAGGGCCGTCCACGCCAGCAGCGCCCAGGCCGCCAGGAAGGAGAGGCCCCCGAGGGGGGTCACGGCTCCCAGCGCCCGGTGCCCGGTGAGCACCAGCGCGTAGAGGCTCCCCGAGAAGAGGACGATACCCACGACGAAGAGCCAGCCCGCCAGGCGGAGCGTTCCCACCGGCCAGCGGGTCGCCGCCCACGCCACCGCCAGAAGCGCCAGCGCGTGGTACATCTGGAACCGCACGCCCGTCTCGTAGACGGCCATGTCGTTGGGCGTCAGGCGGCCGCGCAGCCCGTGCGCACCGAAGGCGCCCAGGGCGACGGCGAGAAATCCGAATATGGCACCCAGGGCGAAGAACCGGCGTTCCATCAGAGCACCCTCCCCGAGGCTCGGGCTTTGAAAGCCGGGGTGTGCATGAGGCCTCCTTGCGGCGTGACGGCGGGGTCGAGCACCCAGGTTGGGCCGTCCACGGCCCGCGCGCCAGGGGAGGGGGGGTCCTCTTTGTGGGGTCCCGCGACGACGGTTATCCTACGGGTCCTCCGGCCGCCGATATCGAGCAACCTGGATCGCCGTGGACTCCGCCTCAACCGTCGCTCTGCGGGCACCCGACCGCCGCCTCAGTGCCACGCGCATCGCCTTGGTGGTGGCCATCGCCCACGCCTTCAACGACGCGTACTCGGCGTTCGTGGCTCCGCTCCTGCCGCGCCTCATGGACCGGATGGGCCTGTCCATCGCCCTGGCGGCGACCGTGGCCATGACGTACTCGGTGGCCTCTTCGCTGCTTCAACCGTTCCTGGGCTATCTGGCCGACCGGCACGGACGGCGGGCCTTCCTGGTGGCCGGCCCCCTCCTCTCCGGCGTCTTCGTCTCGCTCATCGGCGTGGCGGATACGTTCTGGGTCCTGATCGTCGTGCTGACCATCGCCGGGCTCGGGAGCGCCGCCTTCCATCCGCCGGGCGCGTCGTACGCCGCCCGCGTGTCGGAGGGCAGGGGAAGCGGCGTGCGCTATTCGATGTTCTCCTTCGGCGGGAGCATGGGATACGCCCTCGGACCCCTCATCGCCGTGGGCATCGTGCACTGGCGTGGGCTCGAGGGACTCTGGGTCGCCATGGTCCCGGTGGTCCTGCTGGCGCCCCTGCTGTACGTCAGCCTGCCCAGCCGTCGCATCGAGCGCTCCACCGTGCGTCATCCTCCGGCCCTCGGCGAGATCGTTCGGCAGCTCGCCGGCCCCCTGGGCCTCGTCTTCGGCATCAGCGCCCTCATGGCCTGGGCCCAGCGCACCTTCCTCACCATGGTGCCCATCATCGTGAACGAGGCCGGCGGCTCCGAAGCCCTAGGCGCCGTCACGCTGACCGTCTACCTCGGCGCCCAGGCCGTCGGCACCCTCACCGGCGGGTATCTGGCCGACCGCGTGGATCGGCACCGGCTCCTCATGGCCCTCTGCGGCCTGGCGTTCCCGGCCTTCCTCGCCGCCGTGGCCCTCCCACCCGGGAGCGCGGCGGCCATCGCCGCGGCGGGCTTCGCCGGCTTCCTGGGCATGGCCACCATGCCCCCCATCGTGGTGATGGCCCAGGAGCTCCACCCGCAGGGGGTAGCCGTGAGCTCGGGCATCGTCATGGGGCTCGCCTGGGCCACGGGCTCCCTGGGCGTGATGGGCACCGGCGTGCTGGCCGACTTCACCGGACCCGTCGTGGCGGCGCTGGCCACCATGCCGGTGGTCCTCGGAGCGGCGCTCCTGGCACGCCGGTCCGCCACCGGCCCCACCGTGCCTCGGCCGGCGTAGGAGGCGGCGCGCCATGCCCTTCCACCTGGAGCCCGCCAGGGACCGGACCCTATACCGCCTGGTGAAGCACGCGCCCGAGGTCCCCCTCGGCAGGGGCAAGCCGCTCTACGCGCCGGGCGACCCCGCCCAGGACGTGTGGTTGGTGCGCGCCGGGTACGTTCGCCTGGTGCTTCCCGGGATGGAGCCGGGGAAGGGGGACCGCACCGTGGCGGTGGCGCTGCCCTGGGAGATCTTCGGCGACGAGGCCCTCACCTACGGGCACCGCCGCTATGGCGCCGTAGGCGGCTCCCGGTGCGTCGTGCAGCCCCTGCCGAGGGGCAGGGTGCTCCGGGGCCTCAAGACCGCCCGGAAGAGCCTGGACGCTTACCTGGAGGGCGTGGAGCGGGAGCTCCACCGCCTCCGCCATGCCCAGGGAGGCTCACAGGGGCCCACGGCGGCCCAACGCCTGGCCGAGGTCGTGCTGGACCTGGGCGTGCGCTGTGGCGAGCGCCTCACCCGGGGCGTGGTGCTCTCTGAGAAGATGACGCACCAGGTGCTCGCCGATCTGTCCGGCGCCCACCGGGCGACGGTGACCACCTTGCTCAACGACTGGCTCTACGAGGGCGTGCTGAACACCGACTCCAGGGGCCGTCTGGTCCTCGCCCAGCCTACGGAGCTGTGGTCGCTGGCGGGGTACCACGAGCCCAGGCGGGGGCCGGCACCCGCGGGGCTGTCCGAGGCGGGGGCCGGTGAGACCCCGGCGGCGAACCGCGCGGAGGCACCGACGGCGGGCCGGATGCTCGGTCGGCGGGTCGTTGACCCCAAAACCGGGGCCATCTAGGTTTTGAGGCTTTAGGCGACACGAGAGACCACGTTCAACGGGCTGGGACCACGCCTCCATGGCCAAGCGGCACCCGGGTCAGCGTCGGCGGCTGACGCAGAACAAAGCTGAGACCGAAGAGGACATCTTCATCGCCAAGGTCCTGGGTTTCTGGACATGGGCGAGGTCGAACCAGACGTTCCTCACCGTCGTCGTGCTGGTGGGGGCGGTAGCCGTCGGGTCGTTCTTCTACTACCGGAGCTACCGGCGAGGCCTCGTCGCCCAGGCGGGGAACCAGCTCGAGCAGATCCACCAGTCCATCGCCCTCAACGACACCGCGGGCGCCAAGAGCCAGCTCAAGGTCTTCGTGAGCCGCTTCGGGGGAACGCCCTACGAGGGCGAAGCCCGCATGCTCCTGGGCGAGATCTACCTCGAGGGCGGGGCCCCCAAGCAGGCCCAGGCGGTCCTCGAGCCCATCGGCAGCTCCCCCAGCACCCCTCTCGAACTCCAGGCCGCGGGGCTTCTGGCCCGCTCCTACGAGCAGGAGAACCGGTGGAAGGAGGCGGAGGATCTGTATCTCCGCATCGCCGACCGCTCGACGCTGGACTTCCAGGTGCGCGGGGCGCTGGCGGATGCCGCCAGGATCCGGGCCAACCACGGCGACAAGGCCGGCGCCGTGGAGCTGTACAAGCGGATTCTCGACGGCCTCGACAAGAACGCGCCCGAGCGCGGCCTCTACGAGATGCGCCTCGCCGAGCTGAACACCGAGAGCGAGACCCAGGCCCAGGCCCCCGCCGAGACCCAGAAGAGCGGCGGGGTTTAACCTCTCGCTCCTCCAGGCTCGGCCGGTCCGGGGGCGATAAGAGGGAAGCGCATCCAGCCGGACGGACAGCCGTGCCTCCCGCCATCGCTACTTCGTATAATACACATTATGTAATGTTACACTGGGCCGGGATCGCGCCCCCAACTGATTCTTCCCCGACCCCCGCCCGCCTCCCCGGGCACCTCCCGCTCCTGGGCACCTGGGCGGGATCCTCTGGAGCTCTCCCCCCCACCGTCGGCTCTCACGGCGATGGGGCTCCCCCCGGTGTCAGGGCGCGCACCCGGACCCTGGCGGTCCCGGAGGCCACGATCCCCAGCTTGAGGGCGGCGACGTAGGACAGGTCGATGAGCCGGTTCTTCGCGAACGGGCCCCGGTCGTTCACCCGCACGATGACCTTCCTCCCGTTCTCCAGGTTCGTGACCTCCACGTATGTGGGCAGCGGCAAGGTCTTGTGGGCCGCGGTCATGGCATACATGTCGTAGGGCTCGCCGGAGCTGGTGCGCTTCCCCTGGAACTCCGGGCCGTACCAGGAGGCGATGCCCTCCTTGTCGTATCCCTTGGCGCTCTTCAGCACATGGTACGTGACGCCGTTCCTCTCGTACTCCGGAGGGTTGCCATACGGGCTCAAGGGCTCGTTCTTCGGGACCGCATTGGGGATGTCGGCCGGATTCGGAGCGTCCGACGTGGTGGCGCCGCCCCCCGAGGTCGAGCCCGCCGGCCCGGGCGTCCACGAGGGGCGCCCCGACGGATACCCCACCAGCGCGCACCCCTGGACGGCGACGCCGAGGACCAGGAGCCCGAGGCGCCGGCGCGCGCTCACGCCGCCTCCACCTCCTCGTAGGCCCTGATCACGAACCTCTTAGACTCTTTCTTGCCCATGCGGGCTAAGTGGTTGCTGGTGAATCTTTTATCTTCTGTGACCTCACGTAGGATTCTCACCCCGTCCGGAGGCGAAGGGACCGGGTCGTCCACCGCCTCCAGCTCGATCTCCAGCAGGGTCAGACCCTCCAGCGGTCCCGCGAACCGGTCCAGCTCCCAGGGGCCCAGAGCCCAGCGCGTCTTCTCGATCACCCGCTTTCCCGCCGCCTCCATGAGGGCCTCGGCCACGTCGCCGGGCACGACGGTCTCCACCTCCCGTCGCTTCACTCCCGACCCGCTCTTGCACGTCAGCACGGGGCCCCGGGGCTCGCCGAACCGGATGCGCACCGACGTCCGGCCCCTCAGGTACCCCTGGCGGTACGCATGCCCCGTGCCCAGGCGGCTCCACAGCCCCGGGTTCACGCGCACCAGGTACCGGCGCTCGATCTCGTAGCGGGGCTCCACCGCTATCCTCCCGGCTTGCGACCCAGAACGGCCACACGCCGCCTCAGAAAGGGCACGAAGCCCTGCAGGAGGCGCTCCGCGATGCGGAGCCCGGGCACGTGGGAGGCGGCATAGTACGCCCGGTCGATGTCGAATCCGGCGTCCCGCATGAGGTCCCTCATGCGCGCCATGGACTTGTAGTCCACGTGGCTCACGTCCCGACGGAGGATGATGTCGTGGTTCTTCAGGATCTCCAGGATGTGCCCCCTGTGGGGGGTCCACACGGCGAAGCGTCCCCCCGGCCGCAAGAGCCTGTTGGCCTCCGCCGCGACCCGTGCCGAGTCATCGGGATAGAGGTGCTCGAACAGGTCCGCGGCCAGCACCAGGTCCCACGCTCCGGCCTCCAGCCCCGTGTGGCCACCGTCGGCACACACGAACCGCAGGTTCGAGCGCGGCTCCTCGGCCAGGCGTCGCTGGCAGATCGCGATGCTCCTCTCGCTGAAGTCCACGCCCACCACTTCGGCGGCGCGCTCCGCCAGGACGAAGCTGAAGGTCCCCCACCCGCACCCGATGTCCACCACCCGCTCCCTCGGCCCCGGCTCGTACAGCTCCATGACCTTGCGCACGCGGTAGCGCTGGAAGGGGCTGTCGACGCTGGTGAGGTGCTCAGTGCCGGCGTCGAAGTAGTCGCCGGCGTCGTAGAACTCCTTCCCGATGCGGGGTTCGGGCGGTCCGGTCATAGGCGCCCGAAGATGTCGAGGATGCGCAGCCACCAAAGCCGCCAGATGGCCTCGCGCATGATCTTCTTCGACATCTTCGACTCTCCGGTGTCCCGCTCCGTGAACAGGATGGGGACCTCCAGGAGGCGGAAGCCCCGGCGCCATGCGCGAAACTTGAGCTCGATCTGGAAGGCGTACCCGTTGGACTGCACGCGGTCCAGGTCCACGCCCTCGAGAACGGCCCGACGCCAGCAGTTGAAGCCGCCCGTGCTGTCCCGCACCGGCATGCGGGTGATGGTGCGGGCGTACAGCGATCCGAAGTAGCTCACCAGGAGCCGGCTGATGGGCCAGTTCAGGACGTTCACCCGCCCGCCCACGTAGCGCGAGCCGATGACCACGTCGTACTCCGAGGCCTTCTCGATGAACTCCTTCAGGGCCTCCGGCGGGTGGGAGACGTCGGCATCCATCTCGAAGAGGAGCTCGTAGGGGCGCTCCAGGCCCCATCGGAACCCTGCGAGGTACGCCCTGCCCAGGCCGTCCTTGGCTTCGCGGTGCAGCACGTGCACCCTGTCGTTCTCCGCGGCCATGCGATCGGCCAGCTCCCCCGTCCCGTCCGGCGAGGAGTCGTCCACCACCAGCACGTCCAGGCGCTCGTCCTGCACCAGGATCTGCGGCACCTTCCGAGGCAGGTTCTCGCGCTCGTTGAACGTCGGCACGATGACCAGATAGCGCCCCTCGGTCCGTTCAGGCACTGTGCCCCTCCATGCTCCCCTTCCCTCCATCGGAGCCCCCGTCTTCCACCGTCACGTAGCGCAGCCAGAACGCCGCCGCCGGCACGAGCTCCACGATCGTGGTCCAGATCCGCGCCACCACGGCGAGCACGCTCGCTGCGCCGGCACCCATCCAGGGCGTCAGGAAGACCACCAGGAAACCCTCACGCACGCCGATCCCCGCCACGCTGAAGATCCAGAGATACCCCAGGGCGTACGCGGCCGCGAACGCGGATGCCACGGGGATCAGGGGCAGGTGCTGCCGGAAGCTCGCCGCCAGGAGCCAGAACGAAAAGGCGTACAGCCCCCAGTTGACCACATAGAGGCCGAGCCAGCGCAGCACGTGCGCGCCACCCAGAGAGGGGGGCGCGTCCTGGTGCGCCAGGCGAAACCAGAGGCCCGCCACACGCCGGAACACCGGAGGGGTGACCCCCACGGCGATGCCCACCAGAAGGGCTACGGCGGCGCCGATCCCCCACGCCCTGTACGTGGGCCCCCCACCGAGGAGGGCGCCCAGACCCACGAAGAGGGCCGCCACCAGGGCGAGCCCCTGCCCCAACACGGCCGCCGCGGTAGCCGTGGTCGCGGGGACCCCGCGCTTGCGGGCGAGCGCGGCGAGACCGGCGATCTGCCAGATCTTCCCCGGGATGTAGCGCCCCAGGTTCGCGATCATGAAGAGCCGCACGGCGTCGGGCACGGGGAGCCTCGGACCGCCCAGATCCATGACGATGCGCCCCCACAGCGCGGCCGACGCGAAATATCCCGCGGCCAGGAGGAGCGCGGAGGCCACGAGGATGCCCGGGGCGGGCGCCCAGGTGGCGAGATCCACTCCCCGGAGGGCGTGCATGTTGAGGCCCATGCGGTCCACGATGAACCACGTCACCAGGACGGTGACGGCCACCTGGCCCCCACGCAGCAGGGCGGTCTTCAGGATGCCCTCCGCCGCTCCCTGACGATCCCCCAGCCGCCGAGCCCACAGAGGATCAGGAGCGCCACGATGGTCACCCAGAGGCTCCGGGCCACCACGACGGAGTGGTAGTACATCGCCACCGTGTGGTCACCGGCCTGCACCGGGATCGCTCGAAGCGTGTGATACGCTCGCAGCACCGGCGCCTCCTTGCCGTCCACCGTGGCGTGCCAGGCCGGGAACCAGTTGTCGGCGATGACCAGGAGTGCCGGCCGGTCCGAGGTCACGTGGAGCCGCAGGTGGTTCGGGGTGCGCTCCTCCCATGTGACGTCGCCCTTCACGGGACCTCCGTCCAGCGTGATGGGGGGAGGCTGGGCCAGCACCACCTCGCTGTCCGGGTCGAAGGCGGGCGAGGTCATGTACTTCACGTCCTCGCCGTCGGGCTTCACCACGGCCCTGGCCACCAGGCGGGCACGGGGGAGGGTCGGCTCCGTGTAGAGGGTGGCGTAGCGCTGTCCGCCGACCTGGGTTGCCGATACGGCGGTCCCGAGGGAAGCAGGGGGAGTGCGCAGAGGGGGAGCGTAGTCCGGCCAGACCGTGTAGCGCACGTTCAGGAGCCGCCGGATCTGGTCGTACAGGATGAGGTTCACGGGCCACGCCGAGCCCGTCATGCCGATGAGGTCGCGGTAGCGGGCCAGATCGTTGGGGTGGTGCCCCGCAGCCAGGTCGATGCCGAACATCGCCGGCTTCACGTCCTGGCCGGTGCTCTCCAGGTCCAGGAGCCTGTACGGCTCCGGATCGTTCCTCTCGTGGGCCAGGAGCGTCTGGATGTTCGGGTCCGGCGTGGCCCACTGCTGGAAGTCCTTGACCTGGATGAACGGCGCGTCGATGCGCGCCTCGTCCACCGTCACCAGGACCACCAGGCCCACGATGAGCGCCGCCGGTGCCAGATAGCTGCGCCGGACGGCCCAGGCCAGGCCCGCGGTCGCCACGGCCAGTACCGCCGCGATGAACGCCCCCCGCACGATGAACGGCTGGGCGGCCTGCAGGATCTGCATCTTCTGGTCGCTGATCCCACGGTAGACCACCGACGTCCAGAAGGAGGTGAGCGCCCCTGAGCCGGCCAGGAGCGCCAGCACCACCATGACGCCCGCCGCCACCCACAGGACCCGCATGACGGGCTTCCAGACGTCGTCATCGTCCTCGTGCGCCGCCGCCAGCAGGCGGTCCACCCCCAGGGCCGCCAGCGTCGCCGAGGCAAAGGCGAAGAGCATCATGGCCTGGCTCGGAGCCCGGAACATGCGGATCCCCGGCACCAGGGCGTAGAAGATGCCCCATACGGGCGTGTGGGTGCCCAACGCGAAGAGGAAGGCCAGGGCACCGAGGCCGGCGAGAAACCATCGCACCCCCGGGCGAGTCCCTCCGGCGAACGACGCCAGCGCGAGGAGGAGCAGGACCAGGCCCGCATACTCGGTGTTCAGCTTGAAGACGTTGCGGCCCCAGTACGTGTCCGCGGCCCAGGCCGAGCCCCCGACGTCGTAGCCGACGAACTCGGGAATGAGCTCGCTCATGGCCTCCTCCGGGTGCATCGACCACGAGCTCGACCACGCCCGCCCGGTCTGCCCGGACTCCCGCGCGGTGGTCTGAATCCGCCGGGAGTAGTGGGTCACGTAGTGCGCCGCCGGGATGAGCTGAACGCCCGCCGCCCCGGCACCCACGATCGACGCGACGACGAACAGGCCGAGACGGCCCCCCGCCGGCGCCAGAGGACGGCGCGCGCGCAGGGCCCCTTCGGCGCCGGCCGAGGATGCTTCTCCGTCCCCCGCGTCGGCCTGGACATCGGGCCCGGGTCGGGCCCTCTCCGCCGCACCGTCTCCCGCCTCCGCCGCCGTTCCCCGCCACACCTGCACCGAGCGGAAGATCCCGTACAGCCCCACGCCACCGAAGAGGAAGTACGCCATCTCGAAGTGGGTGGTGAGGATCACCAGCGCCACCACCAGCCCCACGCCCGCGAAGGACCGGGCGGCCGGCCTCACGAAGAAGCGCTCGGTGGCCCAGAACAGGAGGGGTGCCAGGGCCGTCACGAAGATCTTCCCGTCGTCACCGGGATAGACGAGGCTCACCATGAACGGGGAGAGCGTGTACCCCACGCCCGCCACCAGCGCCGCCGCCCGCGAGCCCTTCAGGGACCGCACCCAGCCGAACATGAAGAAGCCCGCCGCGCAGATGTTGAGCACGAGCTTCCAGCCCAGGGCCCGGAACGGCGTGAGGAGGAAGAGCAGGATCGCCGAGGGCGGGTAGAGCGAGTCGCCGCCGGAGAGGGCCTCCAGGAACGGTGTCCCCCCCAGGATCTGCGGGTTCCAGTGTGGGAAGGTGAAGGCCTTCAGGCTCTTGGCGTAGAAGGCCCGCGCCACGTAGCCCAGGGAGAGCGTGTCGCTCCCGAAGAGCATCTTGTCGCTGAAGATGAACGCCCTGAAGAGCCACACGGTGAGCACGACGAAGAGCGCGGCGGGCAGCCACAGGGGAATGCGCGGAGCCGCCGCCGCGGTCTTCGGCGCGGGCCCCGAGGCCCGCTTTCCCGACCCCTTGGCGCCCCGTGGCGTGGCTTCCACGGAGGCCTTCGGCTTGGTGTGTCGCTTCTTCGTCATGGGATCGGCACTCCTCGGGTCCTGCGGCTCAGGCCGCCCTGCGGCGCCGGAGCAGCTCGTCGTAGATCTCCAGATGGCGCTCGGCCAGGCGCGCGTTGCTCCAGCGCTCCACCACACGCCTGCGACCCTCGGCGCCCAGGGCACGAAGGTCGGGCCGCGCGAGGATCTCCGCCACCGCGCGTGCCAGATCCCCCGGGTCGCCGGGGCGGAAGAGCACGCCCACCTCCGGCCCCACGATCTCGGGAAGGCCGCCGACGTCCGACGCCGCGACGGGGAGCTCGCACGCCATGGACTCCAGCGCCGCCACCGAGGTGGCCTCCATGAGGGAGGGAAAGACCGCCAGCTCCGCCGAGGAGAGCAGCCCCGGCATGTCCGCGTTGGGCCTGGCCCCCAGGAAGCGCACGCGGTCCCCCACGCCCAGATCCCGCACCAGCCCCTCCAGACGGGCCCGCTCCGGGCCGTCTCCCACCAGGACCGCCTCCACGTCCACCGTCCCGGCCAGGAGCGGCAGCGCACGCACGAAGTGCTCGACGCCGTTCTTGGCGTAGAGGCGGCGGGGCACGATCACGCGCCGGCGCCCCGCCGGCGGCGGCGGGAGCGCCGGCTCGCCGGGGCGGAAGAGCGAGGTGTCCACACCGTTGGTCAGCGCCTCTACCCGGCTCCCGGGCGCCAGCCCCTCCGCCACCGCGGCGATCTCGGCGCTCGCCGCCAGGTTGTAGTCCGCCCCACGGATGAAGCGCCGGAAGACCTGCCTCCAGAAGGGGGAGCCGGCGCGCCGGAGGAAGTGGCTGGTGTGGTACGTGGTCACCAGGGGGGCGCGGCGCACCCGCCGGGCCACCAATCCGGGAAGCACCGAGGCGATGTCCTGGGCGTGCAGCACGTCGGCCCGGAGGGCGAGCTCCCCGAAGCGGGGCATGGACCCCAGGGCGAAGGCCGCCCAGCCCGCCGTGTTGCGCGTCGGCATCCAGGTGCGCCACACGTCGACGTGGTCCATGACCTCGTGGGCGGGGAGACCGGTCCGCGACGAGGACGTCACCACCGCCACACCGTGGCCCCGGGCGGCGAGGGCTCTGCAGAGGTGGAAGACGTGGCTCTCCATGCCGCCTACCTCCGGGGGGAAGTAGAGGCAGTGCATGAGGATGTACACGTCGTCCGCAGGGCAGGCGCGGGGCCCGTCCAATCGGGAATCCGCCTGGGTGCACCCAGGAGCTCCGCGGCCAGGATGTCGGCGATGCGCTCCCCCGCCCTGCCGTCGCCGTAGGGATTGGGGGGTGGCGAAGCGGTGCCGCGCTCCAGGGCCGCCAGGCTTCGCTCCAGAATGCGCGTCCGGCTCGTGCCCACCAGCTCCGCCACGCCGGCGTCGATGCCCTCCGGGCGCTCGGTCACCTCGCGGAGGACCAGGACCGGGGTCCCGAACGTGGGAGCCTCCTCCTGGATCCCGCCGGAGTCCGTGAGCACCAGCGCGCTCCGCTGCAGCGCCGTCACGAGGTCCAGGTAGTCCACGGGGTCGATGAGGTGGATACGGGGGTGCTCCGAGAGGAGCTCCGCCGCGGGAGTGCGCACGTTGGGGTTGGGGTGCACCGGGTACACGATCTCGATGTCGCCGCGGGCGTCGGCCAGCTCCCGCACGGCGCGGAAGACCTCGCGGATGGGCTCGCCGAAGGACTCGCGGCGGTGGGCGGTGAGGAGCACCAGACGTCGGTCCGACGCCAGCACCGAGGCCAGGCTCGCGTTCCTCACCGCCCGGTCGGTCCGCGCCACGCCCAGAAGCGCGTCCACCACCGTGTTGCCGGTCACGTGCACGCGCTCGGTGCCCACGCCCTCGGCCAGGAGGGCCTCACGAGCCCGCTGCGTGGGGGCGAAGTAGAAGTCGGTGAGAACGTCGCACAGACGCCGGAAGATCTCCTCCGGGAAGGGAGCCCATTTGTCGTGGCTTCGCAGCCCCGCCTCCACGTGGCCGACGCGGACGCCCTCGAAGAAGGACACCAGGGCCCCCGTGAACACGGTGGCCGTGTCGCCCTGCACCAGGAGCACATCCGGCCGGAACTCCCGCACCACGCCGCGGAGGCCGTCCAGGGCGCCGTGGACGACGTCGTACAGGGTCTGCCCCTCCTTCATGATCCCGAGCTCGTAGTCGGGAGCCATGCGGAACGCGTCCAGCACCTGGTCCACCAGCGTCGTGTGCTGGCCGGTGAGGCAGACCCGGGTCTCCAGCTCCGGCGCGAAGGCACGGAGCGCCTGGGTGACGGGGGCCATCTTGATGGCCTCCGGGCGGGTGCCCACGACCACGAGCACGCGCCGGGACGAAGAGGTCATGGCCGGGTCCGGCGCAAGCGCCGCAGGTCGTCGAGCTCGTACCGGACCTGGGCGATCTGCTCCGAGACCAGGCCGAACCCCACCAGCAGGAAGCCCACCGTCTCCAGGAGCATCACGAGGTAGAGGATGGGCCGGTATCCCATGGGGGGAACGTAGGGCGGAAAGCCCAGGAGCGGATGGATGAATCGCAGGTAGACCGCCACCAGACCCACGAGGACGCCCAGGGTGCTCATGGCCAGCCCCGAAGCCCCGAAGAGGAGCAGGGGCTTCTTGGAGAACTGAATCAGGAACCAGACCGACAGCAGGTCCATGACGCCGATGAGGATGCGGAATGGCCCCCGGTACTTGGACTCCCCTGCCCTCCTGGGGAGCAGCTCGATGTCGATCTCCGTGGCCCGGTACCCGCGGTTGTGGGCCAGCACCACGAAGAAGCGATGCCAGTCATGGCGCAGGAAGAGCCCGTCCAGGAGCTCCCGCCGGAACGCCTTCATGGAGTTCAGATCGGAGACCGGAACCTTGAAGATCCGCCGGGACAGCCGGTTGTACACCGAGGACACGGCACGCTTGTCGTAGGCGCCTACCTTGCGGCCGGCGACGATGTCCCAGCCGTCCTGGAGCTTCGCCAGGAAGCGCGGGATCTCGTCGGTCTTGTGCTGGAGGTCGGCATCGAAGAGGACCAGGTACGCACGGTCGGTGGCCGCCGCCGCGGTGAGCATCGCCTCGGTCTTGCCCAGGTTCCTGCGATGGTTCAGCACCCGCAGCGCGCGCCACCCGTCGGCCTCCTTCAGCGCCACGTCGGCCGTGCCGTCGGTGGAGCCGTCGTCCACCAGGAGGACCTCGCCGTCCAGCCCGTAGCGCGTGAACGTCTCGCGCAGCTCGCGCACCAGGTCCGCCGCCACGGGGGCCTCGTTGAACGCGGGAATCACCACCGCGAAGTCACGGCGCATGGTGTCGGAGAGGTCGAGGCTCGGTTCGGCCATGGTCACACCCGCTTGCGCATGCGCGCCGGGAGGATCCCCAGCTGGTCGCGGTACTTCGCCACCGTCCGCCGCGCGATGTTCACGCCCTCGGACTTCAGCAGCTTGACGATGGCCTGGTCGGTGAGGGGCTTGTGCACGTCCTCGTCCCCCACTAGGCCCCTGATCTTGTCGCGCACGCCCCGGGCGGAGATGTCCTCGCCGCTGACGGTGGACAGGCCGCTGGAGAAGAAGTACTTGAGGCTGAACACGCCGCGGGGTGTCTGCACGTACTTCTGGTTCGTCACCCTCGAGACCGTGGACTCGTGCATCTCGATGTGGTCCGCGACCTCTCTGAGCGTGAGGGGCTTGAGATACTGCACCCCCTTCTCGAAGAAGTCGCGTTGCCGATCCACGATGAAGCTCATCACCTTGAGCATCGTCTGACGCCGCTGCTCGATGGCCTGGATCATCCAGTTGGCCGAGTTGAGCTTGCTGGCGATGAAGTCCCGGTTCTCCCCGGTGAACTTGGAGCGGTCCTTCGCCACCTCCCGGTACGCCTTCGAGATGCGCAGTCGCGGCAGGCTCGTGTCGTTCACGAAGACGTGATACTCGCCGTCGATCTTCTCCACGATGAGGTCGGGGATCACGTACTGCTCGGGATCGGCCGAGTACTTCAGGCCCGGCTTGGGATCGAGGCAGCTGATCTCGTCCGCCGCGTCCTGGACCTCCTTCGGCGACAGCGACATGGCCCGTGCGATGTCGTTCCACCGACGGTTGATGAGAGCGTCGAAGTGCTCGTCGACGATGGTGTACGGCGAGGTCTCCTCCATGCCCTTCTGTCTGAGCTGGATGAGGATGGACTCCCGCACGTTCCTCGCGGCGACGCCCGGAGGGTCCAGCCCCTGGATGATCTCCAGCATCGCCTCGGCCTCGGCCAGCTCGTAGGGCCTGAAGAGGGCTTCGATCTCCAGCAGCTCCGCCGCCCGCTCCTCCTCGTCCTCGATCTCGCGGGCCTTGTCCTCGGCCACGGGACGGACTTCCTGGAGCCAGGCGTTCACCCCTGCCACGACGTCGTCCAGCGTGCACGTCAGGGTTCCGTAATCGTCGACGTTGCCGACGATCTCCTCGCCCAGGCGCAGCTCCCGCTCCGAGAGGGAGAGCATGGCGAGCTGCTCCTGGAGGTGGTCGTGGAGGTCCCGGCTCTCGACCGGGGTCGGCTCGAAGTACTCCTTGTGCTCGTACTCGGCACGCCGGCCGCCGACGTCGAAGCCGTCGAGCAGGATCTCCTCCCAGTCCACGTCGTCGCCCAGGGGCTCGTCCTTGGAGTCCTCCTTGAGCTGCACCTCCTGGCGGTCGTCGGGCTCCACGAGCTCCAGCGCCGGGTTCTCCGTGAGCTCCTGACGCAGATGCTGCTCCAGGTCCAGCAGGGGCATGTAGAGCAACTCCATCGCCTGGTACAGGCGAGGGTTGATCCGCATCTCCTGCCGGAGCTGTGCGCTCTGGTAGAGCTTGGCGTTGAACTGGCTCATGAAGCTCCCGATGCCGTTGCCGTCACGGTCCCGTGATCGCCTCGACCGCCGCCCCTTCCGGCCTGGGATAGCGTCCGCGCATGCGCTGCGTGAGCGTGGGCCCCAGGTAGATCTCCGCCACGTCCTCGTTCCACACCAACTCCGCCACGGTGCCCTTCACGCGAATCCGCCCCTCATACATTATGAACGCCCGGTCCACGATCTCCATGGTTTGTTCAACGTTGTGGTCGGAGATGATGGCACCGATGCCCCGGGTCTTGAGGCCCCGGACGATCTGCTGGATGTCGTTCACCGCAATGGGATCGATCCCCGCGAAGGGCTCGTCCAGGAGCATGAACTTGGGCTGCTGCACCAGCGCCCGAGTGATCTCCAGCCGCCTGCGCTCGCCCCCCGAGAGCGAATAGGCCTTGTGGTCGCGCAGATGGGCGATGGAAAGCTCCCGCAGGAGCTGCTCCAGACGCGCCTTCTCCTCCTTCCTCGGCAGCTTGAGCGTCTCCAGGATGGCCCGGACGTTCTCTTCCACCGAGAGCTTCCGGAAGATGGACGGCTCTTGTGCCAGGTATCCCACGCCCATGCGCGCTCGCTTGAACATGGGCACCGACGTGAGGTCCTTGTCGTCGAGGAAGACCGTGCCCGCGTTCGGCGGAATGAGCCCCACCATCATGTAGAACGTGGTGGTCTTCCCCGCCCCGTTCGGCCCCAGGAGCCCCACGATCTCCCCCTGGCGCACGGCGATGTCCACGTCGCTCACCACCTCGCGCCGCCGGTAGATCTTGGTCAGCCCCTCCGCCTTGAGGAGGCTGCCGCCCCCCTCCAGGGCCACCGCCGAGCCGACCTTGAACGTTGCGGCCCGCTCGTCCTCCACGCGGGTGACGGCGGCCTTCAGCAGGCCGAGGATGTCCTCGCGCGCCTCCGCGATCTCCTCCCCGAGCTGGCGGTCGAGCACGAGGGCGTCCCACGCCTGCCCCTCGCCTTCGCGCTGTGCCACGCCGGCCTGTTCCATGCCTCCGATGACGCGCTCCTCGAGGAACGTCGTGAAGGCGTCGCCCTCCGACCGCAACATGGACGCTCCGTGGCTCCCGAGCTCCTCCGAGAGGGCCTCCAGCGCGTCGCGCACCGACGCGATCCACACACCCCGCTCCGCACGGCCCGATTCGTCCGCCCGATGGACGAGCTCCTCGAGGCCGACGGCCAACGACAAGTCGCGGCCGCGGAGGCTCTCCGCGAAGCGGATCAGCTCGTCCCGTGTCACCGGCGCCTCCCTCTTCGTACTCTGTCCCACCGCCCGGGCACCGCCTGGAGCCCCGGCGGCGTCCGGCCCTCCGCGGGTCCCGGCTCGTTCCGCCCTCCGGAATCCGGTCCGGGAGGCCACACGCCGCGAGCGGCGGGCGCCACGGTCATGGTGTCGCGTCGGATCCGCGTGGTGTCGGGGCGAGCCTCGAGCGTGTCCGGACGCGGCTTCGTCGTATCCGGTCGTGTCTTCGTCGTATCCGTGAGCGTCTTGGGCTTGCCTGTCTCCGCCCGTGCGGTATCCCCGTGCGCACTCGCGCTGTCCGCAGCCTGGGCGCTGTCGGCCGCCAGGCTGTCCATGGCAGCCTGGGTGAGCGGCTCGAAGTGCCATCCCTTCGGATCCACGACATCCATGTGGTCCACCTGGCCGGAGTCGAGGACGATGGTGATGTCGGTGCCCAGCACGTAGTGCACCGCCGGGGGATCGATGCCCGCCCGGAACGCCGAGTCCGACGGCGCGAGGCGATACAGGCTGCTGGCGTTGCCCTGGGCCACGAGGCGATCCAGCTCGTAGTGGACGGAGTCCTGGGGCTGGTCCGCCTTGGGCTCCACCTTCACGAAGGTGGCGATGAGGGTGTCACCCTTGATCCAGTCCTTGCGCGCAGCGGGTTGGAGCGACGGCACGTTAAGGGAATCCCCCGAGGAAGACTGGCCCAGGGCGTTGCCCACGGCGTACATCTTGTCGAGCACCTGGCCGGGCGCCCTCACGTCCAGGGAATCCGCGGTGATGCGGAACTTCTCCGAGGTGGCGACCGGACGCGCCAGGTCGGCGCTGTCCGCCGCCGCGGGGGTCTGTCCGGCGGTCCCCGTCAATAGGTGCATCAGATCCGGCCTCTGCACCACGTCCCGCGACGGCCGGGGCGGCTTTCGTGTCGCGGACGCCAGGTCGGCGCTGTCGGCCAACACGCTCAGCAGGTTGGGCCGGGGCACCGCGCCGGCGGACTTCTCGGCGGCGCTGTCCACCGGTTGCGGCGGCAGTGGGGTCGCCACCAGCCGATCCATCTGCCCGTCCGTGAGCAGGACCGTGATCACCGGCGCGGTCATGGTCAGCTGATTCCCGGTCAGCTTCGCGTCGTGCACCGCCCGCACCTGGCTGATCTGCCCGCTGGGGAGGGCGATATTCACGGTGCTCCCGGACAGGTCGTACCCCGAGCTCCGCACCCAGGCCTGTCCGTTCAGCAGGAGGTGCCCCGACTCCTGGTGGTACTGCGCCGTGTCCGCGAAGGCACGCAGGGAGTCGCGCGTGATGTCCACGGAGCCCTTGGCGAGGAAGTCCGTGCTGCCCTGGAACACGAGACTGTCCGCCTTCACGATGTAGGGCGTGGTGTCCGGAGGGGCCGTGCGCCCGCCAGGCGGAGGCCCCTGCACGAGGGGCGGCGCCGGGCCGACCGTGTCGCCCGGGGACGGGAGGGCGTGCGTCGTGTCGGGACGCGCCGCCTTCGCCGTATCGGCCGGGAGCGCATGCGTCGTGTCGGGACGCGCCGCCTTCGTCGTATCGGCCAGGCTCCGCGTCGAGTCCGCTCGGGGGCCGGGGCCGCCTGCGGCCCCTCCTGCCGCGGTGTCCGCGGCGGGACGCATGTACAGGCGCGCCAGGGGCCTCACCCCGTCCGGCCCGGTGCCGACCCTCATCTCCGCCTGCTCCTGGGTCTCGGACTTGCGGAAGTACACCAGGGAGCCGTTCTCGATGACCGAGCCCCGTACCGTATCCCGCACGAAGAGGTGGCCGAAGGCCTGGAGACGCCCCACCCGGCTGAAGTACCGGGCGTCGTCGGCGCGGAGCACACGGGTGCTGTCCACGTAGCGCACGTGGCCCATGAGGTGCGACATGTTCTGGGCGGAGAAGCTCTCTGCCGAGTCGGCCCAGATCTGGACCCCGTCGTCGCACACGAAGTGGGGATGGCCGAGGCGCGAGATGCGTCCGCCCCCCGGAATCTCGTCGATGGTGGCCGTCCCGCTCCCCGGGCCGAACCTGCACCCGGTCTGGGCCGTCGCCCGCCCCGGAGCGCCGAGGCACAGCGCGGCGGCCAGGAGGGCGATGAAGCCACGCGGACGGAGGGGGTGGAGATGGGGCATGGTCGGCGGCTCAGAAGACGATGCCTCCGCCGCCCCGGATGTTCCGGATGCTGACGTGCTTGAACTCGAGATCGGAGGTGAAGGACGACCCCTTGGTCACGACGCCGTCGGCGGTCGTCTGCACCGTCGCCGAATCGCTCCAGAGGCGGTCACGGTTCGGGTCGTAGTTCAGCTCCGCCGACTGGATCTTGCGGCCGTCGGCCGCCACCACCAGGACCACGTTGCCCTTCGCCACCATGGACTGGGTGCGCTGGCTCATATGGCCGCTGTCGGCGGTGACGGCGGCGCGCTCCCGCCCGTTGTCGTCGTAGAAGATCACATGCATGCCGATGATGGCGATCTTGGACGAGTCGTTGTAGACGTACGCCGTGTCGGCGTCCACCCGCCCCTGACGCACGCCGGCGGTCATGACGTACGAGGTCATCCCATACATCACATCGGTCGCCTTGATGTCCTGCAGGGCCTCGGCTGCCACCGGGGTGTCCACGGGCTTGTTGCACGCCGCCACCACCACCACGGACAGGGCGACGAGCACCGCCCCCCATTGCCTGCGGCGCCAAACCGTGTCCGCCGAGCGTCCCTGGTCGGTCTGTCCACGCTTCATGCTCACACTGCTCCGGATCTCATGAGATCGTGGAGGTGGACGATCCCCTGGAGCCGCCCGTCGTCGTCCCGTACGGGCAGCGCCATGACCCCGTGCTCCTCCATGCGCCGCACCGCCGCCGAGCCCAGCTCGTCGGGGTGTGCCACCTTGGGGTTGCGGGTCATCACCTCCGAGACGGGGCGGTCGAGGAAGTCCGGCTCGCGCTCCATGAGCCGCGTCAGGTCCCCGGCCGTCACCACGCCCACGATGCACCCCTCCGCGTCCACGATGGGCACGGTGCCGCGCATCTCCGCCAGCGGCACGATGCAGTCGCGCATGAGGGCATCCTCACCGAGCCGGGGGTACTCCTCGGCCACCATCACATCTCTTACACGAAGCGAGAGCTTTCGTCCCAGCGCGCCTCCCGGGTGGAGGACCGCGAAATCCTCCTCGCGGAAGCCCTTGAGCTGGAGCACCACCACCGCCATGGCGTCGCCGAGGGCCAGGGCGGCGGTGGTGGACGAGGTAGGTGCCAGGTCCATGGGGCACGCCTCTTCGGGCACCGAGCAGTCCAGCGTCACCGTGGCGTGGCGCGTAAGCGGCGACGGGGAGCGCCCCGAGATGGCGATGATGGGCACGCCCAGGCGGACCAGGTAGTCGATGAGACCCTCGAGCTCCGACGTGTCGCCCGACTTGGAGACCAGCACGGCGACGTCCCGGGCGCCGACGATGCCCATGTCGCCGTGGAGTCCTTCCACGGGGTGCAAGAAGGTCGCGGGCGTGCCGGTGGAGGTGAGGGTGGCGGCGATCTTGCGGGCGACGTGGCCGCTCTTGCCGATCCCGGAGACTACGACACGCCCCTCCGCACCGTGGAGGAGGCGGCACGCTCTCACGAAGTCCTCGCCCAGGCGCCCTGCCACCGCCGCCACGGCCTCCGCCTCGAGGGCCAGGACTCGGCGTCCTTCGGCGACGAGGGACTCGTCGGGCGCAGACGCGGCGATCCGCTCCTCGGGGCTGCTCATGGCCGCGTCCGCTCGCGCACGTAGGCCTCCACCACCTCGTCGAGCTGGCCCCGCGCCGTGAGCAGCGCGTCGCAGAACTCCCGCGCCGCACCGTGACCTCCCCCCCGGGTGGTGTGCCAGTCGGCCATGGACGCCACCAACGGCGTCGCGTTCGAGACGGCGGCCTTCAGCCCCACGTGGCCGAACACCGAGAGGTCCGGGACGTCGTCGGCCAGCATGGCCACCTCCTCCCAGCCGATGCCCATCTCCTCCATGAGGCCGTGCACGACGGGGAGCTTCTGCGCCGCGTCGTCCTCGTGTAGCTCCATGCCGAGCTCCCGCGCCCGGACACGGTTCGCAACGGACACCCGTCCCGAGATGATGACCACCCTTATGCCGGCTTCCTCGAGGAGCTTCATGCCCAGACCGTCCTGGATGTCGAAGCGCTTGAGCTCGACGGGTTCGCCCTGAGCAGTGACGCCGAGATACACTCCGGCGTCGGTGAGCACGCCGTCCACGTCGAACACGACGAGCTTGACGCGCCGAGCCAGCTCCTCGGCGATAGGTCCTCCCTCCCGGCGCTCCAGCTCGCTCACGGGTGACGCCTCCGCACCACGACCTCCCGCAGCGCCATCACGTCCTCCAGGAGAGCGGCCAACCGCTCCAGCGGAAGCATGTTCGACCCGTCCGACGGCGCGTGGGCCGGGTCGGGATGGGTCTCGAGGAAGAGGGCGTCGCACCCCGCGGCCACGGCGGCGCGCACCAGGGCCGGGATATGCCGAGGGTCGCCGCCGCTGGAGCCGTCCGCCTTTCCGGGGCGCTGCACCGAGTGCGTGCCGTCGAAGACCGCGGGCACGTGGCACGCGTCGCGGATGCGCGCGAACGAGCGCATGTCCACCACCATGTTGCCGTACCCGAAGAAGGTGCCCCGCTCCGTGACCGTGACCTCGGCGGAGCCGGAGGCGCGGACCTTGTTCACCGCGTGGGCCATCTCCTCGGGAGCCATCCACTGGCCTTTCTTGAGGTTCACCGCCCTGCCGGTGGAGCCTGCGGCGACCAGGAGGTCCGTCTGGCGGCACAGGAAGGCCGGTACCTGGATGACGTCCACCACGGCCCCGGCCTTCTCCGCGTGCCACGGCTCGTGGATGTCGGTGAGGACCGGGAGCCCCGTCTCCTCACGGACGTGACCCAGGAGCTCCAGGCCCTGGTCGATGCCGGGCCCCCGCGGCGAGTCGAGCTTGGAGCGGTTCGCCTTGTCGTAGGAGGCCTTGAAGACGATGGGCAGGTCCAGGGACCGGGAAAGGCGGGCCAGCTCCCGTGCGACGCCGAGGTTCAGGGCGTCCTCCTCGAGGACGCAGGGCCCCGCGATGAGCGTGAAGCGCTCGAACATGGGCGGATTCCCCCGTCGCTCAGACGCCGGCCGTCTCGCGCACGGCCGGGCTGGAACCCCTCTCCCCGTACTGCACCGCGGCCTCGATGAACGACGCGAAGAGCGGATGGGGGCGCGTGGGCCGGCTCTTGAGCTCCGGGTGGAACTGTCCGGCGACGAACCAGGGGTGCTCGGTGATCTCGATCATCTCCACGAGCCCGCCGTCCGGCGAGGTGCCGCTGATGGTGAGGCCGTGGCGCTCCAGCATCTCCCGATAGGCGTTGTTCACCTCGAAGCGGTGGCGATGCCGCTCGCTGACCTCGGAGGCTTCGTAGATCGCCCGCGCCCGCGACCCCTCCTTGAGGTGGCACGGATACGCGCCCAGGCGCATGGTGCCCCCCTTCGTCGTCACCTGGAGCTGGGAGTCCAGGAGGCAGATGACCGGGTCCGGAGCGTCCTCGGCGAACTCCGAGGAGTGCGACTCCACCAGGCCGCAGGCGTTGCGGGCGAACTCCACCACCGCGCACTGGAGCCCCAGGCAGATGCCGAAGAACGGGAGGTTGTTCTCCCGGGCCCAGCGGATCGCAGTGAGCATGCCCTCGACACCCCGGGGACCGAAGCCGCCGGGAATCAGGAGCCCGTCGTAGTCCTCGAGGATCTCCACCCCCCTGCCCTCCTCGAACTGCTCCGAGGAGAGCCATTCCGTCTTCACCTTGACGTCGTTGGCGATGCCGCCGTGGGAGAGCGCCTCCTGGATGGACTTGTACGAGTCCACCAGCGACGTGTACTTGCCCACCACCGCGATGCGCACCTCGCCCGATCCGGGCGTCTTCACCCGCGCCACCATGCGGGTCCACTCCTCGAGGTCGGGCTCCCGGACGTCGATGCCGAACTTCCTCAGGATGACCTCGTCGAGCTTCTGCTCCCGGAACAGGAGGGGCACCTCGTAGATGGTGGCCGCATCCCGGGCCTCCACGACGCCGTCGGCCTCGACGTTGGTGAAGAGCGCGATCTTCCGGCGGATGTCCTCGGTGAGCGGGTGCTCGGTGCGGCAGACGACGACGTCGGGCTGGATCCCGATCTGCATGAGCTCGCGCACCGAGTGCTGCGTGGGCTTGGTCTTGAGCTCGCCGGAGGCGGCGATGAAGGGCACCAGGGTCAGGTGGACGAAGAGGGCGTTCTCCTTGCCCACGTCCACACGGAACTGGCGAATCGCCTCCAGGAACGGCAAAGACTCGATGTCGCCCACGGTGCCACCGATCTCCGTGATGACCACGTCGTGGTCCGGGGCGAGGCGACGGATGTTGGCCTTGATCTCGTCGGTGATGTGCGGGATCACCTGCACCGTGGAGCCCAGGTAGTCGCCGCGGCGCTCCTTGGAGATGACGGTCTGGTAGACCCGGCCGGTGGTGATGTTGTTCGCCTGGGACAGGGAGTCGTCGATGAAGCGCTCGTAGTGGCCCAGGTCCAGGTCCGTCTCGGCGCCGTCGTCGGTGACGAAGACCTCGCCGTGCTGGAACGGCGAGAGCGTCCCCGGATCCACGTTGATGTAGGGATCGAACTTCTGCAGGGTCACCCGCAGGCCCCTGTCCTTGAGGAGCCGGCCGATACTCGCCGCTGCGATCCCCTTGCCCAGTGACGACACGACGCCGCCGGTCACGAAGATGTACTTGGTGGGCCTCTTCTGCGTGTCGCTCATGGTCTCCACGTCGTGGCGGGGCTTCAGCCGCCGGTGAGGGTAGTCGCGCCCATCTGAGCCAGCTTCTCCTCCATCCGTACCGCATCGGCCGGCGTGTCCACGCCGGGGTCCGCCGCGCCCACCACCGCCACCCCGATGCGCAGCCCCGCCTCCAGCGGCCGCAGCTGCTCCAGCAGCTCCAGGCGCTCCAGAGTGGACGGGGCCCGCGCCACCCAGTTCTCCAACGCGTCACGGGTATACGCATAAATGCCGATGTGGCGCAGGAACGGCTCCCTCTCCAGCTCCTCGGGCGTCGGTTTGTCACCCCGCTTGTACGGAATGGGCGAGCGCGAGAAGTAGAGGGCCCGGCCTCCCGACGCCCGCACCACCTTGACCACGGAGGGGTCCTTTCTCGCCTCCTCCGTGAGCAGGGGCGTCGCACAGGTTCCCACGTCCCACCCGTTGCGGCGCACCAGCTCGATGGCCGCACGCAGGTGGTTCTCCTTCAACAGGGGCTCGTCCCCCTGGATGTTGGCCACGAGGTCGTACCCGGCGAACTCGGGGCGGCGCGCCACCTCCGCCACCCGGTCGGTCCCGGAGGGATGCTCCAGCGCCGTCATCTCCACCGGGGCCCCCATCGCCCGGCACACCTCCGCGACCTCCTCGGAGTCCGTGGCCACCAGGGCGTGGTCCAGGACCGACATGGACTCCACACGGCGCCAGACCCACTCGATGAGGGGCCTGCCGAGAAGGGGGAAGAGCGGTTTGCGGGGAAGGCGGGTGGAGGCGAGCCTAGCGGGTACGATGCCCAGTACCTGGCTGGTCAAGAGGCCCTCTCGGAGCCAAGATCGCGTGATTTCCTTGCAATTTTCACGCCACGGAAGGTACCCAGGGAACGGGGGCGGGGTCAAGCGGAGCCCCCCAAACCCGAGCGGCCGGCCCGGCTCCGGGTCGCCGGGAACGTGCGGAGAGGGCGCTACAGATTCAGGAAGGACTCCAGCAGGCGCTTTCCGTGCTCGCTGAAGAGCGACTCCGGATGGAACTGGACCCCCCAGAGGGGAAGGTCGCGGTGGCGGACCGCCTGGATCTCCCCTTCGTCGGCGGGGTCGGTGCTCCAGGCCGTCGGCACCAGCGCGGTGGGAAGCGCGGCCGCGTCGGTCACCAGGGAGTGGTAGCGAGCCACCCGGAACGGGGACGGAACGCCCCGGAAGAGCCCGGAGCCGTCGTGGCGGACCGCGCCGGTCTTGCCGTGCATGAGCCGACGGGCACGGACGGTGCGGCCCCCGAACGCCTCCCCCAGGGCCTGGTGCCCGAGGCACACCCCCAGCATGGGGACGCCGGCCCCTCCCAGCCTCCGGAACGCTTCGACGCTGACGCCGGCCTCGGCAGGTGTACACGGACCCGGGGACACCACCACCCGCTCGGGGGCCATGGCCTCGAGCTCCTCGACGGTGTGCCGGTCGTTGCGCACGACGAGAGGATCCGCGCCCAGATCGCCCAGGAACTGGACGAGGTTGAACGTGAACGAGTCGTAGTTGTCGATGACGAGGATCATGGGCCGAAGGTCGCCGGAGGGGGTTTGCGGCGCCAGGGCATTCCGGCGGACCTCGTCACCGGACAACGGGTAGGGCTATCTTACGGAGCCCTCCGTCCGGATCCACACCCGCGACCCGCCTGGCTCACGCGACGCACGCGCCCACAGATCCTTGTTCACACGCTGTCTGGTCTGCTCCACGCCTTTCCAGCCGAACGAACAGCTGGAACACTTCCCCCTTGGGGAACGGGTGGCCTACGACCCCGGCAAGGGGCGCCTGTGGGCGGTCTGCAGGGCGTGCAAGCGCTGGTCGCTGGCCCCCATCGAGGAACGATGGGAAGCGCTGGAGGAGTTGGAGAAGCTCACCCGCGACCAGGCCCAGCTGCTGTCCCAGACCGACAACATCGCGCTCCTGCGGTCGGGTCCGCTGGAGATCGTGCGCGTGGGCCGCGCGAACCTCACGGAGGAGGCGTGGTGGCGCTACGGCCGCGAGCTGACCTCGCGGCGGAGGCGCTACGAGAAGCTCTCCCTGGCGGGGACGCTCACGGCGGGCGCCGTGGTGGTGGGCGGCTGGGCCAGCGGAGGTGTCACGCTCCTGGGAGCCTGGCTCCTGCTGGGGCGCGGGGGCGACGCCCTCACCGACGCCGCACGGTGGCTCCGTTTCGGGAGCGCGGCCTGGCGGGGCCGGCAAACCTGTCCGAAGTGCGGGCACGTCTTCGACTCGGTGCGATACGGGGCCCGGGGAAGCCTGGGCCTGTTTCCCGGCGACGACCCGGGCAGCGTCCGCCTCGCGCAGCGCTGCCCCGTGTGCGGAGGGTATCGCGAAGGGGGCCTGCACCTCGAGGGCGCCGAGGCCGAGCGCACCCTGCGCCGCGTCCTGGCCTACCACCACTTCTCCGGGGCCGACGAGCGGCAGGTCTTCTCCGCCACGCGCCTCATCCAGGAGGCGGGAGGGCCGCAGGACCTGACGCGTCTGGTTGTGCGTGACGGCCGCGTCCTGGGCGACCTCCAACGCACAGGCGCCGTGGCGCTGGAGATCGCCGCCAACGAGTCCGCCGAGCAGCACCTCCTGGAGCTGGAGCTGGCTGAGCTGGAGGCCCGCTGGCTCGCCGAGGAGGAGCTCGCGGCCATCGTGGACGGCGAGCTCACCCCCCTGCCCCTCCTGGAGACCCTGCGCCGAAAGGTCACGCGACGAAAGTGACGGGGCCGCCCACCCTGCCCGCGCCGGCACGGCGGCGCCGTTCTCCGGGGGCCCTGGCGGCGGCCGTCGCCGCCCTGATGGCGAGCGCGTGCGCGCCCGCTCCGCCGGAAGCGAGCGCGAAGCCCCTGGTGGTGGTTTCGATCTTCCCCATCGCCGACCTCGTGGCCCACGTGGGCGGGAGCGACGTGCGTGTGGAGACGCTCCTGCCGCCGCGCGCGTCGCCCGCCACATGGGAGGTCACGCCGGCGCAGGTCCGTGCCCTCGCCCATGCTGCGGGATACATCACCGTGGGCGGTGGGCTCGACGGGTGGCTCGAGGGCCTCGCCACCGACACCCCCGGTCTGCGCAGGCTCCGTCTCACCGACGGGATGGAGCTCCGCGAGGAGGCCGCAGGCCACGGCGGGGGAGAGAGCGGCAACCCCCATGTGTGGCTCGACCCCGTGCTGGTGCGTGACCAGCTTCTTCCGCGCATCTCCGGGTTCCTCCAGACCCTGGTTCCCCGGGACTCCGCGGGCATCCGGGAGCGTGCCGCCGCCTGGGCGGATACCCTCACGCGCCTCGACGGCGAGGTGCGTGCGATCCTGGCCTCGGCCCCCCAACGGGCCTTCGTCTCCACCCACGACGCATGGGTGTACTTCGCGGCCCGGTACGGCCTGAAGCCGCTGGGGAGCATCTACGAGAGCCCGGGACACGAGCCCTCGGCCCGGGGTTTGGCACGGCTGGTGGATCTCGCCCGGGCGTCCGGCGTACACGCCATCCTCGCGGAGCCTCAGCTCGCGGGCACCGCCGGCCGGGCGCTGGCGGGTGAACTGCACGCGGAGGTCATCGTGGTCGATCCTCTGGGCGGCGCGGGAATCCCGGGCCGCGACAGCTACACCGCGCTGCTGCGCAGCGACGCCCGGGCTTTCGCCCGGGCGCTGGGGGCGCCGGGCGGGAGGGGATCGTGAGCGTCCCGGCGGTGCTCCTCGACGGGGTGAGCGCGTCCTACGAGGGTCACCCTGCGCTGGAGGACGTCGGCTTCCAGGTCCCCCAGGGGCGCTTCGCGGCGCTCATCGGACCCAACGGCGCAGGCAAGAGCACCTGCCTACGTCTACTCCTGGGGCTGGTGCGACCCACCGCCGGCCGGGTGGAGGTGTTCGGCCATCCGCCCCTGACGGGTGACTCCGACGGCGTCGGATACGTGCCCCAGAAGGTGACGATCCCCCGTGGCCTCCCCATCGCGGCCCAGGACATCGTCCTCATGGGGCGCACCGCGGCCCGCGGACCCGGACGTCTCCCGTCACGCCGTGACCGGGAGCTGGCTCGCACCTCCCTCGACCAGGTAGGCCTGGCCGACCTGGCCGCGCGGCGTTTCCAGGACCTCTCCGGAGGGCAGCAGCAGCGTGTCCTCATCGCCCGCGCGCTGTGCGCCCAGCCTCGACTCCTGCTCATGGACGAGCCCACCGCGGGGTTGGACTCCGCGGCCCGGGCGCGCTTCTACGCGCTGGTGTGCGATCTCCAGCACGCCCGGGGTCTCACCCTGCTGTGCGCGACCCACGACCTCGACGTCGTGGGCGAGCATGCAGACTCCATCATCCTCCTCGACCGAACCGTCCGGGCCCAGGGCACCCCGGCGGAGGTCATGTCGGGAGGCCGGCTGGAGCAGGCCTACCACTTTCCGGCTCATCACGTCCACCAGGACCACGCCGCCCACGGCACGGACCCCACCGCGACCTCCGGCACGTCATGACGGAGTTCCTGTCCTACGCCTTCGTCCAGCGCGCCCTCGTCACCGGGCTCCTGCTGGGGGTGATGTGCGCCGTCCTTTCCTTCTTCGTGGTTCTCCGACGCATGGCCTTCGTGGGCGTGGGCCTTTCCCACGCCGCTCTGGGGGGCGTCGCTCTGGGCCTGTTGCTGGGCGCCCCTCCCCTCGTGGCGGCGGCGCTCTTCACCGTCGGGGTGGCCTGGGTCGTGGGCTGGCTCCGGGGAAGAACGGAGGTCTCGGAAGACACCGCCATCGGCGTCTTCTTCCCCACGGCCATGGCCCTGGGCGTCGTGCTCATCAGCCTGTCCCCCGCGTACCGCCAGGACCTCGTGGCGTATCTCTTCGGGAACATCCTCTCCGTCAGCCCCGACGAGGTGCTCCCCCTCGCCGTGCTGTGCGTTGTCGGGCTCGCCCTCGTCGGCTTCTACTTCAAGGAGCTCCTCTTCCTGGGCGTCGACGAGGAGGCGGCACGGGCCGCCGGGCTGCCCGCGGTGCGGCTGCGATTCCTGCTCCTCACGCTCCTGGCCGTGACCATCGTCGCCGCGGTGCGTCTGGTGGGCATCATCCTCGTGTCCGCATTCCTGGTCATCCCCGCCGCCACGGGTCAGGCCCTGGCCCGCTCTCTCCGGGGGATGCTCGTCGTGGCCGTGATCTCGGCCCTGGTCTCGGTGGTGGCGGGGTTGTGGCTCTCCTGGACGTGGAACCTGCCCTCCGGGGCCGCCATCGTGCTGGTCTCCGCGGTGCTCTTCTTCGGAGCCCTGGCCCGGGCGCGCCGGGTGGCCTGAGGCGGTCCGACCTGGGGATGCGGCGGAGGCGCGAGCCCTTCGCTCGGAGCTACTCGCCATCGCACGCGAGGCTCCTGCGGGGTCACGCGAAGAGGCTCGCGGAATCGTCGCTCGGGCCTCGGGCCTCCGCCACCCACAGCCTCCATGCCGGACGGCGTGTCGCTCCGAGTGAGCCCGCGAACCGCCGCCGCCCCCCAGCCCTACCGACTCAGTAGTCTACCGGCCGCAGGTAGAACTCGCCGATGGCGCTGGAGGAGAGGACGGCCACCGTGGGGAGCTCGCGCTTCCAGTGCGTGGTCTGCAGACGGCGCCAAACCAGCTCCACCGCACGTCGCTGGAAGCCCATGCCCACGAGCTCCTCGACGCCGTACCCACGCACCAGCCCCAGCAGGATCGGATCGGCGTCGGCGTACGTCACGCCGATCTCGTCCTCGTCGTTCACCCCCAGGACCAGGTCCGCCGTGGCGGGCTTCCCGACGATGACCTCCGGGACCCCGAGGTGCCGCGCCAGCGCCCACACCTGGCTCTTGAAGAGGTCGCCGAGAGGATTGATGGGGGGCGAGTCGTCCGCGTGCCAGGTGAAGTACCCCAGGAGGCGCTCGCTCTTGTTCCCCGTGCCCAGGGGCAGCGCTTCGTACCGCGCGGACTGGTCGAACAGGATCACGGCCCGGAGCCGCGCCATCAGGTTCCCGCGACGGAGCGGCGTGATGTCCGGCTCGTAAGTCTCCACGTACCGGTCGATGGGCTCGCTGATGTCGATGGTGTGGGCGTGGGCGCCGGTGGCCTCCAGGACCATCCCCGCATGGTCCAGGCTCTCGGGACTGGAGGTGCGGTAGGGGAGCCGAAAGCCGTGCACGTGCTCCGGTCCCAGCGCCCGGCACGCCAGGTACAGCGAAACCGCCGAATCCACCCCCCCCGAGACGCCCACCACCACGTTCTGGAACCCCCGCCGCCCATGCACCTCGTCCCGGATGAACGACACGAGGGTCTTCTCCACCAGGGGCAGGTCCAGGTCGAGCGCGGTGCCCTCCCGGAGGCTCGTGTCCACGACGTCGGCGCGGCCACGGCCTCCCAGGCGCGCGGGAGGCTCGGCGGCCGCCGCCGCTTCTTCGCCCTCTTCGGCTTCCTGTTGCACCCGGCCGGTGGCCGCCTCCAGGGAGTGCTGCAGGTGGGGGAGCATCTGCTCCAGGTCCGCGAGGAGCGGCGCTGCCACCCGCGCCCGGTCGATGGCGCCGGGGTCCAGGACCGCCAGCGTGACCCCCTCCTCCATGAGCGGACCCCGGGCGAGGATGCGTCCGTCGGGGGCCACGGCCAGCGAGCCCCCCGGAAAGAGCTTCCCTCCCTCTGAGCCCACGAGCTGCGCCACCACCACGAAGAGCCCGTGCTCCACGGCCGCCGCCGGGGCCAGGCGCTCCCACCGCTCCAGGTTCGCCGGCCGACCGTTGCCTCCCGGCCCGAAGTCGCGGGCAGGCGACGCGCTCACCACCACCAGCAACTCCGCGCCGCCCAGCGCCAGGACCGTGGACGGGAGCGAATGCCACATGTCCTCGCAGATGAGGAGTCCGACACGGCCCAGGCGCGTGTCGAACGGGCGCACCTCCGTGCCCGGCTCCACGAAACGCCCCTCGTCGAAGACGCCGTACGTGGGGAGGAACATCTTGCGGTGGACGTGGCGCACCCGCCACGCGCCGTCCTCGGGCGTCAGATAGGCGGCGCTGTTGTACAGCCGGCGCCGCCACCGCTCGTAGAAGCCCAGCGCTACGTCGGGAGCGTCGGGAGGTGGGGGGCCGAGGAGCTCACCCAGTCGCTCCGCGGAGAGGGCCGCCTCGGATACACCGCCCTCCAGGAAGTACCCGGAGAGGGTCGTTTCCGGGAAGACCACCAGGTCGGAGTCGGACGCATGGGCGGCCAGCGTGGCCTTCACGGCCTCGAGATTGGCCGCGACATCCCCCTTCCGAGGCTTGAATTGGACCAGCGCCACCCGGAGCGGTGGGCGGGCGTCGCCTGAATTCATGGCCATACCGAGGTTCGAGGGGCTCGGGTGCCGGCGGCGGGCCGGCCCTCGACGGATGAAAGGTATCTCCTGCGCGCGCGGTATGAAGTCCACGGACCGCGTATCCGTGGGAACGAGGGCGGGGG
>JAJDNC010000126.1 GCA_022340865.1 Gemmatimonadota bacterium
TACGAGCCACAGGTGGGGCACCCACCCCACAGGTCCTTCACGTTCGGGTTGGACAGCTGCTCGTTCCTGCTGATGGGGAAGCAGACGTCCCTCCCCTGGACGAACGGGTCCTCCATGGGCGCGCCCTCCACCTTCCAGCGACGCATGTCCCACAACCGCCGGCCTTCCAGCCACGTCGTGGCGTACCGCTCGAATCGGAGCGTGGCCCAGGCCTCCGCCGGCACGGTCGACAGTGTCAGCGGCGCCATGCTCCAGTGCGCCCGGGCCTGGTTCAGGTACGTCTCGGCTCCGGCGTAGTCCCCCTGACGGAGGGCCGCCTCGGCCTGCAGCACCCGCATCTCCGTCCCGTGGGTGAGCGGGATGTCGTCACCCGGGTCCGTGTACTTGAGCTGGTGGTAGAAGATGGTCTGGCCGTCCTGACCCTTCAGCGGATCACCGTTGCTGTCCACGGGGATGTCCCAGGGCACACGGGGGTCGTTCGTAACCGTGTCCCACATGGTGTTGTACAGCGAGAACTCCCTCCGGTCGTTGGTCTCGTACTGGAGGTCGTTCTGCAACGCCACCGAGAATATCGCGTAGTACACGAAGTCCGTGGGGACCTGGGCCGCATCGGCGGCGGCGGCGGTCCACTGGCCCATCCATGCACGCACCGACGCGCGACCACCGTAGGCCGCGTTGACGATGTCGGTGCGACCGGCTGCCGTCCCCACCGCGATCGCCCGGGTGAATAGGCTGTCCGCCCGGGCGAAGTTCTCGGTGTGGGCCACGTCCGAACCACCGTCGACGGTGGTCCGGCACTGGGCCTCGCCCATCCACCGGTTGGAGAGCCCGGCCAGCAGGTAGGCGCGGGCCACGTCGCCGTTCTTCTCGAACTGCGTGGCGTCCAGGATGTCGGCGATGCGCCGCAGCCCCGCCTCGGCGGTCCAGCGCGCCTGGGACATGTCGGCGTACTCGCCGTTCCAGTCCTCGGGAACATGGGTGAACGTCCCCATGGGGATCGCGCCGAAGTCGTAGCTGCCTCCGTGCCCGATCTCTCCGCCGGCAAGGAGAATCTCCTCGATGCTTCCGTTCACGGAGGTGGTGAGGTCGTACGACATCCCGGCGACGATGCCCGGGATGGCGTCCTGGTTGTTGAGGTCGGTGTCCGCTATGCGACCCGGCGCCTCCACGTTGAGGGAGAGGACGTCCGAGCAGGCGGCCAGCGGCACCAGGACCGCCAGCGCCACAAGGCGATGCCAATTGCGTGTCATGCTCATGATCGCCTCCCCCTAGAAGGTCACGCGGAGCGTGAGCAGGAAGCTCCGGGACGGAGGCAGGTTGTAGTACTCCCGCCTGCCGTACTCCCCGGCGCCCTCGCTCACCTGACCGGCGCGGTCGGTGAAGTCCTCGACCTCGGGGTCGGTGCCCACGAAGTCCGTCCACGTGAACAGGTTGCGCGCCGCCAGCGTCAACGTCGCACGGCTCGCGTACCGGGCCACCCACGCCTCGGGGAGCTCGTACGCCAACGAGACGCTCCGCAGCTTCCAGAAGTCCGCCTTGTCCACCCAGAAGTCGCTGTTGTGCCCGCCGAGAGCGTTCGTGGCGCAGCGGGCGCGCTGCAGCGCCGTGTACGGCGCCAGCACGCTCTCGTCGCCCGTGTTGTACGCCTGTGCCATGGCCCTCTGGATGTCGTAGCATGCGTACCAGACACCGCGACGGGAGTTCTGGTATCCCGTGTAGTTGGGCAGGTAGTTCCCACCGTGGAACTCCATGAGGGCGTCCATGGTGAGGCGCCGGCCCAGCGACACCGTCGTGCCGAAGCCCAGGAGCGTGGTCGGGTAGACGGGCCCGATGGCCTCCATGGTGTCCGACTCGATGGGAGCCGCGTGGGCGTTCGGGTTCGTCACCCGGTAGCCCCAGTAGGTGGGCACCGCGTACCCGACACGGATGTACGCCTTGTTGTCAGCCGAGATCTGCTCGCACGAGGGCGTGGCCTGGCCCTCGACCTGGTGGCAGTTCAGGTCCACGGCGTCGCTGGACTGGAACGACATGTTCGCCCGCACACGCCACTCCACGTTGGCGAGCCGAAGCAGGGCGGCGGTGATCTGGAACTCGGTCCCCGAGCTCTTCAGGGTGCCGACGTTCTCGGTCCTCCGCGCCAGGAACCCGTTGGACGGCGGCAGGAGCACCCCCACCAGCGCGTCCATCGTCCTCGTGTCGAAGTACGTGGCCTCGACGCCGAGGAGGCCCTGCCACAGGCTCGCGTCGAACCCGGCCTCGATCTCGCGGGTCCGCTCCGGGCCGACGTCGGGGTTGCCCACGTCGTTGGGCGTGAAGCCCGGCGTGCCTTCGTCGGCCGAGACGGGGCTCCAGGTGCGCAGCTTGTCGAAGACCCCCGGGGCCTTGCCCGAGAATCCGAACGCGCCGCGGAGCTTCATGGTCTCCCACCAGCTCGTGGGCCAGAAGCTCTCGTCCGAGATCACGTACGCCAGGCTCGCCTTCGGGTAGGCCTGCAGCCCGAAGTTCTCACCGAATGCGGAGTTGCCGTCCACCCGGAGACCGCCGGTGAGGAACAGGCGGTCCTTCCAGCCCACCAGCTCCTGGACGAAGACCCCCGCGTTGGTCTCGGCGAAGGGGTAGTCACTGGGCGGATCCCACAGGGAGCCCGACTCCAGCGTGGGGACCCCGGGGCCGGCGAAGTTCGAGGTGTAGACCTCGAGCCAGCGGTGGTTGTCCCGGAAGATCTGGCCGCCCCACGAGAAGGTGGACTGGTACTGCTTGCCGGCGCCGAAGCTGTGCAGCCACGACCCGGCGTAGTCGATGGTGAGCTTGCTGTGCGTCGTCTGCGCGTCGTTGTACGTGCCCAGCGGCACGCGCAGCCCTCCCCACGGGCGGATCCACTTGTTGTGGATGTAGTCCCAGTCCCACCCGAACGACAGCCGGTTCGTCAGTGACTGGCTGGCGTCGTGCTGGATCGTCAGGCCGCCGGTGAAGCGGTCGGTCCGCGTGAGGTTCTGGGTGTCGAAGAGGTACTGGTTGGTGACACAGGTCACGTCCGACGGCACGGCGGCGCAGTCTTCGCCCTTCCCGCCCTTGAAGTTCCCCGAGAAGCCCCGACCCACGTTGAGGAGGAAGCCGCTGGCGCTGTTCCCGTCCTCCACGAAGCTCAGGCTGCGGATGCTGTAGGCGGTGTTGACCTGGATCTTGACGCCTTCGTGGGGCGCGAAGTCGAAGTTCGCCCGCATTCCACCCGTCCGGGCCTGCTGCGTCTGCAAGGTGCCGTACTCGTCGTTGTAGTTCCCCGACACGAAGTACGTTACGTTCCCTGCGCCGCCCCGCACAGACAGGTTGTAGCGCTGTAGGCCGCCCTTCTTGAACCAGCTCCCGCTGGAGGGGCACGTCGGGTCCATGAACTTCACGTCCTGCCCGAACGTGCTCCGGCTCATGCTGATCCCGGTCATCTGTCCGCCGCACTTGGTGAAGAGCTGCCAGGGATCGTTGCCCATGTTCAGCGGCGGCTGATCGTTGAAGCCCGCGGTGACCTCACCGGACCAGATCGGTGTGCCGGCCACGCCACGCTTGGTGAAGATCTGGATGATGCCCGCGGCGGCCTCGGTACCATACAGCGTAGCGGCCGCGGCCCCCTTGAGGACCTCGATGCGGTCGATGTCCTCCGCCGCGATGTCCTGGAGCGGAGACAGGCCCAGCCTGGCGCCACCCTGCGTGCCCACCATGTCGCTGAAGATGCGCACGCCGTCCACGTAGATCAGCGGCTCCTGCGTGGCCGACACCGTCACCTGCTGGCGGATGCGGATGGTGTTGCCCGCTCCAGGCTGCCCGCTTCCCTCCATGACGGTTACGCCGGGGATGCGGCCCGCCAGGATGTTCTCGGGGTTCGTGACGGGGATGTTCTCGAGCTCGTGCGCGGTCACGGCGTCGATGGTGTTGCCCACCTCCCGAGCGCGGACCTCGGCCGCGGTGCCGGTGACCACGATGCCCTCGAGGGCCACCGCGGTCTCGGTCAGGGAGAAGTCGGCGTTGGCCGTCTGGCCCGCCGTCACCGTCACGGTCGCCGTCCCGGTGGTGAACCCGATGACCGTCACCCTGACCTCGTGGGTGCCCGGCGGCACGCTCAGGATCAGGTAGCGGCCGTCCGCGTTGGTGAGCCCCCCCATGCGTGTGCCCTGGAGGAACACCTGCGCGCCTGCCAACGGCCGCGCGGTCTCTCTTTCGCGAACGATGCCCGTGATCCGACCCGTATCCTGTGCCCCGGCCGGCGGCGCCGCCGCCAGGGAGCCGGCAAGGACCAACATCGCCAGCAGGGTTCGCGCAGTAACGACAGGTCTCATCAGACCCTCCTCGCTGCGGTGTCCGACATCAGGCCACGGGGCTGCCGTGGCCATGGCATGCCGGCAGGACGCTGAGAAGGGACTGTCCGGGCAGGGAACGTCGAGGTGCCGCACTTCGGCGGGTAGGCGCCGGAGGCAGGTCGGAGCGGGCCTCGGAGGAGGTGATGCAACCGGTGGAATCGCTAGGTCGCTGGTGTCCTCACGTTCGGGTTCTTCTGCTCCCTGCCGAACAAGCAAAACTACAAACGTAGAATCTCCGAGGGCAAGGACTCTCCGGTCAGGACTTCCACCCCGGGATCTCGCACCGCTCGGGCTCCACGTAGGGCATGTCCATCCGCCGACCGCGCTTGGTCTGGATCCGGACGAGTCCCCCGGAGCCCCCCGTTCCCACCTCCCACCCACCCGACGCGCCCCGGAACACCTCGATCCACGCCACGTCCGACGGGTGGATCCCGGAGAGCTGCTCGGTTTCGAGAGTCCCCAGGCGGACCCCATCCACGATGAGCGCCGGAGCGACGTCCGAGCGTGCGCTCACGCTCCTCCGGCCGCGCACCCGGGCCTCCTGCCCGGGCTGCGAGGGCGGTGCGCCGACGAAGCCCGGTGCCATCCGGGCCAGCACATCGGCGAGGGTCTGGACGTGCAGCGCCTCGATCTCCGGGGCCGTCATCACCTTCCCGCCGGGGGACCGCCTGTGCCGGGCGGCCTCCGCAGCCGCCGGATCGAAGACGATCTCGAAGCCCAGGGTGCGGTGCTCGCCGGGCCGCAGCTCCAAGGACGCGAAGGTGATCTGGCACCCGGGGGCCACGAGAGCCAGCCGATGGGGCCCGGGCGACAGGTCCGTCAGAGCATAGGCGCCGTCCGCGTCGGTCATCACGCGCTCGCCGGTGTCCACGACCACGAGCACGCCGGGGACCCGCGCACCCCCGGTGGAGGCGATCACGAATCCGCCGAGCCCGGCGACCTGGGCCCCGGCGCCGCAGGGGAGGAGCAGCAACACCGCCACGGGGAGTGTGATCCTCCGGATGAGACGGGATGGGTTCACGGCGACCTCACCTTCGGCGACGACGCTCCTCCCGAAGCACCGAGCCACACCGGATTCGCCCAGTTCTTCTCGCTGGGATCGATCTTCAGGGCCGTGCCGTACTCGATTCCGGCCTGAGCCGTCATCCCCAGATAGAAGTAGATGTCCCCACCGATGCTGTGCTGGGTGGCCTCGAAGCGGCGCTGGACCTCGCCCGCCACCGTGGCGCGCTCCTGGTCTGTGTCCCCGGTGTCCACGAGGAGGGAGACGGGGCTTTCCCGGTAGCGTCGGAAGTTGACCAGGTTCTCCACGAGGTACTTGGTGGACAGGAAGTAGGCCATGGCCGGCGTGAACTCGAGATAGGGGTGGTCGTCCGTGTTCACCCGTGCGCCAGCCACATAGGTCGCCAGCCGTTCCTCGCCCATGACGAACCCCCCCGTGACGTCCAGAGGGCCGTTCACCTTGAGCGGTGACAGCTCGTCGCGTACGCCGGGCCTTGCCAGCTTCGCGCCGAGCGCCGTGTAGTCGATCTTCAGCTTCTTGCTGGTGCCCACGAGGATCCCGTGGTGCCGGAGCGCCGACAGCCAGAGGGTGGTGTGCGGGAACACCTTCATGAAGGTGTTGGCGGTCATCCGGACCTCCGCGTCGGAGAGGAGGTGGATGGGGAGCCACTGCACCACCAGCCCGTCGTCGGAGAGCCGCGCCTTCAGGAGTCGGTAGAACTCCAGCGTGTAGAGGCTGCCGTTGCCCGCCATCTTCGGCGAGGTGGCATCGATGGAGATGACGTCGTAGGTGTGATCGTTCACCAGCGCGTAGTTCCTGCCGTCCCCCAGGATCAGGTTGAACCTGGGATCGTGCAGGACGCCGTGGTTGACGTCGGGAAACCAGCGCGCGGCGGCGGGAACGTCAGGTACGAGCTCGACGCAGTCCACCCGGCTCGCGCCGTATTGGAGCACGCCCCACGAGGCGCCTCCCGCGCCGAAGCCCACGAGGTTGACCCGGGCCCCGGGCACGTCGCTGAGGAGCATCGGGAGGTTGGACAGCGCCCCCTGCGCGTCCAGGAGCCCGAGGGAGGTGCCCGCCACGGGAAACCCGTCGATGCTCAGGTACCTGGCCCCCAGCGTATCGCTGAAGACCTTGACGGTGGCGCCGACGCCCTCGCGGTACGACAGCACCTCGGCGCTGTCGAGGCGTTCGACGTAGGAGGTCAACGTCATCGCCCCCCGGAGCAACAGCACCGCCACGGCGGCCGCGGCGGTGAGCCCCGCACCCGTCGCCAGCCTCGCCGTCCGTCCCAACCCCAAGCCGGGCTGGGCGAGGACCAGGATCCCACCCAGCACCACCTGGGCTGCGGCAACGAGGAGGATGCCGTCCCTGAGACCCAGGGCGGGGATCAGCAGGAAGCCCGCCGCGACGGATCCCAGGACGCCACCGAGCGTGTTCGAGGCATAGACGCTGCCGAGGGCCGTACCCACGCCCTCGGGGCGGCCGGTACAGATCCTCGCCGCCAGCGGAAGCGTCATTCCCATGAGCACAGTGGGCACGAGCATCACCGCGAGGCTCACGGCGAACCGCATTCCCATCCACTTCCAGGCGAGCATGGCGTCCGGGCGCACCCGGGCCATGGTCTGGAGCACGGGCGTGGAGTGGCTCAGCACCGGAATCGCGACGGCGGCCGTCAGGCCCACCAGAACGAGGATCACCCCCAGACGGGCCAGCAGGGCCCGGCCACTGTCCACGAACCTCGCGATGAGCGCGCCGCCAATGGCGATGCCCAGGAGGAAGGCGGTGAGCATCGTCGTGAACGCGTGCGTGGAGTTGTCCAGGAAGAACACCAGCGCCCTCGTCCAGAGGACCTCCAGGGCCAGCGCGCAGAACCCCGAGATCCCCACCGCCCACAGGACCAGCCGCGCCATCGGCACGGTCGGAGTCGCGTCGGTGGAGCCCGACGTGGGAGGGGCCGCCACGCCGATGGGGAGCCCCGCCTCGGCCTCCGTCTCTTCGCCGGGTCGCCCCATCGCGTCGGGCGCCTCCGCATCGAGGTGCCGCGCCATGGAGAGCACGGCGAGGGCGATGGCCAGATTCACCGCACCGGCGACATACGTGGTCTCTCTCACGCCGAGGAGGAGGATGAGGAAGAAGCCGGCGGAGACGGTGCCCACGACGGCACCGAAGGTGTTCACGGCGTAGAGCCGACCGACGTTCCACCCCACGCGCCCGTCCGCCGTGGTGAAGAAGCGGACCACCACCGGCAGGGTGCCCCCCATGAGCGTGGCCGGAATCATCAGCACCAGGAACGACAGCGCGAAGCGGAGCGCGCTGAGACCGTAGTAGCCGAGGGCGAGGTGGCGCGACGCTGCCACGAAGACGCCCGTCAGGGCGTCGAGGATGAACGGCATCAGGAAGGCGAAGACCCCGACCCCCCCCTCCAGGAGCGCATAGGCGCGCAACGTGCTCCGGGCCCTGTCGGCCACCTGCCCGAAGTAGAAGCTGCCCAGAGCCAGCCCGGCGAAGAACGCGGCCAGGATCGTCGCCGTGGCGAACGCGGTGGCTCCGAACACCAACGTGAGCATCCGCATCCAGACGACTTCGTAGATCAGCCCGCACGCCCCGGACAGGAAGAACAGGACGATCACCGCGAGACGGGTCACCGACGAGGGAGGGGGAGGCGCACGCCGAGCCTGGTGCATGATGACCGATATGAAGCCCTGAAGTCGACGGTGAGGCGGACACCCGGGCAGGTGGTCCGGAGGCAAGACTACGATTGTCGTATTACGATGGGGGCGCAAGAACCGCCGGACGGGTGTCCGGCCGGCCCACCTCCGACCGTGGTGTCTGCTACTGCGTGCTCGCCACGGGCAAGCCTGTCCGTCTGATGGAGTTCGGGCAGTGGCCGGCCTGGATGGAAACGAGGCACCGGCGCTCGTACGTATGAGGTGGTGAGGAAGCTCGAGGCCGGTGTGACACAACCGAGGAGGGAACATTGATCCCCATCGTCCCCGACGCGATACGCCGGGCGAGAGCCAATGTGGATCGGCGCACCGCATGGCGGGAGGTTGCCACGCTGCTGGGTGGGGAGCTGGTGCAGGGCAAGCGGCCCAGCGGCGACAAGGTGGGGGTGGCGCGCGGACCCTGGAAGATCTGGCTGGACACGTTCACGGTGCATACCGGGCACGCCAGCCAGACCTACACCCGCTGCCGGGCCTACTTCGTCGGATGGCACGAGCTGAAGGTCACCGTACGGCGCCGCAACGTGTTCAACAGAATCCTCGAGGCGCTGGGGCGTAGCCGCCCCCGCGCAGTGAGTCCCCCTCTCTTGAAGACGCACGTCGTGCGGGGAAAGCCCGCATCGCGGCTCCCGTCGCTGTTCATGGCCGCCGGCCTGGTGGACGCGCTCCTCTCCACCGCGAAGGTGACGCTCCGGGTGAAGCGACCCTCGGGACGATTGAGGAAGCGCTACGGTCAGGACCTCGGCGTGGTCACGTGTCAGGCCACGGGCGTGGTCCGCGACGTGAACCGGTTGGCCGGAATGATCCACATCGTCGGTGAGACCCTCGAGGCCCTGGCCGGAATCGGGGAGGCGCGGAAGGAGGAGGTGGCCCACGGCCCGTGACCGATTCTGAGCGCAGTCAGGCTGCTGCCGCGGGAGGTTCGGGCCCCGATATGCCACACGCGGAACCGGCGGAGCTCGCCGGATCCGAAGGGCTCGTCGGCCGGCCGCCGACCCCGTTGAGGAGCGCCGCTACCGTTTCCCCGGGTTCGACGGGTAGTACCGCTCTTTGAACGTGGGGTCCTGCCCGGCGAGCTTCATGAACACGTCCATGGGCACCACCTCGAACTGCGGTCCCAGGCGGTCGAGGATGGACTTCACCCGCTTGATGCTGCTCCACTCGCGCACGTGGATGAGCAGGAAGTACGGCCGCTGGGGATTCAGCCGGGCCAGCTCCTCGATGTCGGCGGCGGCCGCCGCTTCCGGCCGGTCGGGTGAGAGGTAGTAGTCGAAGGAGATGAAGGGCCGGCCGTCGCGGGAGGCGAACGTGTACGCGGGGGCGTAGCCGTTGGCGAAGCCGATGGCGTCGGGCATCGCCTTGTAGTAGGCGTCCACGACGTACTTCGGCAGCTCGGTGTTGCCCGTGATGGTGGCCCCCTCCGAGTAGTCCATCGTCTCGAAGATGTTGATGTCCAGCTTTCTCATCAGCGTGTCGGCCAGGCTGATCACCCTGGGGAGCATCTTGGGCGGAATCGCCTTCGGGTACATGTAGCCGGGGCCGGTCAACGCGCCGACGAAGAGGTCGTTGGGCGTGGCCGTGCTGTAGTAGTACTCGAGCATGGCGGGAGCCATCCAGGTCCAGTTGATGGTGGTCTCCCAGGCATAGGGCATGGAGCCCCGTCCCGGCTTGCGCCACGCCCCCAGGCCCAAGCCGTCGCTCTGCAGGCAGGTGATGTAGACCTTGTTCTCCGGCTTGTAGACCTTGCCCGGCACCACGTTGTGGTGGTTGTGGAACTCGAAGCCCGGCTCCGGCGGCGTCATGCTCGTGAAGCTCAGGTCGGGGTAGGTATTCAGACCTTCGACCCGCAGCGCGAAGCTCGAGGTCATGGTGACGAACTGCCGCTCCAGATCCTTGGCGTACGAGTGCCACCCCATGACCATGGAGAGCGGCTTCTGCTTGCTCATGATCTCCTTGGCGAGGGCGTACTCCGTCGTGTCCTTGGGATCGGTGGACAGGTCCGCGACGAAGGCGCGCTTCGCGATGGCGTAGTCCGCGATCCCGGGCATCATGATCTTGCCCGATTCGCCGCCCATCCAGACCAGCGTCTCGCGGCTGGTCTCAGGTCCCCAGGTGTCGTACGCCTTCCGGAAGATCTGGGTGTCGTCCATTCCGGTGAACATGCCGCGGAGGTCGGCGAGCGGCTTCAATCCGGCCTTCTCCACCATGGGGATCTGGTCCGCGCTCACCACGACGCCACGTTTGACCCCTGCCAGGGTGAAGGCCACGTCCAGGGAGCTCCGCACCGCCTTGTCCCAGACGATGTATCCCTTCACCCAGGGCTTGAGCGCCTCCAGCGCCGCTTCGGGCGTCTTCAGCTCCGTGAACGTGTAGTCCAGGTCCGTCTGGTAGAACCGGTAGAGGTCGGGGGTGAATCCGAACGCCCAATTGTCCGGGTACACGAAGTAGAGCCGGGGCGCGTCTGTGTTGGCCAGACCCTGGAGGCTGATGAGGAATGCGTTCCGGTCGAGGTCACCCGCCACGGTCCAGTGGTCCTCGAGCCGCATCATGTAGGCTTCCTTGGTGCCCGCGCGCTTGAACGCGTAGTACAGCGGCGTCCCGCCATCCCGGGTGGGGCGGACAATGTCCAGGGTGAGCTGGTCGTCGCTGGCTCCGAGCTTGTAGGTCTCGGTGCTCCGTATCTCCCGCTGCCCCTGGGAGACCAGCACCGTATAGTGCCGTTCCACCACCAGCGTGCGGCCGTCGGCACCCCACCTCGCCGTCACCTGCTGCTTCGAGCCCACCTTCATCGATACGCCCATGAAGGGCTGCGTCGGCCAGACCCGGTTGGTCACGGGCACCTCGTTCACTGTCCCTCCCGTCGTGAGCGTCATCGCCGTGCGGAAGGCGTACTGACCACGTCCCCAGTCCTGCTCGATGGTCACGCGTGCACCGTCGCGCTCGATCTTCAGGGACAGGGTCCGGAAGAGGTCGACCTGGCTGCTCTTGAGGGGGAGCAGGCTCCACTCCCCGTCGAAGGCGGGCGCGCCCTGGGCTGCAGGAACGGAGGCCGGAGTCGCACCGCCGGACGCGCTCGACTCGGTGCCGAGTCCGGGTGGAGATCCGGGGACGGAGGGCGTGGTCCCGGCGGAGAGCGCGCGGGGGATCGTCAGGAAGAGGGCCCCGACGAGGGCGGGTGGCACACGGCGTAGAGCTCGCATGGGAGGCCGAGTCTGAGGGAGTGGAAGGACGGGTCAACATAGAGCCACCCGTGGGGGCCACCAAGCCGGGGCCGAGCTGCATTTCCGTCGCGCCCTCGGCCTCTGGCAGGACCGGGGGGCCCGCAGTGGCCTCGTGGGCGGATCGGGCCCAGTTCGGACTCGCGTGGCTCCCGACGGCACCCCGAGACGGGCTCTCTGGCCGGCACCGGGGAGGGGCATACGTCCCCATCCCCCGCCTCCGCGCTCAGCCGAGGCCCATCTTGGCCAGGAGTCCGGGAAAGCGAGGATCGGAGCGGATTCCGTCGTAGATCGGCATCGACGGCAGGTGTGTGGCGATGGCGTCCCGCGCCGCGATGGCGCGATCGAACCACTCGAACACACGGTCGTCCCCGAGGCCGAGGTACGCCACGCCGAAGGCGACCGGGGGTGTGGGGGAGCTCCGAGCCATGAGCTCGAGCTCCCGGAGCAGCTCCTCGGCCTTCCGGCGTCGGCCCAACAAGCCGCACACCCCTGCCATGCAGCCGACGACCAGGGGCTGACGGACCTGCTCGTACACCTGCCAGCATTGCCGCAGCGCCTCGTCGATGTCGCCGCGCCCCATCAGGGCGGTCCCGTAGAACCAGTGCAGCCACCACAGGCCGGGAGCGAGCTCCACCGCCGTCCGGCAGGCGTCGCACGCCCGCGCGTACTGGCGTGCCACCGTCAGCACGAGGCCGAGAAAGCCGTGGGCGGAGGGCGAGAGCGGGTCCAGGACCACCGCCCGCTGCGCCTCGTCCACCGCTTCGTCCAACCGCATTCTGGGGACCAGATGGTACCACGCATGCTGCGACAGCACCGCCGCCGATCCGGGGCTGAGGTCGAACGCCCGCCGGAAGTCCGCTTCGGCACCGGCCCAGTCGTAGTCGAGGAGACCACGGAAGATGCCCATCACGGCGTGCGCCTCGCCGAAGCGATGGTCCAGCCCGAGGGATCTCACGATGGCCTCGCGGGCGCGCGGCACGACACCCGGTGAATCGGCGAGGCCGAACTGGGCGCCGCAGAAGAGGAGGTCGGCCAGGCCGAAATGTGGACGCGCGAAGAGCGGATCTCGAGCGATGGCCGCCTCGTAGCATTCCCGCGCCTCCGCGAACGCTTCGGGCGTGAAGCGCTGGCTCACGGCGCGTCCCTTCACCCAGAGGTCGTACGCAGCGGGATCGGAGGGTCGAGCCGTCACGCTCTCGTGGGTCAGCTTGACCTTCAGGGCCATGGCGATGGCCCGGGCGAGCTCGTCCTGGATCGCGAAGATGTCGGTGAGGTCCCTGTCGAAGCGATGGCTCCAGGCGTGGCTGCCGTCCCGGGCGCTGACGAGCTGCGCCGATATGCGCATGCGGCCCTGGTCCCGACGTATGCTGCCCTCCACCAGCCACCCGGCCCCCAGGCGGGCTCCGATCTCGCGGACATCCCGGCCGCCATCTCCGAACGCGAAGGACGAGGTGCGCGCGATGACGCGCAGGTCGGGGATGCGCACGAGCTCGTTGATCAGATCGTCCGCCAGGCCGTCGCCGAAGAGCCGGTCCCCCTCGTCTCCCGTCAGGTTGACGAACGGCAGCACTGCGACCGATACGCCACGGTCGCGCGCCTCGTTGCCGGACCTGGTCAGCCAGGCGTCGATCTCGGACTTCAGCGCGAACACCCGCGGCCGGGCGCCGCCGGGGACATGGTGTACCGGGAGGTCCCGGTCCTTGGCCCAGCGCTGGACCGTACGGACCTCGCGTCCGAGGTAGACGGCGATCGCCTTCCAGGAGTTCAGCCGCTCTTCCACTGGGAATCCCGAACAGACGGAGAGGAGGGGCCCCCGGCCTTCGGATAAGAAGTAGCGGGCCCTCCGGAGCACGACAAGACGCGACACCGGGGCGATGTCGCATCCCGTCGCTTGATGGGCGGGAAGCGGTTTCCCAGGGTTGCATCGAACGACGGACGCACGCGATGCCGTGCCAGGAGGAGAGCCATGAAGAAGATCATGACATTGGGCACCATACTGTCCCTGGCGGTGGGTCTCGCCGCATGTGACGGGGCGAGGCCGGTGGAGCCCTCGGACATCGGGCTCCTCGCGCCCATGATGGATGTGCAGGCCGCGGGGGTGTCCCAGGCGGGGCTTCCCGCAGGCGCACGGGCCGTGAGCGGATTCATCGAGGGAAGTGACGTGTACGGGACAGCATGTGGCGGGGGACAGGGCCTCCTGATCACGTCGACGGGCATCGGCACCGTGACCCATTTCGGCAAGGCCGTGATGGTCTCGACGACTTGTGTGAACATGACCGACTACAGCGCGATCGGGGACGCGCCCTACACCCTCACGGCCGCCAACGGCGACCAGGTCGGTGGGCTTCTCACGAACGTCGTCTATACGGCGTACGGGTTCGACATGTACACCTCCATCACCTGGGGAACGGGCCGGTTCGAGGGCGCCACCGGAGAGCTGGTGTGGCCGACATACAGCACGGGCACGGGTGTCTGGACCTCGGGCGTCGAGGGCTGGATCATCTACTGAGAACCCGGTGGGTGAGACGGGCGGAGCGCTCCCCGGTGGATGGGGCCGCCGCCGTCTCCGCCCTCACCCTCCCATCTGCCCCTCGATCCTCCTCCACCGGGCGAGCAACCCGGCGAGGTCCCTGCGGCA
>JAJDNC010000132.1 GCA_022340865.1 Gemmatimonadota bacterium
CAGAGGCGCCGCCCGGACTCGAACCGGGGATCGAGGATTTGCAGTCCTCTGCCTTACCAACTTGGCTACGGCGCCGGTGACACGACGGGGGGCCGCATCGGGCATCCGACGCTGCACCCCCCGTCGAGAGCGGGAAACCGGACTCGAACCGGCGACCCCAACCTTGGCAAGGTTGTGCTCTACCAACTGAGCTATTCCCGCGTGCTTTTTCCAGCCAGGAAGGTAGAAGCGGCCCCAGGTGGGGTCAAGCACGACACCACCTTCCATGACCCTTGTTCCACGCCGCCACCGGGCCGCTTATGTTACGCGGCCCGAGGCCTTTCCGGGACGTCTCCTCAGACTCGTTCGAGCTTGCCCGCGTGCGACGCTTTTCGACCATTCGAGCCCATCTCCACGCTCCTGCGGCGGTGATCCTCGCCGTGGTCGCGGCGCTCCCGATCGGAGGCTTCTCGGCGAGGCCGGCGGCCGCCCAGGAAGCGGCGCATGCGATGCTGGATCCACTGGTCCCCAAGGGGTGGGTGCAGCTGGAGGTGACGCCGACGTTCTCGTCCTGGGCCCAGCGCTATGGCGTGAGCGCGAGCGGCGGCACCGAGGTGCAACCGTTGGGCGCGGACCTCACGGACCCGAACGGCACGGGCCCCTTCGCCGGGATGGCCTCCCTGCAGTCCAGCCTGGCGGCGCTCACGGGCCAGAGCGGGTTCACTCCCCGGCTGGGAGCCCTGAGCGGTGCCGTCTCGAAGAACGCCACGCGGGTCGAGGCCGGCGCGCGCCTCGGCCTCTTCGATTGGCTCACCCTCGGGGTCATGGTGCCGTACGTGAAGACGCGGACGGCCATCGACGTCGCGTTCCGGGCGGACAGCGCCGGAGCGAATCTCGGCGTGAGCCCCACGATGACGAACGCCGCCGCCGTCTCCGGTCTCCTCGGCGCCCTGGGCAACGCGGCCTCCGCGGCCCAGGCCAACGCCGACGCCGCCTGCGCCGGAGGGGCCAGCGCGGCGTGCTCTGCGGCCCAGGACCTCCTGCAGCGGGTGTCCTCGTTCTCCACGAACCTGCGCCAGGCCTACTACGCGACCCCGTTCTTCCCCCGGGACAGCTCGGCCATGGCCACCGCCCTCTCGGCGAGCCTCGCGTCCCTCGATGGCGACCTCACCGCGGCAGGGCTGAGCCCGGTGGGACAACCCCTGGTGTTCGCCACCGACGTCGTGGACCAGGCGACCTTTCAGTCGCTCCTGACCGAACCGGCGGCGGGCATCCAGGGGTCGAGCCTGCAGACGGTGACGGGGATCTGGACGCTGGGTGACGTGGAGCTCACCGCGGATGTGCGCCTCCTTCAGGGCGAGGTGCGGGACTCGGGGTCCTCCACCCCCCGGCTCGCCTGGAGCCTCACCGGCGGCGCCCTCGTGCGCCTCGGCACAGGCCAGCGCGGCAACCCCGACATCTTCCTCGACGTGGGGAGCGGAGACGGGCAGACGGACCTGGAGGGTCATGTCGCGGCGTCGCTGCGCCTCGGCTCCCACCTGGGCCTGCAGGGTGGCTTCCGTTACGGGAAGCAGCGGCCCACGGTGCTCCTCCGCAGGGTCGCCCCCCCGGGAGAGATCCTCGCGCCGGCGGTGTCGCTCCGGTCGGTGAAGTGGTCTCCGGGCGACTATACCGACCTCGAGCTCTCACCCCGCTTCAACCTGACACCGGCGCTCGGGCTCGCCTTCGACTACCGGCGCTTCCACAAGGCCGCGGACCACTACGCCCTCACCAGCGACGCGCTCCAGGACGTCTATCCCGTCGATGCCGCGGTGCTGGACCAGCAGACCGAGGTATCGCTCACCGAGGCCGCGGTGGGACTGCGCTACAACACCACCGCGCTGCTCCGCGAAGGACGCCCCGGCATGCCCCTGGAGCTCGGTCTCCGGGTCATCTGGGCGGCGGGCGGTGCCGGCGGACAGGTACCGAAGGCGACGCGCGGTGAGCTCACGGTTACGCTCTTCCACCGGCTCTGGGGCCACGAGGGGCAACGTCCCCCGGCGCCGCCGAAGCCCACGGGCTAGCGGTCGGCGGTCTCCCTCGCGCCCAGCAGCTCCCGGGCATGCTCCCGGGAGGTCTCGCTCTCCGGGTCGCCCCCCAGCATGCGGGCGATCTCCTCCACCCGTGCGCCCCCCTCCAGGGCGCGGACCCGCGTCATGGTCGTGCCCGCCCGCTGCTCCTTCTCCACCAGGAGATGCGCGGCGGCCCGCGACGCGAGCTGCGGGAGATGGGTCACCACGAACACCTGGTGACGGAACGCCACCTCGGAGAGCTTGGCCGCGACGCTGCCCGCCACCACGCCGCCGATGCCCGCGTCGATCTCGTCGAACACCAGCACCGGGATGCGGTCCACGTCCGCCAGGACGGACTTCACGGCGAGCATCACCCGCGACAGCTCCCCGCCGCTGGCGATGCGCGCCAGGGGCATGGGCTCGAATCCCGGGTTGGGTGCCACCAGGAACTCCACCGACTCCGCACCCGCCGAGCCCACGCCGTCCAGGGGCTTCAGGCGCACGTCGAAGGAGGCATCCGGCAGGCCGAGGTCCGGTAGAACCTCGCTCACGGCCTTCGCCAGACGCAGCGCCGCCTCCTCCCGGCGCGCGGTGAGCTTGCTCGCGCCCGCGGCCAGCTCGTGAGTCGCCTCCTCCAGCGCTCGCCGTGCCTCGCCGATCTCGTGGCCGGCCTCCTCCACTTCGCCCAGCTCCGCCCGCAGTCGGTCACCGGTGGCGAGCACGTCCGCCAGCTCCGGTCCGTACTTCCGCTTCAGCCGGAAGATCAGGTCCTGGCGCTGGCGCACCTCCTCCAGCCGGCGAGGATCGTGGTCCACGCCTGCGGCATACTCGCCCAGTCGCCGTCCCACCTCCTGTACGCCGTGAAACGCGTCGTCCAGGAGCCGGGCGTCGTCCTCCAGGGAGGCATCGAAGCGCAGGAGCTTGTGAAGGACGCTCCTCGCCTCGGTGAGCTGGTCCGCCAGCGAGGCATCGCCCGCGTACAGCGTCTCGTGGATGCCCGAGGCTCCTTGCACGAGCTCCTCGGCGTGCTCCCGACGGCGCGCTTCGCTCTCGAGCTTCTCGTCCTCTCCCGGAGCGAGCTTGGCCGCGTCGATCTCGCCGAGCTGGAAGCGCAGGTAGTCGGCCCGACTCTCGATCTCCCGAACCCGCTGCTCCCGTGCCTCCACCTCGGTCGCCAGGCTCCGGCAGCGCGCGTGCAGCTCCTCCACCTCAGCGGCGACGTCGGCCGCACCGCCGAAAGCGTCCAGGATGGCACGCTGCTCGCCGGTCCTCAGGAGCGTCTGATGCTCGTGCTGCCCGTGGAGGTCCACCAGCGCGCGACCCAGCTCCCCCACGACTCCGGCCGTGGCCGGCGAGCCGTTCACCCAGGCCCGGTTCCGCCCCTCCACCGCCACCTCGCGCCGGAGGATCAGAAGCCCGTCCTCCAGGCGGAAGCCGAGCTCCTCGACGCGGGCCTCCAGCGCCGAGCCCGTCCCCACCTCGAAAGCCGCCTCCACGGTGGCGCGGTCCGCGCCGGTGCGTACCACCACCGACGAGGCGCGCTCCCCCAGCAGCAGCGAGAGAGCCCCCACGATGATGGACTTCCCCGCCCCGGTCTCGCCGGTGAGCACGTTGAGGCCGGGCCCGAGCCGGAGGGTCAGGTCCTCGATTACGGCGTAGTCGCGGATCCGGAGTTCGACGAGCATATACTTCCAAGGTAGGAAGCCGGACGTGCCGAACTCAATGACGCGATGGGGCCGCTGGGGAGCACGGCCTTCAAGCACGCTCCGGAGGACGGGCGGCCCAGTTGAGCTTGCGCCGCATGGTTCCGAAGAAGCTCTGCCCCGGAAGGCGCACCAGGGAGACGTCCAGGTCGCTCCGCTCCACGATCACCGTATCGCCGGTGTCCAGGGCGCGGTCCACGAGGCCGTCCACCGTGAGCTGGAGCACGTGGGCGGGGTCCAGGGGCCGCACGGTGATGCGCTTGGCCGCCGGCACCACCAGCGGACGCACCGCCAGCGAGTGCGGGCAGATCGCCGTCACCAGGATGCACTCCACCTCGGGCACGATGATGGGCCCACCGGCGGACAGCGAGTACGCGGTGGACCCGGTGGGCGTAGCCAGGATGACACCGTCTGCGGAGAAGCTGCCCACCTCCTCCCGGGACTCGCCTTCGCCCACCGTCAGATGGATCGGCGTGACCTGCGCCGCCCCGGGCTTGTGCACCACGACGTCGTTGAGGGCGTACTGGGGGCCCCCCTTGGCCACCCCCTGGCCCATGACCTGGGCGCGCAGCGTGAAGCGTCGATCCAGCTCACCCTCCCCGTCCAGCACCCGCGCGAACCCCGCCTCCAGCTCAGCCTCGGCGGTGTTGGTGAGGAAGCCGAGCTGCCCCAGGTTGACCCCGAACACCGGGATCCCCCGCCCCGTCACCAGGCGTGCCGCCCGCAGCAGCGTGCCGTCGCCCCCGAGGGCGACGATGATGTCCACCCCCTCCCCCTCCAGGTCCATGGGGATGGCATCGTCCCGCGTCCACCCGGCGTCCCGGGGATCGAAGCGCAGCTCCGCGCCCCGCTCGGCGCACACCGAGGACAGGCGCTCCAGGGCCTCGAAGACCTCCGGATGGCGCCGTCGCAGCACGACTCCCACCCGGCGCACCGGCCCGGGAAGGCTCTCCCGACGCCCGGGCTCGGTCACGACACGTCCGCGGTGTGGCTCACCAGAGCCCTCACCCGCCGGGCGATGCCGGCCGCGTCCAGGCCGATCCCCGCCAGGAGGGACGCCCGGGCCCCGTGCTCCACGAACTCGTCGGGGATCCCCAGGGCCGCCATGCGGGGGATCCGGTCCAGGTCCAGGGCCCCCACCTCACGGGCCATGAACGAGCCGAAGCCGTTGCTGATCTGGCCCTCCTCCACCGTGAGCACCACGGGGTGGCTGCGGACCATCTCCTGGAAGACGTCCCGGTCGTACGGCTTGAGGAAGCGGCAGTTCACCACCGTGCAGCGGATGCCCTCGTCCGCCAGCGTCTCCGCCGCCGCCAGGGACGCCTCCACCATGGTACCCACCGCGAGGATCACCGCATCGCCTCCGTTGCGCAGGATCTCCCACGTGTACGGCTCGATCTCGGGGATCTCCGTCATCGGCGGCACATCCCGGGGCACGGCATCCCTCGGCCAACGCACGCTCCAGGGTCCGTCCTCGCTCCGGACCGCCAGACGCAGCAACGCCAGCAGCTCGGCGCCGTCCCTGGGCGCCGTCACCGTCATGCCGGGCACGCCCAGCATGTAGACGATGTCCAGCACGCCATGGTGGGTGGGGCCGTCCTCGCCGGCGATCCCCGCGCGGTCCATGCCGAACACCACGGGAAGATGCTGGAGCGCCACGTCGTGGACGATGCTGTCGTAGGCGCGCTGGAGGAACGTGGAGTAGATGGCCACCACCGGACGTATGCCTTGCGTGGCGAGTCCGCCGGCGAAGGTGACCGCATGCCCTTCGGCGATGCCCACGTCGAAATAGCGACCCGGGTGCGCCTTCTGGAAGATGTCCGTGCTGGTCCCGTCGGGCATGGCCGCGGTGATGGCCACCACGCGCGGGTCGGCGTCGGCCAGCTCCACCAGGCCTCGCCCGAAGACGTTCTGGTAGCGCGGCAGACCCCCGCTCTTCTTCTGGCTCTTGCCCGTCACCTTGTCGAAGGGGCCCGACGCGTGCCACGTCCAGGGGTCGGCCTCCGCGGGGTCGAAGCCTTTTCCCTTTTGCGTGAGCACGTGCACGAGGATGGTGCCGCCCATGTCCCGCACCCGGGTGAGCGTGTCCACCAACGCGTCCATGTCGTGGCCGTCCACGGGACCCACGTAACGGAAGCCGAGCTCCTCGAAGATCAACCCCGGCGTGAGCAGGTGCTTGACGCTCTCCTGCATGCGCACCGCCATCTCCTCCATGACGCCGCCGATGCTCGTCGGAGCGCGGCGGAGGATCTCCTTCACGAGGTTCCGGGCCTTGTTGTAGGCCGGGTTGGTGATCATGTCCGTGAGGTACTTGCTCATGGCGCCCACCGCGGGCGCGATGGACATCTCGTTGTCGTTGAGGACGACGATGAAGTCGCGCTTGGTGTGCCCGGAGTTGTTCAGGGCCTCGAACGCGAGACCGCACCCCATGGCGCCGTCGCCGATGACCGCCGCGACCTTGAACTTCTCGGCCATGAGGTCGCGGCCCACCGCCATGCCCCACGCGGCGGAGATGGACGTGGCCGCGTGCCCCGCCCCGAAGGCGTCGTACTCCGACTCGTCCCGGCGCAGGAAGGGGGCCAGACCACCCTGCTGACGGATGGTGGGGAGCCGGTCGTTGCGCCCCGTGAGCATCTTGTGGATGTAGGCCTGATGTCCGGTATCCCAGACGATCTGGTCGCGGGGCGTGTCGAACACGTAGTGCAGCGCCACCGTGAGCTCGGCCACGCCCAGGCTGGCGCCGAAGTGGCCGCCCTTCTCGCTCACCACGTCGATGTGGCGCTCGCGGAGCTCTTCCACGAGGTGGCGCAGCTGGTTGCGCGGCAGCTTGCGCAGGTCCGAGGGGTCGTTGATTCTGTCCAGCAGGGCCACCGGGTGCGCTCCTTTGCGTCGGTGGAGGATCAGACCGTTAAGATATCCGACCCGCAGCGCGCTGACACCTCCCCGCGCCCTTCCTCAGTGTTGCCGGTCCACCACGAAGCGCGCCAGCGCCTCCAGCGCGGGCGCTTCCACGCCCCCGTCACGGAGGACTCCGCAGGCCTCCTCCACCTGGGCGCGCGCGTGACGCTCGGCCTCCGCCAGGCCGTACACGGAGACGTACGTCGACTTCTCCAGGTGCGCATCCGACGGGTGCTTGCCCAGCGCCTCCACCGTCGAGGTGGCATCCAGGATGTCGTCGGCGATCTGGAACGCCAGGCCGATGGCCCGCCCATAGCCTTGCAGCGACGCCCGTACCTCGGGGGGTGCGCCCGCCGCCTCGGCCCCCATGACCAGGGAAGCCGTGAGCAACGCCCCGGTCTTGCGGCGGTGGAGCCCGTCCAGCTCATCGGCACCGAGGGAGCGGCCCTCGGCATCCAGATCGAGCCACTGGCCGCCCACCATCCCCCCACCTCCGGCGGCCTCCATGAGGGCCCTCACCACGCGAGCGCGGGTCGCCTGGTCACAGCCCATGGCTTCCGCCGCCGTCCAGGCCTGCAGCGCCGCGGCCGGGATGAGGGCCGCGCCGGCGCGGGTGGTGAGATCCTCTCCGTGGGCGCGGTGCGTCGTGTGCTTGCCCCGTCGGAGCTCCGCGTCGTCCATGCACGGGAGGTCGTCGTGCATGAGCGAGTATGCGTGGATCAGCTCCAGCGAGGCCGCGAGATCATAGATGCGCTCGTCGCACGCCGTTCCCCCGGCGGCGCGGTAGGCCGTGACACACAGGATCGGGCGGATCCGCTTGCCCCCGCTCAAGACCCCGTGCCCAAGAGCCAGGCGCACATCCTCGTCGAGGCGGCCGTGCAGGGCCTCCACGCTCCGCGCGAGCGCCGACTCCACACGCGCGCCCTCGGCGGCGAGATAATCCTCCAGATCGAAGGCGGTCTTCAAGCCCCGCCCCCGTCCTGCTCTCCGGCGTCCAGGGGGCGGACCTTCCCCGAGGAGAGCAGCTCCTCGACCCGCAGCTCCGTCTCCGAGAGGATCTTCTCCGCGGCACGCACGTGGCGCACCCCCTCCTCGAAGAGGGCCAGCGCGCGCTCCACGTCCACCTCGTCCGCCTCGAGCTGGCTCATGATCTCCTCGAGGCGGCGCAGACGCGCCTCCAGGGTGGTGGGCTCCGCGGGGTCGTGGCCCTCCGCAGCCTTGGCGACCTTCTTCTCAACAGGATCCGTCACGCCTTCTCCTCCTGGGCCCTCTCTGCCGCGGGCCCTCGCGACTCCGCCGACACGCTGCCGTCGCCTACGCGCAGCATGAAGGTACGCCCCGGGGGAAAGTCTTCCACCCTGCGGAGCACGCGACCTTCTTCAGTGGTGGCCACGGCGTAGCCTCGGGCGAGGATCGCCAGGGGTGAAAGCGCCTCCAGCCTCCCCGTCAGGGCCGAGAGCCTCTGGCGTCTGCGCTCCATCAGGCGCACCACGCCCCGCTCCAGGCGCGCCACGCCCAGGTCCACCGCCTGCCGTGCCGGGGCGAGCCGGCGCTCCAGATCCCTCCCGAGCCGGGCGAGCTCGTCCCGGAGGACGTCTCGGCGGCGCGCGACGGTGCCCCGCAAGCCGCGGGCGAGGCGCTCCGGGACGTCGCGCATTTGCGCGCGGAGGACGCTCCCATCCGGCGCCACCGCCTCTGCGGCGGCAGATGGGGTTGGAGACCGTAAGTCCGCTACCAGATCCGAGATAGTGATGTCTACCTCATGTCCAACAGCAGATACTACGGGCACCGGGGACGCGGCGATGGCCCGGGCGACGGGCTCCAGGTTGAAGGCCCAGAGGTCCTCCAGCGAGCCGCCGCCCCGCCCCACGATGATCACGTCGCACGCGCCGCTCGCTCCCAGCGCGGTGAGCCCGCGGGCGATCTCCTCGGCGGCCCCTTCCCCCTGCACCCGGGCCCCGCGCACCAGCACCCGCACCCAGGGGGCCCGGCGCCTCAGCACCGTGAGGATGTCGTGGAGGGCGGCCCCGCTCGGTGACGTCACCACCCCCACGGTGTCCGGAAAGCGCGGCAGCGGACGCTTGCGCGCCGGCTCCAGGAGCCCTTCGCCCTCGAGCTTTCGGCGGAGCTTCTCGAAGGCCAGGCGCCAGAGGCCCTCGGCGCCTTCCGCTTCCAGGCTCTGGACGCTCATCTGGTACTCGCCCCGGGCCTCGTACAGCGTGAGCGTGCCGAAGACCCGCACCTGCATCCCCTCGTCGGGGTCCGTGGGGAGCCGGTCCGCCTCGGTGCGCCACATGACGCACCGGAGCTGGGCCCGGTCGTCCTTGAGCGTGAAGTAGCAGTGCCCGGACCGCGCCCGGGTCCAGTTCGCCACCTCGCCCCCCACCCAGAGGGCGTCCACCGCGCTCTCGAGGAGGGCGCGAACGGCGCGGTTCACCTGGGAGACGGACCAGACGCGCGGCTCCGGCGCCGAGGTGGGAGGCGTATCCGGCACCTCGCTTCGCGCCGCCTCGTCCCCGAAGAGATCGAGGGTCGGGTCGTCCGTCACGGGCCTCTCGGTGACTTCAGCCCACCCCGGCGGCGCGGGCCGCCGACGTGACGGTATTGGCCAGGAGCATGGTGATGGTCATGGGTCCCACACCTCCCGGGGACGGCGAGATGGCCGACGCCACCTCCTTGACCTCGTCGAAGAGCACGTCACCGCAGACCCGGTATCCCTTCTCGCTTCCGGGGTCGTCCACCCGGTGCGTGCCCACGTCGATGACCACGGCGCCGGGGCGTACCATGTCCGCGGTGATCATCTCCGGGCGACCGATGGCCACCACCAGGATCTCCGCGGTGCGGGTCACCGCCGCCAGGTCCCGGGTGCGGGAGTGGCACACGGTCACGGTGGCGTTGCCGCCCGGTGCCTTGCGCAGGAGCAGGTTCGCCAGGGGCTGCCCCACGAGGTTGGAGCGCCCCGCCACCACGACGTGCTTCCCCTCCGGGTCGTGGCCGGAGCGCATGAGCATCTCCACCACGCCGGCGGGCGTGCAGGGGGCGAAGAACTTCCCCGAGCCGGTGGCCAGCCGACCGGCGTTCACGGGATGGAGCCCGTCCACGTCCTTGGACGGCGAGATCGCCTCGATGATGGTCCCCTCGTCGATGTGCCCCGGAAGGGGAAGCTGAACCAGGATGCCGTGGACGGCGGGATCGGCGTTCAGCCCGGCGACCACCCCCAGCAACTCCTCCTGAGACGTCGCCTCGGGAACGGTGATCTGGCGGGAGCTCAGCCCGGCCGCCTCGGCGGCCTTGTTCTTCATCCCCACGTACATCTGCGACGCGGGGTTCTCGCCCACCAGGACCGTGGCCAGGCCGGGGGTGACACCGTGCTCGGCGGCGAGCTCGGCGGCCCGCGCGCCGAGCTCCGCCCGGATGGTGGCGGAGAGGTCCTTCCCGGAGATGATCTGCGCGCTCATGCCGGCCCCCCCTCCGTCGTGTTCATCGCGCGAAGTCCACCGCCCTGGTCTCGCGGACCACCACGATCTTGATCTGCCCCGGATACTGGAGCTCGCTCTCGATGCGCCGTGCCACCGCCTCGGAGATCTGCGCCATCTCCCCGTCGCCGACCTTCTCCGGCTCCACCATCACGCGGAGCTCGCGGCCCGCCTGGATGGCGAAGCAGCGCTCGACACCCGGGTGCTCCATGGCGATCTCCTCGAGCTTCTCCAGGCGCTTCACGTACCCCTCGAACATCTCGCGGCGCGCGCCCGGCCGGGATCCGCTGATGGCGTCGGCGGCGGTGACCAGGAAGGTCTCCGCGAAGAAGTGGGGCTCCTCGTCGTGGTGCGCCCGGATGGCGTTGAGGACGACCTCTCCCTCGTTGTACTTCTTGCACAGGCGGTATCCCAGCTCCACGTGCGTGCCCTCCTGCTCGTGGGTCATCCCCTTGCCCACGTCGTGGAGCACCCCGGCACGTTTCGCGATCTGGATGTCGAGGCCCATCTCCGCCGCCATGTTGCCCGCCAGCAGGGCCACCTCTTTCGCGTGCTGGAGCTGGTTCTGGCCGTAGGACGTGCGGAAGCGCAGCCGGCCCAGGGTCTTCACGATCTCGGGATGCACGTTGTGGATGCCGAGCTCGTAGAGGACCTCCTCCGCGGCCTGCACCATCTCCTCCTCCACCTCGGTCTGGGCCTTCGTCACCACGTCTTCGATGCGGCCCGGGTGGATGCGGCCGTCCTCGATGAGGTGCTCCAGGGCGATGCGCGCCACCTCCCGCCGCACGGGATCGAAGGCCGACAGCACCACCGCCTCCGGGGTGTCGTCGATGATCACGTCCACGCCGGTGGCCTGCTCGAAGGAGCGGATGTTGCGGCCCTCCCGGCCGATGATGCGACCCTTCATCTCGTCGGAGGGAAGCTGGACCACCGAGACGGTGGTCTCGGCGGTCTGCTCGGCCGCCAGGCGCTGGATGGCCAGGGCGATGATCTTCTTGGCCTCCCGGTCACCCTCGCGCTGGGCCTGCTCCTTGATCTCCCTGAGGGTGTTGGCCGCGTCGGCGCGCGCCTCGTCCTCCAGGTCGTCGATGAGCTGCTTGCGGGCGTCGAGGGCGGACATCCCGGCCAGCTGCTCCAGACGCTTCAGGGCTTCCTCGCGCCCCCGGGCGACCTCCGCGGCCTCCCTGGACACGGCCGACTCGCGCGCCTGGAGCTCGGTTGTGCGCTCCTCCAGCTCGGTCTCGCGGGTGTTCAGCCTCTCGAACTGCCGGTCCAGGGCGTCGGAGCGCTCCTCGACGTGGTGCTCCAGGCGCTCCACCTCGTCCCGCCGGCGTGTCTCCTCCTTCTCCCACGCCTCGCGGAGGCGGAAGCTCTCCTCGCGGCCTGCGAGCTCGCCGGCCCGGCGGAGGTTCTCGGCCTCCTCCGCCGCGCGCTTCCGGACACGGGTCGCCTCGTCTTCGCCCTGCGCCTTCTCCAGCTCGCGGCGGGCCCGCTCACGGCTCCCGGCCCACCTGAAGCCGACCAACACGCCCAATATGATCCCACCCGCCGCCGCCAGCCCGATCCCCAGCGGGGTCATCTCTTTTATTGACTCCGTCACCGGCGCGCACAGGAACGCGCCGCGTGTAGACGAATCGTATGGCCCGACCCTCCCACGCTGGAGGGGCAGGCCTCCATGTGGTGATGAGAATAGGATTTAGGTTCGGCGAAACGCAAGCTCTCGGGGCCGGGCTACTCCAGATCGGCCTCCACGCGCTCGGCCAGGTTGGCCGCGATGGAGGCGGTGTCCCTGCGGATGCGCTCGGCTTCATCCACCGCCTGGAAGTACTCGTCGGCGATGGAGAGCGCGGCGAGGATGGCGGCCTTGTGGCCCTCGATGAGGCCCGACATCGCCCGGATGGCGGCGATGCGGTCGTCCACCATCTTGGCGCACTTCTTCGTGTAAGCCGGCTCGGCGTTGGCGCGGATGGTGTGCTCCTCGCCGGCGATGCGGACGGTGACCGCAGCTCTGTCCCCGCTCATCGTTGCCCCTCCAGGAAACGAACGCGTGCAAGGAGGCGCTCGACCCCGTCCCTGCCCTTCTCCAGGCGCGTGCGCAGATCCACGTTCTCCTTCTCGAGGATGCGCAGCCGCGTAAGGACGAGGTTGGCCGTGCCGTGCTCCTTGGTGAAGCGGCTCACGACCTCCTCCAGCTCGGCGCAGTGCTTCTCCACGTTGTTCGCGCGCTGGCGCGCCTCGGCCAGCTGGCCGAGGGCCCTGCTCACCGCGCCCTCCAGTCGCTTCAACGCCGCGCGGTCCGCGCTCTGACCATCAGCCTCGGGCTTGGACACCGAGCTCCTCCTTGAGCGGACCCAGTACACCCTGGACCACCCGGTCCACTTCCTTGTCCTTCAGGGTCCGCTCCGGCGCGCGGAAGCGCAAGCGTATCGCCACGGAGCGTGTCCCCTCCGGAAGCCCCTCGCCGCGATAGACGTCGAAGATGCGCACGTCTTCCAGGAGCTCCCCCGCCCGCTGGCGCACGGCGTCCAGCACCGTCCCGGCCGCCAGAGAGTCCGGCACGAGGAGAGCCAGATCCCGCTCCACGGCGGGGTATTGGGGGAGGGGCCTGTACGCCTCCGGAGGAGCCGCGACCACCTGGGCCGGAAGCGCGATCTCGAGGCCCCAGACCGGGCCGGCCCACACCGGGGCGTCCACGAGACCGTCCCGGACGCGCCCGCCCATCCCCACGTCCCTGCCGGAGGCGTCGCGGACCACGAAGGCGAGGTCCGCCTCATAGAGCTGCGTGGGCTCGGTGGCGGGCGCCACGGCAGCGCCGCCGCCATACACCCGGGACGCCACCTCCTCGAGGAGCCCTTTGAGGTCCCACACGTCCAGGGGCTCTGCCGGCTTGGACCAGTGCGGAGCCTCCCGCGCCCCGGTGAGCGCCGCGGCGAGGTGGGTCTCCTCGTCCGGTGGCTCCCCCTTGCCCGCCTTGTGGAACGACGTGGCGATCTCGAAGAGACGCACGTCCGCGCTGCCGCGGCTGAAGTTGTGCTCTACGCGCCTGAGCAGCGACGGCAGCACCACGCGGCGCATGTACGGCTCCTGGGTGTTGAGCGGGTTCGCGACGCGCACGTCGCCCTCCGCCTCCGACACGAACGCGGGCGTCTGCGCCTCGTAGAGGCCCAGGGTCACCATGGCCCTGCGCAACTCGTCCTCCAGCCGGAACATCGGGTGGTCCGGCACCGTGCCGTGCCGGTACGGCCCCAGCTCCGACGGGAAGGCGTCGTACCCGTGGGTGCGCGCGATCTCCTCGATGAGGTCGATCTCCCTCGTGACGTCGTAGCTGCGCCAACCCGGCACGCGCACCTGCAGCTCCGCCTCGCCTCCACCCTCGAACGTGAACCCCAACGGTGCGAGCAGAGCCCGCACACGGTCTGCGGTGAAGGGCACGCCCAGCACCTGCGCGACGCGCGCCAGCCTGAGCATCACCACGGACGCCTCGAAGGCACGGGGACATGCGTCCAGCACCGGCCCGTCCACCGAGCCGCCGGCGGTAGCGAGGATCACCGCGACGACGCGTTCCACCGCCCGACGCATGCCGGCCGGGTCCACGCCGCGCTCGAAGCGATACGAGGCGTCGGTGCTCATCCCCAGCGCACGCCGTGTCGCACGGATGGACTTGGGGTCGAAGAGCGCACACTCCAGCAGCACGTCGGTGGTGTCGCCGTCCACCTCGGAGTCCAGCCCGCCCATGATGCCCGCCAGCGCCACGGGCCGCTCGGCATCACAGATCATGAGCATGTCCGGCGTCAGCTTACGCGCCACCTCGTCGAGGGTGGTGAACTTCTTCTCGGCCGGCCCGGCGCGGCGCACCACGATGGCCGAGCCGCCCAGGCGGGACAGGTCGAAGGCGTGCAGCGGCTGGCCCAGCTCCAGCATCACGTAGTTCGTGGCGTCCACGACGTTGTTGATGGGACGTGCCCCCGCCCCCCGCAGCCTCTCCTGGAGCCACGCCGGGGATGGTCCCACCTGCACGCCCCGGATGACGGCGCCCAGGTAGCGCGAGCACAGGTCCGCGTCGTCGATGCGCACCCGCACGTCCCCCACCACGACCTCCGGGGCTCCCTGCGTCCACTCCAGCTCGACGTTCGGGTCGCCGGGAATCGGCGGGAGGCACACCTCCCCGGAGCCTTCGCTCGCCAGCTCCCGCGCGATGCCCGCGTGGCTCAGAAGGTCTCCGCGGTTGGTCGTGACCTCCACGTCCATGGTGACGTCGTCCAGGCCCGTGGCCTCCACGAATGCCTCGCCGGGGGTGAAGTCGCCGAAGATCTCCAGGAGGCCGCTGTGATCCGTGCCCAGCCCGAGCTCCCGGGGGGAGCACAGCATCCCCTGGGAGGCCTCGCCCCGGATCTTCGCCTTCTTGATCTCCACGCCGCCGGGGAGCACCGCCCCCACGGGAGCGAACGGGTACCACGACCCCGCCTTCACGTTGGGCGCGCCGCACACCACGCTCTTCGGCTCCCCCCCGGCATCCACGCTGCACAGGCTCAGCCGGTCGGCATTGGGGTGCTTCCCTGTGGTGATGACCCGTGCCACCACGACATCACCCAGGAGCGCGCCGGGAGCGTGCATCTCCTCCACCGGGGCGCCGCGCAGCGCCAGGTGCTCGGCCACCTCCTCCGGGCTCAGCTCGAGTCCGGGCACGAGGGTACGGAGCCATCGATACGAGACGTTCATGATGCGAACTGGCTCAGGAAGCGCACGTCGTCGTCGAAGAACGTGCGCAGATCGTCGACGTGGTGCTTCAACATGGCGATGCGCCCGGGCCCCATGCCGAAGGCGAACCCCGTGTAGCGCTCCGAGTCGTACCCGGCGTTCTCCAGGACCGCGGGATCCACCATGCCGGCACCCATGATTTCCAGCCAGTCCGTCTCCTCGGTGGTGCCGTCCTCGCGCGTGATCACGCGCTTCACGTCCACCTCGGCGCTGGGCTCGGTGAACGGGAAGAACGACGGCCGGAAACGCACCCGCGTGCCCGGCCCCCAGTAGCGGCGGGCGAACTCCGCCAGCGTCGCCTTGAAGTCCACGAAGGTGACGCCTTCGTCCACCACCAGCCCCTCGATCTGGAGGAAGGCGGGGGTGTGCGTGGCGTCGTAGGTGTCGCGGCGGTACACCCACCCCGGGGCGATGACGCGCAGAGGAGGATCGTACCGTTCCATGGTACGCATCTGCACCGGCGACGTGTGGCTCCGCAGGAGCACCGAGTCCAGCAGGTAGAGCGTGTCCTGCTCGTCGGCGGCGGGATGGTCCAACGGCGTGTTCAACGCCACGAAGTTGTACCACTCGGTGTCGGCTTCGGGGCCGCGGGCCCGGGTGAAGCCCAGGTCCCTGAAGATGCCCCAGATCTCGTCCACCGCCTGGGTGACCGGATGGAGGCCGCCCTTCCAGGGCCGGCGCGCGGGCAGCGTGAGGTCCTCGCTCGTCGCGCCGCGGGGGCTCAGGAGGACCCGGACCCGTTCCTCCAGGGCCCCGTTCACGACGTCCTTCACCCGGTTGGCTTCCTGCCCCACCGCCGGCCGCTCGTCGGCGGGGAGCGCGCCCAATCCCCGGAGGATGAGCGAGATCCGGCCGTCCTTGCGGCCCAGGTACCGGATGCGGACGTCCTCGAGGGCGTGCGCGTCCTCCGTACTCGATATCGCCGCGAGGGCTTCGGCCTCGAGGGCCTTAAGGGCTTCGATGGGATGCGCTTCGCTCATGGGTGTCGCGAGACTCCGGTCCGTTCGAAGAGGCCGAAAGCTATCAGACGCCGTGGGCCTCGAAAACCTCGTTGGATGGCGGCGTACGGTGTGGCCCACCCTCGTCCGCGTTTCCCGTCGACGGACCCGGGGTCCCCCCGAGACGCTGGCTCTTCGTGGGGTGAGGGCGACGAAGGGCCCCGCGGCACCGTGCCGCGGGGCCCCACCGGACCGAACGTCGGGAGAGTTCAGCTGGTCTTCGCGGCCAGCCCCTCCCGGGCGCGGTCCACCAAGGCGGCAAATGCGTCGGGGTTGTGCACGGCCAGGTCGGCCATGGCCTTCCTGTCCAGCTCCACCCCGACCTCCTTCAGGCCGTTGATGAACCGCGAGTAGCTCATGTCGTGCTGCCGAACGGCGGCGTTGATACGCGTGATCCACAGGGCCCGGAAGGTCCGCTTCTTCTTCTTGCGGTCCCGGTACGCGTGCTCCCACCCGCGCTCGACGGCGTCCTTGGCGACGCGGTACAGGTTCTTGCGGCCGCCGAAGTACCCCTTGGCGACCTTCATCAGCTTCTTCTTGCGCTTGTTCCGCGCCGGGACGGATGTGCTGCGAGGCATGGCTCTTCCTCCTTATCCGCCGTAGGGGAGCAGACGCTTCATGCGCTTCTCGTCGTGCTTCGAGACGAGATCCGCCTTGCGAAGGCGGCGCTTCCGCTTCTGTGTCTTCTTCGTCAGGATGTGGCTCTTGTTCGCCTTGTGGCGCTTCAACCGGCCGCTGCCGGTGGCCTTGAGGCGCTTCGCCACCCCCCGGTGCGTCTTCATCTTGGGCATGGTCTCTCCGTCGTCCCCGCGGTCCGCCTGGACCCCCGCTTCTACTTGATTTTGAGCGGCGAGATCACCATCGACATCTGGCGTCCCTCGAAGCTCGCGTTCTGTTCCACCTTCGCGATGTCCACCAGATCCTCCGTCACGCGCGAGAGGATCTCGAGACCCAGCTCGGGATGGGTCACCTGCCGTCCCCGGAACATCATGGTCAGCTTGACCTTGTTGCCTTCCTCGAGAAAGCGACGGGCATGGCGAATCTTGAAGTCGTAGTCGTGCTCTTCGATGCCAGGTCTGAACTTCACCTCTTTCACCTGGATCGTGTGCTGTTTCTTCCGCGCCTCACGCGCCGCACGTGCCGCCTCGTACTTGTACTTCCCGTAGTCCATCATCTTTACCACGGGCGGCCGTGCGTCCGGTGCCACCTCGACCAGGTCCAACCCGCGCTCGGTGGCGCGTTCGCGGGCTTCGTCTATGGAGACGATTCCGATCTGCTCACCGGCGTCCCCGATGAGACGGACCGGACTGATCCGGATCTGCTCGTTGACGCGGACCCTTTTCTCGCTGATGTCCCCACCTCCGATGTGGTTCCGACAGGACGGTCCCCGTAGGACCGCTACCCCGACAAAAAAGACCCGAGCAAGCTCGGGCCGCAACCATGACGTTGGCGGGAACGCAGCACGTCCGCCAGCGACGCTTGCGACCCTCGCACGGCTCCTTGGAGCCCCGAGGGTGGGGCCGCCGGTCGTCGCGGCCCACTTCTGGGGTTTTCCGCCCTCGTGAGAGGGGTCGTGGAAAATGGTCGATGCGGCGTGGGACGTCAACGGGCCCGGCCCTTCCCCCCGGGGCCGGTCGGGGACAGACTTGGGTCCGGTCGAGACCCCTTCCGGGGCACGAGAGGCACCTCTCCCTCGACGCCACCCGACAGCGAGAACCGCGCGTGGAATCCAGACGCGATGCTCCACCCCCGGCACCCGGCCTCGTCGCCGAAAGCACCCGTGCTGGCCGGTGGCTCTTCCGCTGGCGGAGCTATCTGCCCCTCGCGATCCTGGCGTACGTGCTGGCGATGACCTCCCTGGATCCGGTGCCCACGGGAGGCGAGGGGGCCATCGGGGCCTGGTCGTTAGCCGGGATCGTGGTGGGACTCCTCGGATTCGCCTTCAGGGGCTGGACCGTGGGGCATGCCCCCATGGGCACCTCCGGGCGGGGGACGCGCCGCCTCGTCGCCGAGACGCTGAACACGGAGGGTGCGTACTCGGCGGTCCGCCACCCGCTCTACTTCGGCAACTTCCTGATGTGGATGGGTGCGGCCACGGTGGCGGGCAGTCCCACCGTCCTGGTGGTGGTGGCGCTGGCGTTCTGGGTCTACTACGAGCGCATCATGATGGCCGAGGAGCGCTTTCTGTACGAGAGCTTCGGCGACGCGTTCGGCGCCTGGTCGTCCCGCACCCCGGCGTTCTGGCCGCGGCTGGGTGGATGGACGCCCTCCGCGCATCCGTTCTCCCTGCGGTACGCGCTGGGGAGGGACTATTCGGCGCTCTACGGGCTGGTGGCCGCGACCACCCTGGTGGAGGTGGTGCGCGACGTGGCGCTGGGCCGGGCCTGGCTCCCCTCCCTCGCCTGGCGGTGGTACTTCGCGACGGGGACCGTCGTCTACCTGCTCCTGCTCGCCCTGAAACGGCTCACGCCCCTCCTCGAGGTGCACGACCGGTAGGGGGAATCCCCCGGACCGCCCGGGACCACGTCGCCCCGATGTGGTGTAGCGAACGGCACGGCGCGGGTACGGTGGCGGCCTGTGGCGTGTGGGTGAGCCGAGGTGCGCGCCACCGCCTACTTCCGGGAGTCTCCATGCCGCACGCATCCCGTCGGCCGAGCTCGGTCCTCCTCGGGTCCACCATCGTCGGCGCCGCGGCCGTCCTCTCGTTGGCGATGCCCCGGAGCGCCTTCGCCGCACCCCGGCAGACGGTCCCCCCCGACTCCTCAGCCCTGGTCAAGGAAGCGCACAAGCGCCAGAGCGACTTCGAGCTCTTCCGGCAGAGCCGCATCCCCGTCGTGCGCGAGGGCGCCGGCCACCGCTGCGACGCCAACATCGGGCGCATGTGCATCTGGTTCGGCGGCGAGGAAGAGACGGACTTCCCGCCGGAGGCGCCGGAGGTGTCGCAGGCCAGGATCCAGCTCATCGACTTCCTCTCCGACGCCGCGAAGAAGATCCACGATCCGTGGATCACCGGGCAGCTCGTGGTCTACCTGGTGGAGGCCCATCGCTACCCGGAGGCGGAGCGGGTCGCCCGCTCGTGCCGGCTCACCGAGAGCTGGTGGTGCTCCGCGCTCCTGGGCTACGTCCTCCACCTCGAGCACGAGTACATATCTGCCCAGGCCGCCTTCGACCACGCCGCGGCCACGCTGCCGAAGAAGGAGCGGGAGAAGTGGCTCACCCCCCTCTACATCTTCACCGACAAGGCCGAGAAGCAGTTCAAGAAGGGGAAGCCGGCGGAGCAGGCCCGGGAGTGGGCCCTCCTCTGGCGCCTCTCCGACCCGCTCTACCTGGTGCCGGGGAACGACCGCCTCACCGACCACTTCGCCCGCTGGGTGGAAGCCTACAACGAGCAGGACGCGGCCAACCCCCAGGGCCTCCTCTGGGCCGACGACCTGGAGGAGACCCTCATCAGGTACGGCCGGGACATCGGCTGGAGCCGCACCTTCAATCCGGCGGCGAGCGCCCGCATGGGCTTCCAGGGGCGCGTGCTGGATACCCGGCAGGTGGTGGGGCACCAGGACCCTCACAGCCGCGGCTACCTCTTCCCGGAGGAGTACCTGAAGTCCCCGTCGGACATCCCTCCGGAGAGCTGGATCACGGCGCCGCGGGACTCACGCACGTGGTACGCTCCGCCCTACGCCCCCGACTTCCGCGAGCTGGAGTCGCAGGTGGGCCGCTTCCGCCGGGGTGACTCCATGATGGTGGTGGGCGCGTACGAGCCGGCGCCACCCAAGGCGGCGGACGAGGACGTCGGGGCTCCCGCGGGAACGGGGGATTCACCGATGCCGTCTCTGGGACCCGTCCAGTCGGGCCTCTTCCTGATCCCGGTGGACAGCGGCACCGAGGCCGAGGTGCACGACTCTGCCGTGGCCGTCCGCGGCACCGACGCAGCGGGCGTGTTCACGCTGAAAGCTCCTCCCGGCCGGTACGTGAGCAGCCTCGAGGTATTCGATCCTTCCCAGAAGCGCGCCTGGCGGGCGCGCCAGGGCGTGCGCCAGGACCCGCTGATGCCCGGCCTCGTGGCGGTCTCGGATCTGATGATCCTGGACAAGGGCGCCCCATTCCCGTCGAGCCTCCAGGACGCCATCCCCTACATCCGCCGGAACGTGCGCGTGAAGCGGGGCGAGAAGTTCACCGTGGTGTGGGAGGCGTACGGGGTGGGTGTGAAGCAGCCGGCCCAGGTGACCCTCGGGTTCACCGAGGGGCTCCCGGGCTTCCTTACGCGGGTGGGCAAGTTCCTGGGGATCCTCAAGCCGGACCGCCCGGTGCAGATCTCCTTCTCGGAGGCGAACTTCAACCAGGAGCAGACCCTCTTCCGCGCCGTGAACATCCAGCTTCCCGACCTCGAGCCCGGGGAGTACACGCTGCACCTCAGGGTCGACCTCCCCGGACGCACGCCGGCCATCGTGAACAGGCCCATCGTCGTGGAGGAGTGAGGAGGCGGAGGCGCGGACCCCTGAGCGAGGATTCGGCTTGCGCCCCCGCGCATTCGCCAGAGCCACCTGAACGACGGGCCGCCGCTCCGAGCGAAGGGGCCGCGCCTCCGCCGCCCCGGCTCAGTCCAGCGTGCGGGCGCGGATCTCCTCGACGAGCAGCTCCGCGAAGCGCCGTCGGTCCATGACCTCCTGCTTCTTGCCGGCGCCGCGCTTGCGCACGGCCACGGTGCCGTCCCCGGCCTCGCGCTCTCCCACGACCCCCATGTACGGGATCTTGAGCATCTCGGCCTCCCGGATCCGATAGCTCAGAGTCTCCCGGTCCGCCAACGTGGCTCTCACGCCGGCGCGCCTGAGGTCGGCCACGAGCGCCGCCGCGCTCTCCGTCCACTGCTCCGAGACGGGAAGGATGCGCGCCTGCTCCGGCGCCAGCCATGTCGGGAACGCGCCGGC
>JAJDNC010000133.1 GCA_022340865.1 Gemmatimonadota bacterium
CCGCCTCGGCCATGGCGGGGATGAGCGCCCGGTCCAGGATGGTCTCGGGGGCCACGCCGGAGGCCAGCAGCGTCTCCGTCCGGGAGCGGGCCTCGGGGGCCCGCCCCTCCAGCACCACGTCCGCCAGCTCCGCGCTCCAGCCCGCCTCGCTCATCCGCGACCCTGCCGGCATCGCGGCGATGGACGTGCGGCGCGGGTGCTCACGGCGTGTCCTCGTCCAGGGCCGCGACCAGGCCGCGGAGGCTCGCCAGGTCCCGGCGGGTACGCTGCTCACAGAGCTCCGGCCAGTCGGTGCGGTCGGTGATGGCCACCTCTCCGCCGGCGATGCGCCCGGCGTCCCGCTGCGCGGCGGCCATCAGCCGGGTGAGGTCTCCGGTCCCCAGGTCCGGGAGGCGGGCCCGGAAGCCGTCGTCGAAGAAGGGGGTCCGGAAGCTACCCCCGTGATCCTCCACCGAGAGGTGGACGGGACGGGGGAGGGTGGAGAGGCGCTCCAGGATGGCCCGGAGGTCGATGCCGCCCTCCCCGACGGCGGTGGGAAAGGAGAGAAGGCCTTCGGGGTCCAGGCTCACGGCCCCGTCCTTCACGTGGGTGGCCACCACCCAGGGGAGCACCCGCTCCGTGGCCAGAACGGGGTCCTCCATGAGGGGAAGCACGTTGAAGGTGTCGAGGCAGATGCCCAGCCATCCGCCGGGCTCCGCGCCCACCTCCTCGAAGAGCCGCACCAGCTCGAAGGTCGTGAACTCGAAGTGCAGCTCCAGGGCCAGCGTCACGCCCAGATCCTCGAAGACGGGACGCTGGGGCCGCAAGGCCCGGGCCATGGCGTCCAGCAGCTGGTTCGTGGGAGGAGCCTCGTCGCCCCATCGGAAGAAGCCCCCGGAGCACGAGCGGATCACATCGGCTCCCAGGATGCCGGCTTCCTCCGCCGCCTTCCGGTTCGGGGCCATGAGGTCCCTGGGCGCCCAGGTCGCGGTGTCGAAGGGGACGTGCTGCCCTCCTCCCCACTCGAGGTACATCTCGCGGTCCCGGGCCGCGCCGGCCAGCTCCCGGAGCAGGCCTTCGTCCACCGGCCGTTCCGGTCCGAAGTGGACCTCGGAGAACTGGACCCCGTCCCCCCCTGCCGCGTGCACCCACTCCAGGATGGCGAAGGGGTCCATGCGCAGCGGGTTCAGGCAGTAGCTGTCGATGCCGACCCTGAAAGACGCCATGCGATCCGTCGGAGTCCGTGACCCGGGGGGCGCGAATTGCGGACGGCTCGGAAGATGTCCCTGCGGCATGGGGGGGGCAAGCAGAGGGTGCCTCCTTCTTGCCACCTGCGGTGCGGTGGGGAGATGTTCGCCCGGCGCCTGCGCTTTCTGCACCCATCCGAGGCATCAGATGACGGAGCTTCAGCGGCGACTGCGGGAGAGGGGGTTCCTGCTCCTTGACGGGGGTATGGGCACGCTCCTCATGGCGGCGGGACTCGAGGCCGGGGCGCCACCGGAGCGCTGGAACCTGACCCACCCCGAGCGCATCGCCGACGCGCACAGGGGCTATCTCGAGGCCGGCTCCCGGGTGATCCTCACCAACTCCTTCGGAGGGAATCCCTTCCGGCTCCGGGGTCGGGGGTTGGAGGGCGATCTGACCGCCCTGAACGAGGCGGCCGCGCGTATCGCGCGGAAGACCGCCGAAGAGGCCGCCGGCGGGGAGGGCCGCGCCCTCGTGGCGGGGTCGATGGGCCCGTCGGGAGAGCTGATGGAGCCCCTCGGAGCCCTCACCTTCGAGACCGCCCGGGAAGGGTTCGCGGCCCAGGCCGCCGCATTGACGGAGGGTGGAGCGGATATTCTATGGATCGAGACCATGGCGGACCTCCGGGAGGTGCGGGCGGCCATCGAGGGCGCCCGGGAGGTGAGCGAGCTCCCCGTGGTGGCCACCCTGAGCTTCGACGCAGGGGGTCGCACCATGATGGGGGTCACCCCCGGGCAGGTGCTGGAGGCCCTGGGTGGCTACGAATTGGCTGCCGTCGGGGCCAACTGCGGGAACGGGACCGGCGAGATCGAGGAGGTGATCCGGCGGATGAGGGCCCTGAATCCGTCCCTGCCCCTGGTGTCCAAGTCCAACGCCGGTAAGCCCACCTGGATCGGCGCGGAGTTGGTCTACGACGGGACCCCGGAGGTCATGCGGGAGCACGCCCGTCGGATTCTGGAGCTGGGTGCGAGCCTCATCGGCGGGTGCTGCGGCACGACGCCCGCGCACATCCGGGCCATGGCCGAGGGCCTGCGCGGCGTGACGACGTAGCACGGCAGGGGCTCCCTGGACGGCGAGCCGGTCCCGGAGAATGTGAGTTGGCTTCTTCCGCGGATCGCGTGCATGATATTGCGAGTTCCTCGGCTCCGTTTCCGCCGCCTGATCGAACGATCACCGGAGACCCGCGTGTCGCACGAAGCGCCCCCCATCCAGACGACGGTCGTCGGCTCGTACCCGGTTCCGGCCTGGCTCACGGCACTGCCCAGCGAGCAGGCCCTCGTGGACGCCACCCGGGTGGTGTTGGCGACGCAGGAGAGCGCGGGCATCGACCTAGTGTGTGACGGAGAGCTGTACCGCTTCGACGTCAATCACCCGGAAACCAACGGGATGATCGAGTACTTCACGCGGGCGATGAGCGGCATCCGCAACGAGCTGACGTTCGAGGAGATCACCGCCTACCGGTCACAGGAGGGCATGGGCTTCCGCGCCCGCCCGCCCGGGGTGGTGGAGGGGCCCATCGGGCACGGCACTCTGGACCTTCCACGGGCCTGCGCCCGCGCCCTCCGCCTCGCGAGCCGCCCGTTGAAGTTCACGGTGACCGGCCCGCACATGCTCTCCAGGACCCTGCTCGACCGACACTACGGGAGCGTGCCCGACCTCGCGCTCGCCATCGCGGACGCATTGGCCGAGCAGGTGCGCCACCTGGAAGCAGCGGTAGTGCAGGTGGACGAGGCGAACCTGCCCGGCCATCCGGATGAATGGGAATGGGCCGCCGACGCCATCAACCGCGTCCTCGACGCGGTGAAGAACAAGCCGGCCGTACACCTGTGCTTCGGCAACTATGGCGGCCAACGCGTACAACAAGGGAGTTGGAGCAAGCTCCTGGGCTATCTCAACAGCCTGCACGCCGATCACGTCGTCCTGGAGTGCCGCCGCAGGCCCGCCGGAGAGCTGAAGGTCTTCAAGGAGCTGGACGCGCGCATCGGCATGGGGCTCGGCGTGGTCGACATCAAGACCACCGAGGTCGAGAGCGCGGACGACATCGCGCGCGCCATCGAGCGGGCGGAATCGGTGATCGGCGCAGGCCGCGTCAAGTACGTCCATCCCGACTGCGGCTTCTGGATGCTCCCCCGCTCGGTCGCCGACGCCAAGATCCGGGCGCTGGTGGCGGGACGCGACCTCTACCTGGGAAGGCGCTCGGCGTAGCGCGACGTGGCCTGACGCAGGCAGGGCCCCGGCCGGCGCAGGCTCAGACCACGCTCCGGTGGCGCTCCACGCACGTGCGCACGATCTCGTCTACCGGCCGCTTCCACCAGTCGAGCTTCGAGAAGATCTCGACCTCGCACGGGCCGTCGTAGCCGGCCCCCTCCACCAGGGCGCGGATCTTCTTCAGCTCGATCACCCCGTCCCCCATCATGGCACGGTCGAACAGGAGGTCTCGCGTCTCGCGGCGCCAGTCACAGACGTGGTAGGCGAGGATCCGTCCGCCGCGTCCGGCACGCGCGATCTGCGTCTCGAGGTCGGGGTCCCACCACACGTGGTAGACGTCGATGACGACGCCGAGGCCTTCGCCGAGGGCGTCGCAGATGTCCAGAGCATGACCGAGGGTGTTCACGCAGCCGCGGTCCGCGCAGTACATCGGGTGCATGGGCTCGATGGCCAGGGGCATCCCCGCCGGGCGCGCGTGCTCGGCGAGCTCGGCGATGGAGTCGACGACCTGTCTCCTGGCACCCGCGAGATCCCTGGACCCGTCGGCCAGGCCACCCACCACCAGGACGAGGCAGCGCGCGCCGAGCTCGAGGGCTTCGTCCACGGCGCGCCGGTTGTCGTCCATCGCCTTGTCGCGACCCGCCCCGTCGGGGGCCGCGAAGAACCCCCCGCGGCACAGGCCAGTCACCTCGAGGCCTGCGTTGCGGATCAGGCGTGCGTTCTCGGCGAAGCCCCCCGCGTGCATCTGATGGCGCCACGGGTCGACGGCGGCGATGCCGAACTTCTCGCAGGCCTCCACGGCCTCGCGGATGGTGCGCTCCCACCCGATGGTCGCGGTGTTGAGCGACAGGAGGCCGGTATCACGGGAGAGATCGCGCATGAGCTCTCACGACTCAGTGTACCGCGAGGACGGCCCGCATGCGCCGTGCGGCC
>JAJDNC010000136.1 GCA_022340865.1 Gemmatimonadota bacterium
GGGCAGGACGATGTTCCCCGCGCGGAAGGCCGCCTTCAGCGAGTCTATCTGCCGCACCACCCTGCGGGACGAAGGCCTGATGCGAGCGGAGTCCAGGGCCCGTTCGGCGGCCGGGACGTCTCCGGCCAGGGCCTCCGAGTACGCCAGTTGCGTCCACTGTTGCCAGTGGGCTCCCTCACCGTTGCGGATGGCGCCCTTTCGGGCCTCCGCCGCCTCCTTCCATCGGCCTTCCATGGCCAGCGCCCACGAGAGGAGGTGCCAGCGCACCGGGTCCGTGTCGTCCAGCGCCAGGGCGATGCGGGCGTACTGCTCGGTATCCTTCGGGTCCTCCAGCCTCTGATAGACGACGGCCAGGAGCGCCGGTGCCACCCAGTAGTCGGGGTGCTCGTGCCACGCCGCCTGGAGGAGCCTCTCGGCGGTCTCGTAGCGCCCGGACGTGATGAGCCTCTTCGAGACCTCGGTGATGATCTGGTAGCTCACCCCGAGGATGCCGATGGCCGCGCGGTACGCGACGAGGGCCCGGTGGAGGCTGCCCTTCTGGTAGAAGAGATCCCCCAGCACCCACTGGGAGCGCCCGGAGTACGGGTAGTCCGCGATCATCTGGGCGAAGACGGTGACGTTGTCGCGCCAGGTGGGGTTGCGCTTCCACGTGCGCCAGCCCATGAGCGTCACCACCACCGCGACCGCGGCCCACGCCACCCGGCGGCGCTCCCGGGCCAGGCGCACGAAGAGCCACCCGGCGGCGGCGGCGAACCCGATGGAGGGCACGTACAGGGTGCGCTCGGCCAGGAGGACGCCGCTCAGGAAGAGCACGTTGGCCACCGGCGAGACGGTGATGAGGAACCACATCACGCCGAAGGCCGCCGTTCGAGCGGTCTCCCTTCCCCGGGCCATGGCCGGGCGGCGCCATGCCACCAGGGCCCCTGCCAGGATGCTCAGGGCCAGCACGAGGCCCACGAGGTTGGCGGCCTTCCACCCCATGTAGATGGGAATCACGTTCGGGGAGTAGTCCGACGACAGGTCCATGGGGAAGACCATGAGCCGGACGTAGTTGCTCCAGACGTCGGCGAGGGTCCAGATGCGGGGTATCTTGCTCAGAAGGTCGGCGCCCAGGGGCGGCAGGGGATGGGCGATGGTGCCCAGGACCTCCATCCGCCCCAGCAGCATGGCGCCGGCCACCGCCGCCATGACGAAGTAGACCCGCCATCGATCACGCACGTATGCCTTGAGGTCCCGGAACGCCAAGCGCGTGCGGGCGGCGTCGAGGAGGAAGATGGCGCCGGGGAGCGTCACGGCGCTCTCCTTGGCACCGAAAGCCAGCGCGTACAGGGCGCCGATCCCCAGGGCCCTCCCCCATCCCGTGCGCTCCGGCCCGCGCACGTGCACGAGACACGCCAGCAGGAAGAGGAGCGCCGGCAGGATCTCGGCGACACCGACGACGTTGGCCACCGCCTCCACGTGCACGGGGTGCACCGCGAAGATCAGGCCGCCCACGAAGGCCGCCGGCACCGACATGAGCTCGGTGAGCAGCAGGACCACCAGTGCGGACACCAGCGCGTTCAGGACGACATTGACGGCGTGGAAGAGCGCGGGGTTCCCCCCACTCGCCGCGTACTGCAGTCCCAGAAGACCGGTGGTGACCGGACGCCAGAGGCCGAGCGCCTTGCCGTAGTCCTCCGGCCAGTACGGCCGCGCCATGGCCTGCGGCAGGGTGGACAGCTGGTGGATCCGGGTGTTGTTCGTGATGATGTGGATGTCGTCGTACGCGAACCCGTTCACCAACGAGTTGGCGTAGATGAGGGCCGCCAGCGCGCCCACCAGCACCGCCGCGCATCGCGGGCTGCGCAGGGGCGACTCCCACAGCTTCACGGCGTGCCTCCCGCGACGTTCGGGGTACCGGATCCGGCCGGAGGCGCCACGCTGTCCGTGGCCAGCGCACGCGCCCGGGCGCTGTCGGCCTCGGCGGTGCGCCCCAGGACCGTGAGCAGCTCCGCCAGACGCCGCCAGTCCGCCGAGGACTCCGGGTCCACGCCGAGGGCGGCTCTGCGGGCACGCACGGCGGCCGGCAGGTCTCCCTTGAGGACGTACGACTCCGACACCGCCGCCCACAGCTCGCGGTCCGGGCCCACTTCCGCCAGGCCCTCCAGCGCCACCCTGTTGGCTTCCCGTCCCCGGCCCTGCCGGAGAAGCTCCTCGGCGAGGAAGCGGTAGGCCGGCGCCGCGTCAGGGACGAGCCGGATGGCACGTCGCAGCGTCGAGTCGGCCCTGGCGTACTCCTTGAGCCGACCGTAGAAGGCGCCGATCTGCACGTTCAGCTGGTAGTTGTTCGGGGCCAGGGTGACGGCGGCGGCGTACAGGCGCGCGGCGTCCTTCACGTCACCCACCCGCTCGAGCCCTTCGGCGCGGTGCTGGAGCGCCGTCGACGACTCCGGGTGCTGGAGGGCCAGGGTGTTCAGCACGGTGTAGCTGCTCATCCAGCTCGGGTTCCGGATCACCGTGCGCACGAAGAGAGCCCCACCCGCCACCACGGCCAGGCCTCCCAGAAGCCGGCGCGCCCCTATCCCCGCCGACGAGGATACCCTGGCGGCCAGGGCAGCGACGATGAGCGCAAAGCCCACGGAAGGGAGATACAGGGTCCGCTCCGCCAGCAGGATACCAGCGGGAAACAGGAGATTCGAGACGGGGAGGATCGTCACCAGGAACCACGCGATGCCCAGCGCCACCGCCGGCGAGGACTTCCGCACGTTCCAGGCCAAGGCCGCCAGCGCCACCAGGATGACGCCGCCGAGGATGACCTCGGCGTTCACCGAGTGGGCGACCAGAAGCACCGCCGGCGTGTAGTCCGCGGAGAGGTCCAGGGGAAACACCATGAGGCGCACGTACTGGGGCCACACCGTCAGCGCCGTGAGCAAGCGGTCCGTCGGCGTGAGCCCGCGGAGCGCGGGCGCGGGAATCTCGCCGGTCACGGTTCCCAGAACCGACGCCCGCACCACCAGGTACGTGCACAGCACCGCAGCCAGGACGAGGAACACGGGAGCCTCCCGGCGCAGCCGGGCGGCCAGGCCTTCGCCGGTGTCGCGCTCCGCGGTCCTCCCTCCGCGCCCCCGGAAGAACTCCAGAAGGACGAGCACCCCGGGGAGCGTGGCCGCGTTCTCCTTGGCGCCGAGGCCCACGACGTACAGGAGCGCGAGCCCCGCCGTCCTCGCGGCGCGCCCGGCGGGTCCCCACTCCGCGCCGTCCAGGTACAGGAGGCACGCCCCCAGGACCGCCAGCGCGGCGAGGAGCTCGCCCGCTCCCACCACGTTCGCCACCGCCTCCACGTGCACGGGATGGACGGCGAAGATGAGCGCTCCGACGAGCGCCGGCATGCGGGGCACGAAGCGCGACAGCAGGGCGAAGACCAGAAGGCAGACGACAGCGTCCAGGAGCAGGTTCACGGCGTGAAAGCCCAGGGGGCTGCCGCCCCAGGCGTGCCACTGCGCCGCGAAGGACGCTATGGTCACGGGCCGGTACAGACCCGAGCCGGGGAGCGCGTCGTACCAGTAGGGTCCCAGCAGGGCCTTGCCCCATTCCGCATGGGTGACCACCGGGTTCATGGCCACGATGTGGTTGTCGTCGTACGCGAAGCCGTTTCCCAGCGCGTTGGCGTACGCGGCCAGGGCCACGAACAGGAGCAGAAGGCGGGGATGCGACGCCCACGAGCGCGGGTCCGTCCGGGGGCGGGCAGCGCCGGCGGTGTCCGTCACGCCCGCGGCTTTCCTTCGTCGGTGCCCGTGGCCTGGTCGTCCGGGGCCAGCCGCTCGGTGTGCTTCCACGTGGGAACGTGCGACGGCGCCCACGTGTGGGGTCTCGAATACAGGACGTTGTACTTCACGATGGACCAGAGGGCGGACACGCCGTCCCTCCAACCGATCTTCTTCCCCTCGGCGTAGGAGCGGCCGTGGTAGCTGATGGGAAGCTCGTAGATGCGCGCCTCCGCCTGGGCCAGGCGGGCCGTCAGCTCCGGCTCGATGCCGAAGCGGTCGGCCGAGAGCTGCAGCGACTGGAGCAGGTCACGGCGTACCATCTTGTAGCACGTCTCCATGTCCGTGAGGTTCAGGTCCGTGAACATGTTGGACAGGACCGTGAGCAGGTGATTCCCCACGGAGTGCCAGTACAGGTGTACCCGGTGCGGCCCCCCCAGGAAGCGTGACCCGAAGACGGCGTCGGCCTTCCCGCTCAGGATGGGCTCCATGAGAAAGGGGAGCTCGGCGGGGTCGTACTCGAGATCCGCATCCTGTACGACGACGACGTCGCCGGTGGCCTTGGCGAAGCCGGTGCGCAGGGCCGCGCCTTTGCCGCCGTTGCGCTCGTGGAACACGAGCCGGTCCACGAGCCCCTCGGCCTTCAGCCGCTCCAGGAGGTCACGGGTGCCGTCCGTGGACCCGTCGTCCACCACGATGACCTCGAGACGGAGCGGGACCTCGCGCACCTTCCGCAACAGCATCTCGACCGTGTCGACCTCGTTGTAGCAGGGGACGACAACGGAGAGGGTCACCTGGTCCCACGGCAGGTCGGGATCCAGGCTCATCGGCCGGAACCGCCTCAACTCGAACCCTCGCATACGGGGTGTCTCCTGTCCGGGCTCGTGCGGTTGACGGTCGGAGCCGTTCATTCGGCGAGGCCGTAACGGTTGAGCTTCCGATACAATGTGGACGGATCGATGCCCAGGACCTCCGCGGCGCGGGTCTTGTTCCCGCCTTCCGCCTGCAGGACCCAGTGGATGTACGCCCGCTCGATGACCTCCATGGTGGGATTGGGCGGCGGCGGCTCGTCCGCCAGCCGCACCTCGGGTCGGTCACGCACCCTCTCCGGCAGCCCCTGCGGGACGATGGCACCTCCCACCGCCACCACGGCGGCCCGCTCCAGCGCGTTCTCGAGCTCGCGGACGTTGCCGGGCCAATCATAGCCCATGAGCACGTCCAGCGCCTCCGGGGACAACACCCGGGGCACCCCGACCTCTTCTCGCCCCGCCAGCCGCTCCAGGAAGTGGAGCGCCAGCAGCTCGATGTCCTCCTTGCGCTCGCGCAGCGGCGGCAGCCGGAGCTGGATGACGTTCAGGCGGTAGTACAGGTCGCTGCGGAAGGCCCCCTTGCGGATCTCCTCCTCCAGGTCCCGATTCGTGGCGGCTATTATGCGTACATCCACGACCTTCGGTTCGGTCGCACCTACGGGGATGACCTCGCGCTCCTGGATGGCACGGAGCACCTTGACCTGGGTGGCCGGGCTCATCTCCCCGATCTCGTCCAGGAAGAAGGTGCCGCCGTTGGCCGCCACCAGAAGCCCGTCCTTGTCCTTCACCGCGCCCGTAAAGGAACCGCGGACGTGCCCGAACAGCTCGCTCTCCAGCAGGCTCTCCGGGAGCGCTCCGCAGTTGATGGACATGAAGGGCTGTTCGGCGCGTTCCGAGAGACGATGGATGAACCGTGCCACGACCTCCTTCCCCGTTCCGCTCTCGCCGGAGAGCAGGACGGTGGAGTCGGTGGGCGCCACCGTCTCCGCCAGCTTGAGAACCTCCACGAACCCCCGGCTGCGGCCTATGGGTCGGGGGGTCGCGTCCGGGGCGCGCCGGCGGATCTCCTTCTTGAGGCGCTTGTTCTCGACCTTGAGCTGACGGGCCTCCACGGCACGGCGACAAATGGCGAGGAGCTCGTCGTTGGAGAAGGGCTTCTGCAGGTAGTAGTATGCGCCCTCGTTGACGGCGCGCATGGCCGACTGGAGCGATGCCTGCGCGGTCATGAGGATGACGGGCAGCTCGGCATCGATGTCGCGTGCCCGCTTCAGCACCTCCAGCCCATCGGCACCGGGCATGCGAATGTCGCTGAGGACCAGGTCGGGACGCTCGCGCTCGAGTGATTCCAGCGCCGCGCGGCCCGAGCTCGCCACCGCGACCTCGTAGCCCTCGCCCTTGAAGAGGATCTTGAGCGCGTCCAGGATGCCGGTTTCGTCGTCCACCAGGAGGACCTTCACCGCGCTGGTCACCGTGTCTCGCCTCCTTCGACCTCTTCCTCCGCGGGGAGGTAGATGACGAACTGCGCGCCACCCGCCGAGGAGCGATCGACGAAGATCGTGCCTCCGTGCGCCTGGACGGCGCGGAACACCACCGCCAGGCCGAGGCCCGTACCTCCGACCCGCGTGGTGAAGAAGGGGTCGAAGATCCGGTGCAGGACGTCTTGCGCGACGCCCGGGCCGCTGTCGCCCACTACGACAGCCACGGCCCGCGGCATGGAGGTACCTCTGGGATAGCTCCGCTCGCCGACGTGCACGACCACCCTGCCCCCGGCGCCCGCGAACTGCGCGCCGTTGAGGATCAGGTTGAAGAGCGCGCGGTGGAGGAGGTCGGAGTCGCCGAGGACGAGGGCCGGCCCGTCGGTCCCCTCGGCGCTCACCTCGACGCCCTCGGCGTCCGGGTGCTGGCGCATGAGAGTCACGCAGTCCCGGGCCACGGCGGCCACGTCGACGCGCCGGCGCGGCCCCATGCGCAGGCCGGAGTAGTCCAGGAACTCGGAGAGGAGCCGGCTGAGCCGATCGGACTCCCCCAGCACCAGCCGCTGGAGCGTCGCACGATCTTCTTCGGCGAGGCCGGCTCGGGTGAGCTGCTCCACCGCGCTTCGGATGGAGGCCAGCGGATTCTTGATCTCGTGGGCGAGGGAGGCGGACAGCGATGCGATGGCCTCGAGGCGCTCCGTCCGCCGATTCAGCGCCTCCAGAACCTCCTGGTTCGTGATGTCCTGGAAGATGGCCGTGGCCGACGGCGGCGCCCCTGCCCCACGCTCCAGCACGGCCGTCGAGATGCCCAGCGTCACGCTTCCGCCGTCCGTCGAGATCGAGGAGCGAAACCTCTCCACGGGCTGGCGATCCCGGATGGCCCTCTCCAGCACGCGGCCCATCCCGGGGGCCTTGCGCTCGACCTCTTCCATGACCGGGGCGCCCAACCACTTCGACGACGAGAGCCCGAGGAGGATCTCGGCGGCGGGGTTCGCATAGGCGAGACGACCCTCCCCGTCCACCGTGAGCACGCCGGTGGCCAGGTTGGCCAGGATGTCACCGGTGTCCAGGCGCAGCTGGCGGAGCTCCGACTCCACGGCGCCCAGGGCCATTCCCGCGCGGCGCAGACGGTCGCCCACCAGTCCGGTGACGATGGCCACCATCGCGAACAGGCCGATCTGCAGGCCCACCTCGACGGGTTGGATGCTGTCCGGAAAGCCCCAGACCAGGTCCGCGAAGTAGACGATGCTCGCCAGGGCGCCAATGAGGACGCCTCCAGGGATGGGCAGCAGGAGGGCGCCGGTGCTGATGACGAGGATGTAGAGGGGAGCGAAGGGGGACTGCGGCCCCCCGGTGACGTGCACGATCGCCGTCGCCACGGCGATGTCCAGAACCACCTCGGCGTACAGGAAGTTCTCGCCGGGGTCGCGCCGGCGAACGTGGGTGTACCAGGAGGACCAGGAGGTGAAGGCCGCCGCCGCCAGGAACATGACGACGACCACGAGCCGGTCCTCGGCGGAGCCCAGCAGGGCGCCCACGAGGATCCCCGTGACCAGCATCATGCGCCACAGGTAGACCCAGCGAAGCAGGTCGCTGCGGCTGAAGGCCTGTCCGCTGCCGGAAGGACCGGTCTGCTCGGTCACGCTCGCCTCGGTGGTGCTCGCCACGTGCTCCTCATGCGGAGGGGCGCGCGCGAAAGAGCCGCAGCGCCCGTGTCATTCAAGCCCTGCGTCCAAGCTAAGCACGTGCGCTTGCATTCTACAATGATCCCGTGATTGCATTCTGCGAAACGCCGTCCGCAACGGGGTCTCTTGCCCGGTGCGCCTGCTCGGGCCGCCTCTTTCAGGAACCCGACGCTTCGCTCCGCGCGCGCAGGTGGCGGCTCGAGACGAGCATGTCGCGGATGCGCCGGAGCTGCTGGAGAATGGACTCCAGGGACTCCCGCTCCTCTTCCCCCGAGGCATCCATGAGGAGAAGCTGGGTCTCCGCCATGGCGGCGGTGAGCGGGTTGTTCAGGTCGTGGCGCACCCGGGACATCTCGGCCAGCGCCCGGTCCAGATCCAGAAGGCAGCCGGGTGTGGAAGCCGGATTCGAGGTGTGGCGGTGCACGTCCCCCAGCGTGTCCCGGGCACCCAACGAGATCGTGCGCAGGCACGGAGGGTCGTCGTCGGTGACCAGGGCGACGGTCCACCGCCCCTCCGGGAGCGTCGACAGGATGCCCACCAGCTCTTCGACGGGCATCTCGCCCGCGTCGAGGACGACGACGCCGGGGCGGCGCTCCGCCAGCGCGGCGGCGCTCCCTTCCGCGGCAATCGACTCGGCGGCGTCGGCCAAGACCGTCGCGACGGACGCGAGGCGCCCGCCGGGAGGGCCGACGAGGTAGACGGGAACCGTGTCGCTCATGATGGACACTCCGGATCGGCTTCGTTCCACTGGCTTCAATGTGGGCCCACGACCACATTGTCGGCCATGCCCATCCGAAGACGCCGCGCCGCGCCCCTAGAGGACGCGTGCGTTTGACCCCGACCCGAGCCGTCGGTCGCGGCTTGCGCGTAACCCTCGGGGTCGCGCTTCTGGCCGCCACGTTCCTTCCCGTTCAGCGGCTCCTCGATCCGGCTCTCACGGGGCTGGCGGGGATCGCCACCCGCCAGGTGGACGAGATCGCGTGGTCCGGCGCCGTCTGGGGCACCCTGATCGTGGTGCTCCTCGCCGTGGTGCTGGCGCGATGGCTCCCCGCGTTGGACGTGGTGGGAATCGGCGAGGGGGTGGCGCGGCGGTTGGCGCGCATCGACGGGCGCCGCTTCGTCGCCCTCTGTGCCGGCTCGGCCTTCGTCCTCTCGCTGGTGTCGAGCCTGGTGGTCCTCCGCGGCCTCCCGTCGTCGGTGGACGAGATGGTGCAGCTCCTGCATGCCCGTATCCTGCTGAGCGGGGGGATGGCGCTGCCGCTACCCGATCCCGCCGCAGCCTGGATCGTCCAGAACTCGGTCATCACCCCGTCTGGGTGGGCATCGATCTACCCGCCCTTCCACACCCTCGTGCTGGCGTTGGGTCTGGCCGTGGGCACCCCCTGGCTGGTGGGCCCCATCATGACCGGAACCGGCGCCGGGCTCGTGGCGGCGTCCTTCGACAGGCTGCTGCCGCGGCGGCGAGCCCTCGCCAGGGTCGCCGCGCTCCTGTGCGCGGTCAGCCCGTTCCTGTTCTTCCTCGGCGGCAGCGAGCTGAGCCATACCACGGCCGGGGCCCTGGCGGCGCTCACCCTGTGGACGGCCCTCCGGGCTCGTGACGGCGCGCCGTGGTGGGCGATCCTGACGGGCCTGGCGGTGGGTGCCTTCGTGTCCACCCGTCCCTGGACCGGGATGGTGGTCTCCACCGCCCTTCTGGCTGCCGTGTGGGTGCCGGAGGCACGGCGACGTGCCGGGGGCGCCCGGTGGCTCGCCATCAGGGCCGCGGCCACTCTGGCCGGAGGCGCCCCCTTCGCGGTGCTGCTGTTGGGATGGAATCGGGTGCTCTTCGGCGGCCCCTTCGTCCTGGGTTACTCCACCGCCTTCGGCCCCGCCCACGGCCTGGGGCTGCACCGCGACCCGTGGGGGAACGTGTACGGGCTCCGGGAGGCCATCGCCTATACCGGGGCCGACCTCTCGCTGCTGGGGGTGGTCCTCCTCGAGTCTCCACTTCCCGCCCTCGCCGTCGTGGGGGCCGGTCTCGTCGTGGCGAACGCCCTCGACGAGGGCGAACGCGTGCTCGTCGCCTGGGCGACCGCCGGGGTGGCGGCCAACTTCGTGTACTGGCACCACGGGATCCACATGGGGCCGCGCTTCCTCTTCGAGACGGGGGCGGCATGGGTGGGGCTCTGGGTCGTGGGCCTCTTCCACCTGGTGCGCGCACCGGGGGGCGCCTTCGTCCACCGGGCCGTGGGGTGGGTGGCGGCGCTCTGCCTGATCGCGGCCCCTTTCCTGGCGGTGGAGCGCGGCCTCGCGTACCGCATCCCATCCGGGACCGCGGCCGTCGAGCGGCTCCCGGATCCACCGGTCCGGCCCGCGCTGGTCTTCGTCCACGGAAGCTGGTCCTCGCGCACCGCCGCCCGCCTCGTTGCCGCGGGTATGCGCCGTGATTCGGTGGAGACCGCGCTCCGGCGCAACGCCGCCTGCCGGGTGGACGAGTACACCCGCTGGCGGGCGGCGGGGGCTCCCCCTCCGGCGCCTCCCCTGGAGCTGGTGCCCAGACCCGGTCCCGCCCCCGGCCTGGCCTTCGTCGAGCTCTCCCCCGGCAACCGCGTGGCCGTGCGTCCGGGCGCGCCGGCGGACTCCATCTGCACGTGGGAGGCCCACAGCGACAGGCTCGGCACCCTGGAGCTCGAGCCGCTCCTCTGGCAGGCTCCTCCCCTCCCCGGGAGGAAGCTCGTGGTGGCGAGGGATCTGGGACCGAAGGCGGACGCCCGGGCGCTGATCTCCTTCCCGGGCTATCACCCCTACGTGGCGGTGGACGGGGGCCCCGGTCGCCCCCCCCGAGTCCTGGAGTACCGCGAGGGAATGGAGCTGCTCTGGGGAAGCTCGCGGTAGCCGTACGGGGTCCCGCGCGACCTGGCGGGAACGCATGTGGGAAGCGCCCGCTCGCGAAGCCTGGAGGAGGCGGGACGACGATGGCGGCCCACTCCGGAGCCGGCGGCTCCGGGGGCGGCGAAGCGCCGGTGCCTCAGTGCGAGAGCGGAACCTCGAGGACCTGCCCCGGGAAGATCCGGCTGTCGTTGAGATCATTCAGCTGTCGGAGCGCGTCGACGGTGGTCCCGTGCTTCACCGCGATGGTCCAGAGGGAATCGCCCGTCCGCACCTTGTAGGACAGGCTGGCGATCCGCGTGGCCTCGTCCGCACGCCGCGTCTCCAGCATGGCCACGTAGGACGCGTACCTGCGCGGAAACACCGCCACGTGGAAGTGGGGCGGGTAGTGCTCACGGGTGGCCTCCACGATGCGCGAGCCCTCCAGCTGCAGCAGGACGCGCTCGAGCCAGACGCGGCATGCGCGCGATGTCGAGTACCTGATGTCGATGGCCATTCCCGTGGGATGGACCGAGCGCGCCGACGCGTTGTCGGGCTGGCGGTCTTCGGGACGCGTGAGGCTGGTCACGACGAGCTTCCTGCCACACGCCGCGTGGTACTGGGCGGACAGGCGGGTGAGGAAGACGGCGACCTCGGGGCGGGCGTATGGATACGAGACCCCGTGGAGGGCCAGGTCGGCGCTGGGCGGCACCCGCACCAGCCAGCCCTGCTTGACGAAGAAGCGGAGTTGGGCCGGGGTGCGGATGAACGTGTAGTCGTTCCTCCGGGCAGCCGCGTCCTGCCGGTCCAGCGACGCGGGAGAGCCCCGCAGGCTCTGGGCGCGCAGGGAGACGGGAGGAGCTGCGAGCAGCATCGCCGCCAAGGCCGTGAAGACGATGGGGGCCTGGGGCACGCGAGATTGGGGGGCTCTCGTCATCGATCGGGGGGTGCGTTCCGAGGACACAAATACCGGGCCCCACGCAGGAGCCCGCCTCAATTTCCATGAGTAAACATATGATTCCGGAATAACAAGGCTCGCGTTCTCGGTCCGCCTCGGTGCCGACTCCGCCCACACCGTCCGGATCGCGGGGATACGCTGCCGTCAGGGTCCCGGGAAACGCGAGGGAATGCGCGCGGCCCCGTGGTACACCCGCCACGCTGCGTCCAGGGCCACTCGCTGGAGTCCCGCCACGCGGATGATGACCACCACCAGTCCGGCGACGGCACCGGCGCGAACCAGGAGGCGGACGGCACGGCCGGGCCGCGACCGGGCCGCCCGGCGCCAGTCCAGGCGCAGCCATCCGAGCGGAAGGAAGGGCAGCACCTCGACGACATCGAGAGCCATGCCTAGCCAGTACAGGGGGTTGGCCGTCCGCACCCAGGCCGCCCTCCGGTCGTCGTCATAGGCCTGGCGCGCTGCATCGAGAACCTCCAGGAGGTCCTCCCTGCGCAGGTTGTATCGATGAAGCTGGAACGCCTCCGTGATCACGTTGATCCGGACCACCTGGCCCTCCTGGTCCCCGGGGGCCAGGCGGAGCGGGGACACCCGCTCGGTGGCGGCGACGGCGATCCGGCAGCGCATGAGATCGCCTTCCAGCTGCCTTCTGAGGGAAGCCGCCATGTCGGTCTCGATCACCCGGAAGGGGAACGCCTCGTAGCGCACGGCCCGGAAGTAGGCGTCGATGCCGTCGCGGAAGCGACGCAGGAACCGGCTCCGGCTCCAGTTCGTCCAGACCGGGATGCGCCGAAGCGGGATCAGGAGGGACATGGGGGCCGAGCGACCCGTTCCCGGACCGGGGCACGCCGGCCAGGCGTGACGGGGCCGCGGGCGACGGGGGACCCGCACGTGCGGAAGAGGGCCGGGCCCGCTGCGAGCCCGACCCCCGAATCGGCTCCTGTCGCCGTGCGCATCCGGAATCCCGGAGTCGTCTGCGGCAGAGCTCTACTCGGTGTGCACCCAGGCCTTGGCCGCCTTGAAGCGGCGGGCCACCACGTCCCAGTTCACGACGTTCCACCACGCCTTGAGGTAGTCGGGGCGCCGGTTCTGGTAGTTCAGGTAGTAAGCGTGCTCCCAGACGTCGACGCCGAGAATGGGCGTGAATCCCTGCATGAAGGGGCTGTCCTGGTTGGCCGTGGCGAAGCACGACAGCTTGCCCAGCGCGTCGACGCAGAGCCACCCCCAACCGGAGCCGAACTGGCCGCCGGCGACCCCCTGGAGCCTCGCCTTGAAGTCGTCCACCGAGCCGAACGTCTTGTCGATGGCCTTGGCCAGGTCACCCGACGGGGCGTTGGCACCGCCCGGCGTCATGACGTCCCAGAACAGGGTGTGGTTGACGTACCCGCCCCCGTTGTTGCGTACGGCCGTCTGGATCTCGGCGGGAAGGGAGTGGAACCCCCGCATGAGCTGGTCGGCCGGGTAGGCGTGGAGCTCGGGGTGTCCCTCGAGTGCCGCGTTCAGCTTCTTCGTATAGCCCGCATGGTGCTTGCCGTGGTGGATCTCCATCGTGCGGGCGTCGATATGGGGCTCGAGGGCGTCGAATGCGTAACCGAGCTCAGGCAGCTGGAAGGGGTAAGCCATACCGTTCTCCTCTATTGGTTGGGAAGGTCCCCGCCGCGACGTGGCGGCGCTGGATACGTTGTCGTGCTTGGGAAAATGGGCTCGACGGCAGATCTTACACCGCGGGGTCCGTTTGGTGCAATCACCCCCACCGAGCCCTCTCACGAGGGTCAGACCGTGCTCCCGAACCTGCGCGTCGCCCGTGGTTGAGCCTCACGAAATGCCGCCTCGCCGGATCCTCCTGGTGGATTGCGACGCATTCTACGTGCAGGTGGCCCGCCTCACCGATCCCCAGGGAGCCGGTCGGGCTCCGCTCCTCATCGTCGGCGGATCCCCCACCGGTCGGGGCGTGGTGACATCCGCGTCGTACGAGGCACGCGCCTATGGTGTGCGCTCCGCGATGCCCACCGCCCAGGCCCTGCGTCTGTGTCCGCAGGCGACGGTCGTGCCCGTGCCCAGGAGCGCGTGCGTCGCCCGGAGCCGGGAAGTGGGGACCGTGCTCCGGGAGCTCGCGCCGGTGGTGCAGGCGGCCTCCATCGACGAGTTCTACCTGGACCTGTCCGGCACCGAGCGCCTGTTCCACGGCGAGTCCCTCGGGGACACGGCGGACCGGTTTCGCCGGGAGGTCCTGCGGCGCACGGAGATCTCGGTCTCCGTCGGGGGCGGGACACGGCGCGTGATCGCGAAGCTCGCGACCCGACGCGCCAAGCCCGCCGGGGTCTACGTCGTGGAGCCCGGCGAGGAGCAGGCGTTCCTGTCGACCCTGGACCTGGCCGACCTGCCGGGCGTGGGCCCGGCGCTGGTGGAGGCGCTGCGCAAGCGAGGCCTCGTGCGCGTCGAGGACGCTCTCGGAGTGCAGTTGGAGTGGTTCCAGGCGTGGCTGGGAAAGAACCGGGGAGCGTGGCTGCACCGCAGGATCCGCGGTCTCGACGACAGCGAGGTCGATCCGCACGAGGCGCGCAAGAGCATCTCCTCGGAGCGCACGTTCTCGGAGGACATCACCGGCGACGAGGATCTCGAGATACGGCTCCTGGAGCTGTCACGCTCGGTGGCCGCTACCCTGCGCCGCAAGGGCCTGCGGGTCCGTACCGTCACGGTGAAGCTCCGGGACCACGACTTCCGTACCCGGGTCCACAGCCGGACGTCACCCGAGCCCATCGAGTCCGACGCCGCCATCCACGAAGCGGCGCTGACGCTCCTCCGTGAGCTGCGCTCGGAGCGGCGGGTTCCGGCACGCCTGCTCGGGGTGGGGCTGAGCGGGCTGGCCAGTGCATCCGAGGGCGGGCAGCTCGGACTCTTCCAGGAGGCGGGGACGGGGGAGACCGAGCGGGACCGGCGAGTATCACACGCCGTGGACGCGCTCCGTTCCCGCTTCGGGGACGACGCGGTCCTCCCGGGGCGCATCGTGGACCGGACCCACCGACGCCACGACCCTTCCGACGACGAGGGCTCCACCCATGACGAGTGAACCGCAGCCGCGGGCCTGCGCACGCCTGTGGCCCGAGGGGCGCACCCTCATCGGCATGGTGCACCTGCTCCCGCTACCCGGAGCCCCCGGCTGGAAGGGCTCCATGGACGAGGTGCTCGAGCGGGCGTCGGCCGATGCCCGGGCCCTGGCCACGGGGGGGATGGGCGGCGTCCTCGTCGAGAACTTCCTGGACACGCCGTTCCTCCCGGGGGCCGTGGCGCAGGAGACCGTCGCGGCCATGGCCCGTGTGGTGAGCACCGTGGTCGGGGAGGTGGAGGTTCCCGTGGGAGTGAACGTGCTGCGGAACGATGCGCGCGCCGCCCTGGGGATCGCCGCGGCGTGCGGCGCCCGTTTCATACGCGTCAACGTCCACACGGGAACCATGTGGACGGATCAGGGGCGTATCGAGGGCCGTGCCGCGGATACTCTGCGGGCGCGTGCGGCGCTGCGTTCCGAGGTGGCCATCCTGGCGGACGTGCACGTGAAGCACGGAACGCCCCCTCCCGGCGAGCGCCTGGAGTCCGCCGCGGCGGATGCGTGGCACCGGGGTCTGGCCGACGCGCTGGTGGTCTCCGGGAGCGCCACCGGGGAAGCGACGGCGTCCGACGACCTGCGGCGCGTGCGCACCGCCGTTCCGGAAGCCGTGATCCTCGTGGGGAGCGGCGTGACTCCGGGCACGGTGGCGGAGATCCTGGACATCGCCGACGGCGCCGTCGTGGGCACCGCCCTCACGCGTGACAGCCGTGCGGGCACGGGCATCGATGCGGAACGCGTTCGGCGGCTCGTCGCGGCGGCGCACCGCCGAGGGTAGCGACGGGTCAGCGCCGGCCCGCTCCGCCCCACTCCCTCGTCAGTCGCGCCAGGTAGCGCCCGTCGGGCTCGCGGACGACGACATGGCACGCCAACCCCGCCAACCTCGCGGCCTCCTCCAGCAGCTCGTCGTCGACGAACAGAAACGGAAAGGGCGGGCCGGCCGTGCCCTCGAAGTCGAGCTGCATGTGAACCTCCCCGGCGTAGCGGCCGTCGGCGAAGCCACCCCAGCTCCGTGGGTCGGTGGAGTCGGCCAGGATCTGCCCCTCGGGGGCCAGGACGTTGGCCATCACCGCCAGGCACATGGGAAGCGCGCTCACCGTCCCGCACAGCCCGACGCCGTTCATCATCGCCAGCACCGTATCGAAGCGCTCGTCGGGAGCGACGGCCTCCACGCCGCCGTCGCGAACGTCGGCGATGCCTCCCTCCGCGAGGAGGGCCCGGCCGGCGGGCAGGATCTCCAGGGCGGTCACCGCGAGGCCCCGCCGGGCGAGGGGGAGCGCGAATGCCCCCGCGCCGGCGCCCAGGTCGAGGACCCGCCCCCGGGCGCCCTCCAGCGCAGCCCGTTCCACGGCTCCCATGTCAGCCGGCCTGCGCAGGAAGTAGGCGGCCCGCATCTCGTCGTCGCCTCCAACGTCGGTGCGCACCCTCACCGCGGCATCCGCCCGTCCGGCCCTGTACGCGGCCAGGGCCTGGTCCAGGGGCTGCCAGCTGGCAGCATATGAAGCAAGTGCCGAGGGGCGGCCCTCTTCGGGCCGCCCCTCTTCGCTCCGGGCGTTCCCACTCACGGAGCGCTCCGGACGCGCCGACGGTGGCGGGGCATGGCTACCCCCCGCCCCTGCGCGCGCGCCTCGTTCACGGACCGGAGTCCGGAGGGGGCGTGTGGTCGTTCCCCGGCGGCGGTAGCCTGAGCAGCTTGGCGAAGCTCCACACCAGGATCCCCAGCACCACGGCCCAGGCACAGAGCATGAAGATCAGGGCTCCCTTGTTCATGCCGCCTCCTCCCCCTGCGCCTCACGACGGCGCCAGGCGATACGGGTGAGCAACATCAGTCCGGCGAGGATCAGGAGCATCACCCCACGCGACCACCAGCGGGTGACGTGCTCGTCCGCGGGGATGCCATGCATCATCAGCGTCGGCCAGGCGTCCTTGTACCCCCACGCCACCATCATGACCACCAGGAAGAGAGGGGTGATGTACGTCATGATGAATCTGTAGAAGTTCGGGATCCGCCAGGCCGCTCCATCGTGGAGCTCGTTCCACATCCTGTTGTCGGCACTCCAGACCTGTCGCCACCGCCAGGGATTCGGACCCAGGACCCACACGAACAGAACCGTCTCCATCATGGCCAGGATCACCAACCCGAAGGTGCCGGCCCAGTAGTCCCACTCGCTCAGGAAGCCCCACTGGTAGAAGAAGATGTGCAGCAGGCCGATGGCCACCGCCACGCCCGCGACGGCAAGGACGGACTTCTTGCGTGTGAAGCCGAAGTTCTCCTGGAGGAACGAGGTCGTGGGTGTCGCCATGGACACCGACGAGGTGATGCCGGCGAAGAAGAGGAGCCCGAACCACATGACGCCGGCCGCCATCGCTATGAGGGCTCCGCCCGGAAGCTTGTTGAAGACCAGCGGCATGGCGACGAAGCCCAGGTCGTAGGCGCCGCCCTTGGCGATGGCCACGGCGCCGGCGACACCGAAGAAGGCCACCACCGCGGGAATGGCCAGGGAGCCGCCCAGCACCACCTCGGCGGTCTCGTTGGTGGCCGCCGTGGCGATGCCCGACAGCGTCAGGTCGTCCTCCTTCCGCAGATAGGAGGCGTACGCCTGCAGGCTGCCCATCCCCACCGAGAGGGTGAAGAAGATCTGCCCCGCCGCAGCCAGCCAGACCGAGGGACTCTTCAGCTTCGCCCAATCCGGCAGGTACATGAAGTTGAGGCCGGCCGCGGGACTGGACGTCGCGGTGGTCCCGTTGGCCAGGGTCACCGTCTGCGGGTGCAGGGTGAGGACACGCACCACGAGGATGGCGGCGAAGATGAACAGGATCGGCATGCCGATCTTGGCCAGCTTCTCGATGCCTCCCGAGAGCCCCTTCAGGACCACCCCGAAGTTCACCGCGATGGTGACGAAGTAGAACGCGAAGGGCACCCACCACCCCATCTCCGGGGCTTGCAGGTCCTGGTAGTTGGTCAGGAACTGACGCATGCCCTGCTCGCTGAGGCCGTGCAGGGAGCCCTTGATGCTGAAGAACGTCCAGGCCAGGGTCCAGGACTCGATGTAGCAGTAGTAGATGAGCACCACCAGCGGCATGAACAGGCCGAGCACCCCCATGTACTTCGCCACGGGGTTCTTCCAGAGCGTCTGGAACATGCCCGGCACCGAGCCGTGCCCCCGGAGGCCACCGTGCCGCCCCACCCCCCACTCGATCCACATGAGGGGGATGCCCAGCAGCAGGAAGGCGATGAAGTACGGGATCATGAACGTCCCGCCGCCGTTCTCCGTCGCCTGCACCGGGAAGCGGAGGAAGTTCCCCAGGCCCACGGCGTTCCCCGCCATGGCCAGGATCAACCCGACGCGGGATCCCCAGCGTGCGCGTTCCTCAGTCATGAAGAAGCCTCCTCTCGGGGACGAGACTTCCCTGCCCCGTGCGACGGGACGCAGTCGACGACCGACGGTAGCCAGCTCATGCGCATATCCGTGCCTTCGTCAGGTGGACGGGACGCGGCGACCGTGCGGGTAGCCGCGGAGTCGGAGAAAATTCGTCCAAGAATGCCGGGGCGCGGCGCTCCGGGCAAGGCGACCAGCGAAGGTTCCCCTACGCCCCGGCCAGCGCGAGATCGCACACACGGCTGGCCACCGCCTGAGCCAGGAGCTCGTGGGCGCGCCTGACGATGTCGTCCAGCGAGGGCGTCTCGCTGAACATCTCCTCGGCCTTCTCGCGGAGCTCGGGAATGGTGGGCAGGTGGGGAAGAGAGACCTCGGCCAGCCGAGCTTCCACCTGGCTCCGGGCCCGGCGGGCCCGCTCCGCCAGGTCCTCGAAGCGATGTGACTCCGCCCAGGCCTCCTTCACCCGCCCCGCGATGGCCTCGGCGCTGAAAGAGCCGGCCAGATCCCGGGCGACCTTCTCCAGCACCTTGCGGCCCACGGGGACCTCGCCCCGGACGACCGCCTCCGGCGGCGCACGGAGCGACCACACCAGGTGCAGCCACGACATCGCCTTCAGCACATAGAAGGAGACGTCCACCTCGTACCAGCGGAAGCCCTGGCGCGTGGAGCTCTGGTAGTGATGGTGGTTGTTGTGCCATCCCTCGCCCAGCGTGAGGAGCGCCAGGAACCAGTTGTTGCGCGAGTCGTCACCGGTGACGTAGCGCTGCCTGCCGGAGGCGTGCGCCAGGGAGTTGATGAAGAACGTGCAGTGGTACAGCACCACCGTGCTCCAGAAGAAGCCCACCACCAGCATGGGCCAGCCACCCCACAGCCAGAGCGCAATCGCCAGCAGGAAGGCCGGCGCGTAGGTGAGGCGGTTGAGGAGCCTCAGCTCCGGGTAGCGCGTCAGGTCCCGCACCGTCCCGTAGTCGGGCTTCAGGTTCGACGGGTTGAAGATCCATCCCACATGGGCGTAGAAGAACCCATGCTGCCGCGGGGAATGCACGTCCTGGGGCGTGTCCGAGTAGAGGTGGTGGTGGCGGTGTACCGCGGCCCACCAGATCACCCCCCGCTGCGCCGACGTCTGGCCCAGGAAGGCCAGCAGGAACTGGAAGAGCCGGCTCGTCCTGTAGGAGCGGTGCGAGAAGTACCTGTGGTAGCCGGCGGTGATGGCCCACATGCGGATCAGGTAGAGCGCGAGGGCCACCCAGAGCGCTTCCACGGACACCCCGGTCCAGAGTGCCCCCAGACACGCCAGATGGACCAGCAGGAAGGGGGTCGCAGAAGGATAGACGATGTCGTCGTGGGGGGCGTGGGCGTGACGGGCCAGGGCTCCGGCTCCTTCGACTCGGGCAGTGTGGGCAGTGCGGGAGGACGCGCGAAGCTAACCAAAGGACGGTGGGGGAGCCAAGGGTACCGGGGGCGGGTTCGCGCGTCCTTCGCCCCTTTCGGCACCCGTCCAGGAAATATATTTTTCCATGCGCATCTATGAATACGACAACGCCGACGCCGATCCTTGACCACCTCTCCGCCCTGGGAGACGAGACGCGTACGCGCATCCTCGCGCTCCTGGAGCATGGGGAGCTGACGGTCTCCGAGCTGTGCGACGCCCTCCAGCTCCCCCAGCCCACCGTGAGCCGCCACCTGCGCACGCTGGCCGCGGACGGCTGGGTGGTCTCCCGCGCCGAGGGCCGAAACCGGCACTACCGGTTCTCGCCGGCGCTGGAACCCGCCTCCCTGGACCTGTGGCGCATCGTGCGCGGGGACCTCGACCACTACGCGGTCTACGCGGCGGACGCGGAGCGCGTCCGCGGGGTGCTGGCGGAGCGCCACCGGCGGGCGGCGAGCTTCTTCGCCGGTGTGGCCGACCGCTGGGACGAGCTCAGGATGCAGCTCTTCGGCGCCCGCGCCGAGCTGCTCCCTCTCTTCGCGCTGCTGGACGAGCGCTGGGTCGTGGGGGACCTGGGGAGCGGCACCGGCGCGCTGGCTGCGCTCCTCGCGCCCTTCGTCGGGAAGGTGGTGGGCGTGGACCGGTCCGAGGCCATGCTGGCTGCGGCACGCCGCCGGCTGCAGGATGTGGAGAACGTCGAGCTCCGCTCCGGCGACCTGCGCAGGCTCCCCATCGACGACGGCGAGCTGGACCTGGCGGTGCTGTCCCTGGTGCTGCATTACGTGGTCGATCCGCCCGAGGTCCTGGCCGAAGCGCACCGCGCGCTGCGGCCGCGAGGAAGGCTCCTCATCGTGGAGATGCGCGCCCATGAGCGGGGCGCCGAGTACGCCGAGGAGATGGGCCACATCTGGCCGGGCTTCGACCCCCGGCGCATGACCCTGTGGATGCACGAGGCCGGCTTCGAGGACGTGCAGGTGCGGCCCCTTCCGCCCGATCCCGCGGCCCGGGGTCCGCTGGTGTTCGTGGCCTCGGGCGTGCGCGCGGGGAAACGTCCCGCCCCCGAGCCGGTAACAGGGGGCGCCCCCGGCGCATCGCGACCCTCCCAACCATCCGAACCATCGAGAGACGAGGAATCATGAGTGAGACCGCCATGCTGAAGCGCAAGGGCGTACCGGTGCGCGAGACGCGCCCGGCGTTCAAGGTGAAGGACCTGTCCCTGGCGGAGTGGGGCCGTAAGGAGATCCGTCTCGCCGAGAAGGAGATGCCCGGCCTCATGGCCGCCCGGGCGGAGTTCGGGCCCCAGCACCCCCTGACGGGCCTCAAGGTCATGGGCTCGCTGCACATGACCGTGCAGACCGCCGTGCTCATCGAGACCCTCGTGGAGCTGGGCGCCGACGTGCGCTGGGTGTCGTGCAACATCTTCTCGACGCAGGACCACGCCGCCGCGGCCGTGGTGGTGGGGCCCCACGGCACCCCCGAGAAGCCTGCGGGCCCGGCGGTCTTCGCGTGGAAGGGTGAGACCCTCGAGGAGTACTGGTGGTGCACCGACCAGGCCGTCGAATGGCCCGACGGCTCCGGACCGGACCTCGTGGTGGACGACGGCGGCGACGCCACGCTGCTGCTCCACCGGGGCGTCGAGTTCGAGAAGGCCGGCGCGGTTCCCGACTTCGACCCGGACTCCGAGCCGGAGGAGTGGGGCGTGATCCTCGACGTGCTGCGCCGCTCCATGGCTGCGGATCCCACGCGCTGGCATCGTCTCACAGCGAACGTCCGCGGGGTCTCGGAGGAGACCACCACGGGCGTGCATCGGCTCTACGAGCGGGAGCAGAACGGCACCCTGCTCTTCCCCGCCATCAACGTGAACGACTCGGTGACGAAATCGAAGTTCGACAACGTCTACGGGTGCCGGCATTCCGTCATCGACGGGCTCAACCGCGCCTCGGACGTCATGCTCGCCGGCAAGCTCGTCGTGGTGTGCGGGTACGGTGAGGTCGGCAAGGGGTGCGCGCAGGCGCTGAAGGGTCAGGGCGCCCGGGTCGTCGTCACGGAGATCGATCCCATCTGCGCGCTCCAGGCCTCCATGGAGGGCTTCGAGGTGAAGACCCTGGAGGACGTCGTCGAGGAGGCGGACGTCTTCGTCACGGCCACCGGAAATCGCGACGTGCTCACGGCGGCACACATGAGCCGCATGAAGGACCAGGCCATCGTCGGCAACATCGGCCACTTCGACAACGAGATCGACATGGCCGGCCTCAAGAAGATCCCCGGCATCAAGCGGGTGAACATCAAGCCCCAGTACGACGAGTGGGTCTTCCCGGACGGTCACGCCATTCTCGTGCTGGCGGAGGGGAGGCTCCTGAACCTGGGGTGCGCTACCGGGCACCCCAGCTTCGTCATGAGCGCGAGCTTCACCAACCAGGTCCTCGCCCAGATCGAGCTGGCGACGAACCGGGATGCGTACGAGACGAGGGTGTACGTCCTGCCCAAGCATCTCGACGAGAAGGTGGCCCGCCTGCACCTGGGCAAGCTCGGCGTGAAGCTCACCGAGCTGACGCAGTCCCAGGCCGACTACATCAACGTGCCCCTCGAGGGGCCCTACAAGCCCGAACACTACCGCTACTGAGCGGCGCGGGGGCATCCTGCACCCCGGAGAGGCGGCCGCCCAGCGGCCGCCTCTCTTCTTTGCCTGCCGTCCCGGATCGTCCCTCGCCGCCCCTTCCCCATCGGGACCGCTCCCGGCGCGGCTCCGACATGTCGGGGCCCCTCTCGTCCCAGAGGGCCCACACGGCAGGTTACCCGCTGATGAGCAGCTTGATGGCGAAGAGGACGATGGTGACGGTGACCACGTTCCTCACCCAGGCGTGCCCCTTGAGGATCTGCAGGCGCACACCCGTCAAACCGCCTAGGAGATTCCCGGCGGCCAGCGCCAGACCCACGATCCAATCGACCTTCCCGCTCCAGGCGAAGAGCGCCAGCGCCAGGGGAGTGAACGCCAGAACGAGCGTGACCTTCACGGCGTTGCCCCTCACCAGGTCGAGGCCGCCGGCCGTCGTCACGGCCAGGATCACGAAGCCGACGCCGGCCTGGAGGAACCCCCCGTAGAACCCCACCAGGAAGAAGGTCCCCGCGAACACGAGCGCCCGTGAGCCCCGAGGGGCGGGCGTCACCTCACCTCCGGCCGCAGGTGTCGGCCTCCACACCGTGTAGGCCGCCACCAACACCATCACCAGCGCGAGGATCCGTTGGAAAGCCAGGTCGCCGATGTGCACGGCCAGCAGCGTGCCGAGCACCGCGCCCGCCACCGCCGGGGGAATCGCGAGCAGGAGCCAGGCCCGGGAGATCAGGCCTTTGCGCTGGAAGCTCCACGATGCCCCGACGTTCTGCACGAGGATGGCCACCCGGTTCGTGCCGTTCGCCACCGTCGGCGGAAGACCCAGGAAGATCATCACCGGCAGGGTGAGCAGGGAGCCACCGCCGGCGATGACGTTCAACGTGCCGGCCACGAGGCCGACCGCGAAGAGGATGAGGGCGTTGACGGCGGGGTTGAACACGGTGGGATACGGCTCAGAAGGTGGACGCTCCGGCGTCGCCGTCGGCGCCCGACGGCCGCAGGACGCGATGCCAAGGTTCGCACGAGGTGGCGGGAGCGTCCAGCCTGCCCACGGCCCCCGGGAAGCGGCCCCCCCGCTCAGGAGAACGGGAGGGCCGCGAGGTGAGGTGCTGCCCGTCGGGGCAGACCGGGAAGACCGCTCAGGTCATCAGAAGATCACCTGGAAGCCCACGTTGTAGGTGCGGGGCAGTCCCAGGAAGACCTCGGCGGCCATGGCGTTGTGGCCGGGGTCGGCGGCACATGCCTGGTAGTTCGGCGTGCAGCTGTAGTACGCGTTGTACGACGAGTTGTCCGTCGCGTCCTGGACGTACATGGTGTTGAAGAGGTTGAAGACGTTGGCGAACAGCCTCACGTCCCCACCGGTCCAGGCCGGGATCAGGTCGTTGATGCGGTACGTGCCGTGGAGGTCGAAGACCGTGTAGCCCGGGGTCTTCCACGCCTGGGCGTGATCGGTCTCGGTGGTGCGACCGAACGGGTCGAACGCAGCGTAGTAGTTGAAGTTCGACCGGCCCTGGAGCTGGAGCCAGACCCCCGAGGTCGGCGTGAGCGCCACCGCGTATGAGAGCTGCGTCTGCGGCTGATCGGAGACCTTCAGACCCTTGATGTAGAAGTTGTACGTCGTGGCGGTCGTCCTGTTGCCGGAGACCGCACGCCCGCTGGCGTCGTTCAGATACTTCCAGTCGCCGAGCGACGCCGCGACGTCGAAGCGCAGCAGGTCGATGGGCTGGTATGCGCCCTGGAGCTCGACGCCCAGGTGCCGCTCGTCCACGCCCAGGATCTGGGCGGAGATGTCCTGGTTGGGCACGTAGAATACGTGCGCGTGGTTCTTCCACGTCGTGTCGTAGAGGTTCAGGTCGAGCGCCAGCCCGCGGTTCATGGCCCGGTACTTGAGCCCCGCCTCGAACGACGTGAACGTCTCGTTCTTGGGGTTGGGGAGGACGGTGCCGTTCACGTCGTCGATGACGCCGTCGAAGATGGGCACCTTGGAGACGTAGCCGGCGTTGGCGTAGGCCGACCACTCCTCGGTGAAGTTGCGGCTGAGGCCGCCCTTGACCTGGTAGCCGTGCAGGTTGCCGCTCTTCAGCGTCAGGTCGCCGCCGCCGGGACCCGGGTTGAAGTGGTCCTTATACGTGTAGGCGTTCTGGTCCCACCCGAACATCCCGTAGAACGAGCCCCGCCGGGTGACCTTCTCGCCCTGCACGTACGCGCCGAGCCAGTTCACCGTGTTCGTGTTGTAATAGTCGATCTTGTCGCCGAAGGTGGTCCGGCGCGTGCCGGTGAACGCGTCGGCGTTGTCGATCCAGTACTGGCCGCCCAGGAGGTCACGCACCTCCCGGTAGTGGTCGATGGACGCCGTGCGCCAGTCGAGGCCGATCTCGCTCGTCCACCCGGAGCGGTACTCCTTGCGCAGCTTGGAGATGGCGCCGATGGTCCACTGGTTGTTCACCGAGTTGCGCAGGATGCCGCTGGAGTGTCCGTCGGCGTTTGCCTGGTTGGCGGCGATGGTGGCGTTCCAATCGGCCACCCGCTGCATGGACGAGTAGTTCCACTGGAGGGAGCCCAGCGTCCCGCTTCCGCCGCCGGAGCCCCCGGAGTAGTACGCCACCGTGGACCACGTCAGCCCGTTCCCGAAGTAGGAGTAGTAGTTCAGGTTCACCTGCGGCTTGTCGAAGTAGTTCTCGCGCTCGTTGATGAAGTTCGGGCTGTGCCGCGAGAACGTGCCCGCCTCGGGCCCGCTGCTGGCATACTGCTTCCCCGTATAAGACGGGCTCACCCCGTCGACGTTCGGGCTCCACAGGCGCCCCGACTCGGGGATGGCCGCCAGCGCGGCGGCGCTGTACCCGAGCTTTCTGGCGTACGAGTGGCTGATCTGCGCGATGTTGAGCTCGTACAGGTTCTGCCCGTGACTCTGGGGCTCGTTCATCGCGTAGAACTCCAGGCGATTCTTGGAGTTGATCTGGTACGCCGACGCGATGTACCAGGCGTAGGCGTTGGTCCACGTCGCGCGCCCACCGCCGGGGGCGTCGAACAGGCCGTTTCCGGTCTTCCGCGAGAAGGAGCCCGTGAACGCGAAGCCGTCGTGCTCACCGGTGTTGACGAGGAACGTCTCCTTGTAGAAATGGTCGTTCCCGAACTCCTGCTTGTAGCTCGCGCCCGCCGTCCGCGACGACGGGTCCGTGATGATGTTCATGGTCCCGCCGATGGACGGCACGGCGAGGTTCACCGCCGAGAAGCCCCGCTGGACCTGGATGCTCGTGGCGGCGTCACCGAGCCCGTCGAAGTCGGACCAGTATACCCAGCCGTTCTCCATGTCGTTGACCGGCACGCCGTCGACCATGACCCCGATGTGCCGCTGGTCGAAGCCCCGGATGTTGATCCGGGCATCGCCTGCGCCGCCGCCCTGCATCGTGGCGTAGACGCTGGGCGTCATGTTGAGGACCATGGGCAGGTCCTGCGACCCCAGCTCGTTCTGGATCTGGACCCTGTTGACGTTGCTGTACGCCACCGGCGTCTTTCGCTCCACGGCGCGCGTCGCGAAGACCTCCAGAGCGTCGAGGGGGACGGCTTTCGTGGTGAGCTGGAAGTCGATGGTGCGCGTCTGGCCGGCGGCGAGCGTGACCCCGCTCTGGGTCTGCGGTCCGTACCCGATCATCTGTGCCTCGACCTGGTACGGGCCACCGGCCCGCAACCCCGCCACGACGTAGCGCCCATTGTCCTGGGTCAGGGCTCCATTCTGGGTACCGGTCGTCTGGTTCGTCACGACGACCTGGACCCCCGACAGGGGGCCGCCGCCTTCGTTGGTCACGCGCCCGCTCACCGTCGCGGTGGTTTGAGCAGCCAGGTTGCCGGTTGCCAGAAGCGCCATGGCCACCGGCAGCCATCCCACGCCGTTGCTGAGTCGCATCGCTACTTGCCTTTCACTTGTGGGCAGGTCCACGTCGCGGCGGTTCCGCGGTGGGTCGACAATTGTAAGCATCCTTATTAGCGGGGAAAGGAAACATCTGGCTATCGCCGGGTAACGGCTGCACCGAGGCGCGGACCCGCGACTGTCCCAGGCTCATGATCCTTATGCGACAGCACTTTCCAGGCTCATTGACCCACCGAGGCACGCTCGCGGACCGCGGATCGACATATGTCGCGAAGACAACAACTCCTCGTACACCGCCAGCGCGCCCTGTGCGGGCTCGCTGCCTGCAACCGGTGGACGCTTCGAACCGTCCAACGAGACACGGACGCGCAGGCTGGGCCATCCGCCGGGGTGGGAGACCGTGAGGTCGCAGGCTGCAACTTCCGGAGGTCCCACCCCGTAGGGAGGGATCGAGTAGGCCGTCCCCGGGGGAAGGGGACGGCGCTCCACCTCAACCCGACGAACGACGATGTCGCCGAGAAAGACCATCCTCCGAGAGCTCTCCCGCCAGTACCGGGAGCATGGCAGCGAGTGTCTGAAGCGCCCCTCCGAGATCCAGGGCTTCGGGGAGGCTCCCGAGAAGTACCAGAGCGCCGTGAACCGGCTGCTCCAGGACCGGCTCGTAGAGGGGCGCAAGGACGAAGAGGGGCGCATGGCGCTGGCCCTCAACCAGCATCGCATCGGCGACGTGAAGCGGGAGCTGCGCCCCCTCTGGGCGCGCCCGGCGATGTGGGCGGTGCTGGTGCTCGTGGCGGTGGTGGTGGGAGCCGGCTTCGCGATCTAGTCGCGGGCCTGCGGGCGGCCTGTCCGCCCGCAGAATGCAGAATGAAGGGAGCGGCCGGGGAACGGGGCTGCGCCGCGCCCCTCGCCGCGCAGCGCGAGCCCCGTCCCCCGGCTCCGGGTCCGGCGCTTCCGGGCCGCTCCCGCCCCTACGCTTCGACGGCCTCCACCTCCTCGTAGATCTCGATGCGCGGGGCACCGATGACGCCGGCCTCGCCCATCTTGGTGGCGAGGTCCGGGTTGCCGCTGAAGGCCTTGGCGGCCTCCACGGACTTCCATCCGCACACGATGGTCACGTTGTTCGGATCGTCCACGCGCCGGTTCACCCGGTGGAAGACCGCCCCACCCTCAGTCGGCGGGAACTGGTCGAAGACCTTCTTCCAGGTCTCGTAGTCGTTGACCCGGTGTTGCATCGCCATGACGATCATGATCGCCTCCTCGGGCGCCGACAGGCTCGAAGGTCGGCTCACCCTCTCTTTGGAGCCTCCGGCTCCGTGGGCAGGAACGGAAGACGCTGGACCTGGGGCTCGAAATCCCCTACATTTGTCCTGAATCGTACTGTCTGTTATCAAACTATACCACACGGTACTATTATGGCGTCAGACGCGCAAGGATCCCCTGGAGCGGAGCCCGGGCCCACGGTTCAGGGACATGCGTGGCGCGTGCTCCTCGAGACCCACCGGGACATCATCCGCTGTCTCGAGAGGGAGTTTCGTGAAGGTGTCGGAACCGACCTGCAGTACTACGACGTGATGCTGCACGTGTCCGAGGGGGACGGTGGGCGCCGCATGACGGACCTGGCCGAGGCGGTGGTGCTGAGCAAGAGCGGTCTTACGGCTCTCATCGACCGCATGGAGCGCGAGGGTCTCGTCGCACGCCGTCCCGACCCGGGGGACAGGCGCGCCGTCCGGGTCGTTCTCACGGAGGACGGCGAGCAGCTCTTCGCCGAGGCCACACGCCACCACAGGGGCGTGGTACGCCGGATCTTCACCTCGGTGGTCACCGAGGAAGAAGCGAACGCGATGGTCGAGGCCCTTTTGCGCGTGCGAGAAGCTCTCACGCCAGCCTGAGGAACTCCTCGAACACGTAGAAGCAGAACAGCGTGAGGGACAGCACCGCGTTCACGACGTGGTACCACTCGCTGCGTACGCGCATCGCTACCAGCGCGAGCACGAGGAAGACCAGCCGGAAGACGGTGTTCCGGTCGAGGGGGATGGTGCCGCCCAGGAGGTCCTGACCGAAGCTGACGAGGAACGCGACCGCCACGAGCCCGAAGAACCATGGGCGGTTGGCGTGGTAGCTCGCCTTGAGATCCAGATCCTCGGCCTCCAGGTCCGGGACGATGAGGTAGCAGAGCAGGTAGCCCAGGACGGGGATCACCAGGGAGACGAGGAAGAAGAAGAAGTTCCACTGCGCGTCTCGCCGGGCATTGTAGAACGCCCACCAGATCTGGATCTGCACCACGAAGAGCGTCGCCATCCACAGGAGCGTCGGCACGTGCAGCCGAACCCGGTGGCGCCGCTGGATCAGTCGGGCCGCGCTGGTGAGGAGGTGGGAGAGCCCGAGGCCCACGATGACCGAGATCAGCACCGACAGGTACTCGAACGAGGTCACGGATCGTCCAGTGGGAGGGCCGGCGTTCACGGGGCCGACGGCGGGAGACGGCGGCAGCGTACCGGACGTCGGCGGAGCGCGCAACCCCGGTGGCGACGCGCCGCCGGAGGCCTCCGGGACAACTCCCGGGGCCCGGCTCCCTGCCGGGATCCGCGACACGCTTCCAGCGCCGGCTCGTTGACTCCTCGTCGAGGGCGCGGGTAAGCTCCGCCCATGGCCGAATCGAGGAACGAACCCGTCAGCGACGTCTCCACGCCCACCGGGACGGCGAGCGCGTGAGCCGCACCGCCCGCCGCTACGTGGCGCTCGTTCGCGGGATCAACGTCGGCGGTCACGGCGTGATCCCCATGGCCGAGCTGCGGGACCTGTTCGAGTCCCTGGGAGTGAGCGACGTCTCCACCTACATCCAGAGCGGGAACGTTCTCTTCACGGCCCACGGGCCCGACCGGGCCCGCCTGACGCGCCGCCTGGAGAAGGGGTTGGCCGCCGCGCTGGACCGTCCGGTCACCGTCTTCGTGCTGACCCGCGAGGAGCTCCAGGACGCCGCCGCCCAGAACCCGTTCGACCCCGCGGCCCGGAAAGCCACGCACCAGTGCCAGCTCATGTTCCTGTCCGCCGAGCCCGACGCGTCCCACCGCAAGGCGCTCATGGAGCTCCAGGGTGACGACTACCGCTTCCACGTCCGGGAGCGGGTGCTCTACTACGCGTACGACAGGTCCCTGGCGGGCCGCCGTCGCAACATCGACTTCGAGCGCGTGCTGGGCGTCGCGGGTACCACGCGCACATGGAAGGTGGTGGACAGGCTCATCCATCTCCTGGGGTGAGCCCGTCGCCTCGGCCCGCGACGGCTCGTCGACACCGTCGACGACCGCGGTCTACGCGCGATCTCCGCAACGTTCCTCCAGGCCCTACCCCTCCCCCGGTCCCATGGGGTCCCCGCCCCCCGACTCGGCGGAGTGCATGGCGCTGGTGCCCTTGCGCCCGAACCAGAGGAAGAGCAGGCCGAAGACCAGCAGCACCAGTCCCCACCAGAGGTTGACGTTGATGCCCAGTGAGCGCGCGTAGATGGCCTTGTTCGAGACCAGGCCGTAGATCGTCACCATCAGGCCCAGAATCGTGAACATGAGGCCGATCGGTGTGCGGATGTCGACCCCCTTCTCCGCTTCCTGCGTATCCATTCGGACTCCTTTCGACCTCCACGACTACCAGAAGATGATGTTCAGCACCACCGCCATCGCCAGCACCACGACGGCCAGCACCCCGGGCCGCTTGTACCATCCCACGTCCTCGCGCTCCGGGCGCTCGGTGAGGGAGGAGACCAGCCCCACCATCTCGTGGTCGGGTCGGGGCCGGGTGACGAGGCTCACCACGATGGTCACGACGAAGCACACCGTCCACGCCCAGATGGCAGTCCAGAAGCTCTGCGCCATCTCGCTGGGATAGGTGTGCAGAACCGTGCCCAGCCAGCCGCCCTTGATGCCCACGGGGTTCCCCGCCGACAGGGTGAGGCCGTGGTGGATCGCCGCCGCCAGGGTCCCCGTGACGAGGCCCGTGAAGGCACCGTGGCCGGTGGCCCGCTTCCAGAACATGCCCAGCAGGAACGTCGCGAACAGCGGGGCGTTCACGAACGCGAACACCAGCTGGAGCATGTCCATGATGTTGTTGAATGACCGCGCCATGTACGCGGTGCCCACCGAGAGGAGGATGCCCACCACGGTGGTCCAGCGGCCCATCCACAGATAGTGCTCGTCCGTGCCGCCCGGGTGGATGTAGGACTGGTAGAGGTCGTACGTCCACACGGTGTTGAACGCAGTCACGTTGCCCGCCATGCCGCTCATGAACGATGCCATGAGGGCGGTGAGACCGATGCCCAGGAGCCCCGAGGGGAAGTAGTGGATGAGCATGGAGGGGATGGCCATGTTGTAGTCGTATCCCGTCCCGGCGGCGTTCATGGGCAGCTGATAGCCCGAGTGTCCCGCGTGCGCGGTGAGCGCGATGGCGATGACCCCCGGCAGGATCACCAGGAACGGGAAGAACATCTTCGGGACCGCCGCGATGAGCGGCGTCCTGCGGGCCGCGCTCATGGAGTCGGCGGCCATGGCCCGCTGGATCACCAGGAAGTCCGTGCACCAGTAGCCGAAGGAGAGCACGAACCCCAATCCGAAGACCAGGCTGAACCACTCGACGCCCATGGGGTTCGACGACGCCGATCCCATGGCGGACCACGAGTGCGTCATGGCCGGCTGCAGGCGCTGCACGATGCCGTCCCATCCGCCCACGTCCCGCAGTCCAAGGTACACCAGCGGCACGAAGCCCAGGACGATGAGGAAGAACTGCAGCACCTCGTTGTAGATCGCCGACGTGAGGCCGCCCAGGAAGATGTAGAGCAGCACGATCACCGCCGACACCATGATGCTGACGCTGTAGTTCCAGCCCAGGAGGAGCTTCAGCAGCTCCGCCATGACGCTCATCGAGATGCCGGACGAGAAGAGCGTCATGACCGCGAAGGAGCCGGCGTTGAACGCCCGGGTCTTCTCGTCGAAGCGCATCTTCAGGTACTCGGGCACGCTGCGCGCCTTCGACCCGTAGTAGAACGGCATCATGAAGAGCCCGACGAAGACCATGGCCGGGATGGCGCCTACCCAGTAGAAGTGGCTGGTGGCGATGCCGTACTTGGCCCCCGAGGCGCCCATGCCGATGACCTCCTGGGCGCCCAGGTTCGCCGAGATGAACGCCAGGCCGGCCACCCACGCGGGGATGCTCCGCCCCGACAGGAAGAAGTCGGTGGAGGAGCGCATGTAGCGCCTGAGGACCCAACCGATGCCCAGGACGAACAGGAAATACGTCGCCAGGATCGCGTAGTCGATGAACGAGAGGTGGACGTTCATGCGCTCCACTCGAGCTGGGGAAAAGGGGTCCAGCAGTCTGCAATCGAGGACGCGCCGGCGCCAGGATGTCGTGCCGGGGCGTCGGCGAGAAGCTCCGTGCGGCCGTCCCCGGGGCCAGCCTGAAGAAGTCGTCGTCGGGAGACGGCGAACGCACGTGCCGCGAGCTGGGCCTCGCGCGGCTCCGAACGGCCCTGTCCCGGGACCCGCCTGGCGCACGGAGCCGTCGACGCGGAGAATACCGGGTCCACTTCAGGAGTTGTCAGATGTCCGCCAGATACAAGCTACCCCTCGCTCTCTCCGTTCTGGCCGCCGCTCTCGTCGCAGCGTGCGCGCAGCACGCCCTGCCGGCGCCCAACTACCCCGTCACCCGCAAGGACAGCGTGGTGACGGACTACTTCGGCACCAAGGTCGCCGACCCCTACCGGTGGCTGGAGAACCAGGACTCGCCCGAGGTCGCGAAGTGGGTGGAGGCCGAGAACAAGGTGACGTTCGCGTACCTCGACCAGATCCCGCTGCGCGACACCTTCCGCACGCGCCTCACCGAGCTGTGGAACAACCCCAGCATCGGGGTGCCGGACCGCGTCGCCGGCCGCCTCTTCTATCGCATGAACACCGGCCTGCAGAACCAGTCGGTTCTGTACGACCAGACGGACCTGAGCGCCAAGCCGGCAACGCTCCTCGACCCGAACACGCTCTCGCCTGACGGCTCCATCGACCTGGCCTCGTACTCGCCGTCGCCCGACGGCCGGTACCTCGTCTACGGCCTCTCCCAGGGCGGCTCCGACTGGGAGGCCCTGCACGTCCGAGACCTCTCCACCCTCAAGGACCTGCCGGACACCGTGCACTGGGTGAAGTACTCCGCCATCTCGTGGACGAAGGACGGCAGGGGCTTCTTCTACACGCGCTTCCCCGCCCCACCGCCGGGCCAGGTGCTCACCGCGGCGGCGCTCAACGGCAAGATCTACTACCACACCGTGGGCACGCCGGACTCGAGGGACCGCTTGATCTTCCAGCGCCCGGACCGCCCGGACTGGTATGAGGGAGCCTTCGTCACCGACGACGGGCGCTATCTGTTCATCACGCTCAACCACGGCACCAATCCCGAGAACCTCCTCTACTACGCGGACCTCGGGAACCCCATGCATCCCGACCTCCGCGCCCGCATCCGGCCGGTGAACACGTCCGACGACGCGGAGTACGCCGTGGCCGGTAACCTCGGCGACACGATCTTCATCCAGACGACCAAGGACGCGCCGAACCGACGCGTCATCTCCATGGTCCTCCCGGACACCAGCCTCGCAGACGCGAAGACCGTGGTGCCCGAGACCAGGAACAACATCGAGGCTTCGCTCGTCGCCGGAGACCGCGTCGTCGTGCAGACGCTGGAGAACGTACAGAGCCACGTGCGCATTTACGACGGTGCCGGCGAGCCCGTGGACTCGGTGGCGCTCCCGGGGATCGGCGCGGTGCGGGGCCTGAGCGGCCGGGCCGGGCAGCCGGAGCTCTTCTATGCGTTCGCCTCGTATCTGGCGCCCACCACCGTGTACCGGTACGACTTCGCAACGCGGCAGTCGACCGCGTTCACCCCCCTGCCCACCAAGACGCTCTTCGACGCCACGCCGTACGAGACCAAGCAGGTCTTCTACCAGTCCAAGGACGGCACGCGCATCCCCATGTTCATCACCGCCAGGAAGGACTTGAAGCTGAACGGCTCCAATCCGACCATCCTGTACGCGTACGGCGGCTTCGACATCGCCACCCTGCCCAGCTACAGCCCCACCGTGGCCATGTGGCTCGAGCACGGCGGCGTCTACGCAGTGGCGAACATCCGCGGCGGCAGCGAATACGGTGAGGCCTGGCACCACGCGGGGCGTCTGGACAAGAAGCAGAACGTCTTCGACGACTTCGCGTGGGCGGCGAAATACCTCATCGCCCAGAAGTACACCTCACCCCAGCACCTGGCCATCCACGGCTACTCCAACGGGGGCCTCCTTGTGGGTGCCACGGAGGAGCAGCACCCCGAGCTCTTCGCCGCGGCGTACGCCGGAGCCGGAGTGATGGACATGCTGCGCTACCAGAAGTTCAGCGCGGGCGTGGGGTGGGTGCCGGAGTACGGCTCGTCGGACGACTCCACCCAGTTCCAGTACCTCATCAAGTACTCGCCGGTGCAGAACGTGAAGCCGGGGACGTGCTACCCGGCCACCATCGTGACCACCGCCGACCACGACGACCGGGTGGTCCCCGGCCACTCGTACAAGTTCACGGCGGCCATGCAGGCGGCGCAGGCGTGCAGCCGGCCGATCCTGATCCGGGTGGAGACCCAGACCAGCCACGGCTACATGCCCACGGACAAGCGCATCGCCCAGCTGGCGGACGTGTGGGCGTTCACCGGCTGGGAGACGGGCATGCGGTAGATGCGGTAGGGCCCGCAGCCCCCCCATCCGAGCCCGGGCGTCGCGTCACTCCGGACGACGACGAGGTGGGACGACGCCCGGGGAAGGCCCGCCCCGATGCCCGCCCGCCAACGACGGTCTACGTGTGTCGCTTTTGGCGATACTATTGACAAATTCGACACCGGGCGAGAACAATCGCGCACCATCTCCGAAATCCGTCCCTCCGGAAGTGACCCATGAGGAAGATCAACACGAAGAGCTTTCGGCGGGCCACGCGGACGACGACGCGTGAGATCAACCGGCAGATCGTCCTGAACCTGGTGCGCGAGCACCAGCCCATCTCCCGGGCGGAGCTGGCACGGCACATGGGCGTGGCGCGCGGCTCGGTGACGCCGCTGGTGAAGGACCTGCTGGCCGACGGGCTGATCTACGAGGGCACCACCAAAGCCGTCACCTCACGGGGGCGGAGACCGCGCCTCCTGTACGTGCGCACCCGGGACCGTTTGGCCATCGGCGTCGACATTCGATACAGCGGGACGTCGATCCTGGTGGCCGACTTCGCGGGACAGGAGATCGCCTCCGACCGGTTCGCCACGCCGCTCGTCCCCGAGGAGATGGTCACACGACTGACCTCCCGTCTTCGCGGGGTGAAGGAGAAATGCACCGACGTCGGGGAGTGCGAGGGTGTGGGCCTCGTGGTGCCGGGAATCGTGGACCCCGCCACCGGGGTGGTGTTGCGCGCCCCTACGCTGGGCTGGCGTGAGGTGGACCTGCGGGGGGCGTTGGCCGCGGCCATCGAGGTGCCCGTGTACATCGAGCGCGACGCCGTGGCATGCGCGATGGCGCACATGTGGATGGGGCACACTCCCGGGGAGAAAGGGGACAACTTCGTCTACCTGACGGTCTCGGACGGTGTGGGCACGGGACTCGTGGTCAACGGGGGCATCCTGCGGGGCGCCTTGAGCACCGCCGGCGAGTTCGGCCACATCCCCCTCAACATCGACGGCCCCCGGTGTGCATGCGGAGCCCGCGGATGCCTCGAGGCGTACACGGCGAATCCGGCCACGGTAGCGCGCTACCTGGGCCGGGAGCTCGACTCGGCGGAGGCCTACGCCGCGCTCCGGTTCTCCGACGTGGACATCCGTGGCGTCATCGCCAGGGCACGCTCGGGCGACGCGGCCGCCAGCAGGGCCCTCCGTGAGACGGGACACTACCTCGGCCTGGGGATCGCGAACCTCATCAATGCCGTCAGCCCCGCGCAGGTCGTCGTCGGCGGCGAGATCACGGCGGCCTGGGACCTCATCGAGACCTTCATCCGGGAGTCCTTGCGGAGCCGGGCCCTGACGACAGCATCGGCCGAGACGCCCGTGGTCATCGAGACGAACGAGGACCTTCTCCGCCTGAGGGGCGGCACCTCCCTGGTGCTGGCACCGGTCCTGGGCGCGCCCGAGGTGGCCTGAGCCGACGCCCCCTTCCGGCATCCGGAAAGTGGGGGCGCCACCGCACCCGAAGAAGGCCAATTTGTAAATTTCATTGCCAAAATCGAGTCCAGGCGTTATCTGGAGGTGAAATTCTGGGCCTGTCTTGAGTCGGTCTTGTTCCAGTTGTGCGTTGATTCGGCGCCGGCGGACCATGCGCACCCCTCACTACCAGACCCGCGATTGGCCGGGGGCCGAGCTCCCACAGCTCCAAGGAAACACGTATGGGAAGTCGACTACGGTACTTGATGGCCGCGCTCGCGGTGCTCCTCTGGTGGGCGCCACTTGCGGCACAGGCGTCGAACGGCACGATCATCGGCCGCGTCACCGACGCCAGCTCACACCAAGCCCTCGAGGGCGTCACGGTCTCCGTGGGCGACCACGGAGCGCTGACCACGGCCGAGGGCCGTTACATCATCGTCGGAGTGCCCGCCGGCACGCAGACGGTGCGCGCCACGATCATCGGGTACGCCGACGCCACGAAGACCGTCACGGTGACGGGCGGCCAGACGGTCACCGCCGACTTCCAGATGACGGCCCAGGCCGTCGGTCTCTCGAAGATCGTCGTGGTGGCCTACGGCCAGCAGAGGGCAGGCAACATCACGGGCTCCGTGAAGCAGGTCACTCCGACGGAGTTCAACAAGGGGCGCATCGTCACCCCTCAGCAGCTCATCCAGGCCAAGGTGCCCGGCGTCCAGATCGTGGGCAGCAACGAGCCGGGCGGCGGACAGGAGATCCGGATCCGCGGCGCGACCTCCATCAACGCCAGCAGCGACCCGCTCATCGTCGTCGACGGGATGCCGCTCGCCTCCGGAGGGGGCATCTCGGACGGCCGTGACCCCCTCAACTTCATCAACCCGAACGACATCGCGAGCATCACGGTGCTCAAGGACGCCTCGGCCGCGGCGATGTACGGAGCGAACTCCGCCAACGGGGTCATCCTCATCCAGACGAAGTCCGGGCGACAGGCCCCCCACATCGAGTACAGGGGAAGCGTGTCGGCGTCCACGGTCACCCGACTTCCCGACATGCTGAACGCGGCACAGTTCAAGGCCGCCGTTCAGCAGTACGCACCCGGGAACGTCAGCCAGCTCGGCACCGCGAACACGAACTGGTTCAACCACGTGGACCGCGCCGGCATCGGGCAGCAGCACGACCTCGCCGTCTCCGGCGAGGGGAACTCCATGGACTACCGCCTCTCCCTGGGCTACCTGAACCAGCGCGGCATCATCGACGGCACGGACCTTCAGCGCCTGTCCCTGGGGCTGAACTACGACCAGCGCTTCTTCGACGATCACCTCGACATTCGCACGAACCTGCACACGTCGCACGAGGTGGACAACTACACGCCGGGAGGCGTGATCTCGAACGCGGCGCAGATGGGGCCCACGCAGCCCGTGCTGGATCCCAACAACCCCACGGGCTACTACGAGTGGCCGGGCAACACGCTCCAGTCGGCGGACAACCCGGTGGCCGCGCTCAGGCTGGCCACGGACAAGGGCCATACGGACCGGAGCGTCGGGAACATCCAGGCCGAGTACGACATGCCCTTCCTGGAGTCGCTCAAGGCCCACATCAACCTGGGCTATGACCTCACCCAGGCCAAGCGCGAGACCTTCAGCCCCAGCGATCTGCACAGCCAGCTCAAGACCGGCGGCGGCGGCAACGTGTACTGGCGGACCCCCTCGATGCTGAACACGCTGCTCGAGACGTACCTCGACTACTCGGCACCTCTCGACGTGCTGCCCGGGAAGGTCGACCTGACGGGGGGGTACTCCTACAGCCAGTCCCACGCCGAGTATCCATGGTTCTCGGCCTCGCAGCTCAGCACCAACCTCCTGGGCGTCAACGGCGTCCCCGGGGCGCAGACCAGCCAGAACCAGCAGGACATCGAGGACAGCAGGCTCATCTCCTTCTTCGGGCGCCTCAACTACGACCTCAACGACAGGTACCTGCTGGGGTTGAGCGTGCGCCGGGACGGCTCGTCGCGCTTCGGGCCGGCCAACGCGTGGGGCGTGTTCCCCGCGGTGTCCGCCGCGTGGCGCATCTCGGAAGAGCCCTTCATGAAGGGCAGGACTCCTCTGTCGAACCTCAAGCTGCGCGTGTCCTGGGGTAAGACCGGAAACCAGTCGTTCGCGAACTACCAGCAGTACTCGACCTACCTGGTGGGCGATGCTCAGTCACAGGCGCAGCTCGGAACCCAGTTCGTCTCCACCATCCGTCCCAGCGCGGCCGACCCCGACATCAAGTGGGAGACCACCAAGTCGTGGGACGTGGGTCTCGACTACGGCATCCTGAACCAGCGCGTCACCGGCTCCATCGACTGGTACCGCAAGAACACCTCGGGCTTGATCTTCACGGTGCCCGTCGCCGCCGGAACGAACCTCTCCAACTACCTGACGACCAACATCGGCAGCATGAGGAACACCGGCATCGAGCTCGGCCTCGACGCCGACATCCTCAAGGGCGGAGCGAACGGGTTGAGCTGGAACGCTTCGTTCACCGTCTCCCACAACACCAACGATCTGACCAGCATCAACCCCTACGGGGGCACCGCAGCCCAACAGCAGATCCTCACCGGTCTCGTCGCCGGCGGAGTGGGAACGTACATCCAGGTCCTCCAGCCGGGGCAGCCCATCAACTCGTTCTATGTCTACCAGCAGAAGCGTGACAAGAACGGCAAGCCCATCTACAGCGACAACAACGGGCTGGATTCACTGGGCCACTTCACCGGCAAGCCGGACGGCGTGATCAACGAGCAGGACCTGTACGTGGACCAGAACGGGGACGGCATCATCAACCAGGCCGATCGCAGGCCCTTCCACGACCCCGCGCCGAAGTGGATCATCGGCCACACCTCGAACCTGACCTACCGCCAGTGGGATCTCAGCTTCACGCTGCTGGCATACCTCGGGAACTGGGTCTACAACAACGTGGCCTCGAACCTGGGGAACTACCAGGAGCTCTCGCGGGCCTCCCCGTACAACCTGCAGGCGTCGGTCCTCTACACGGGCTTCGCGACTCCGCAATACCTCTCGGACTACTACGTGCAGAACGCGTCCTTCCTGCGGATGGACAACATCACGCTGGGCTACGACTTCACCTATCACGGCCAGCCGCTGCGGGTCTATGGAGCCCTGCAGAGCGCGTTCACCATCACGGGCTACAAGGGCGTTGATCCCACAGCCGGGATCAACGGCCTCGACAACAACATCTATCCACGCTCGCGCACCTTCACCGGCGGCGTGAGCGTCCGCTTCTGATGCACGCGGCCACGGATTCGACTTCGAGAAGGAACGGAGACATGATTATCAGAATACGTAAGGCGCTCGTCGCCGCCGTTGGCCTTCTGCTCGTCGCCACGACCGCCTGCACGAACACGACCGTACAGCCGAAGAGCACCGTCACCGGTGCCAACGTCTTCAACGATCCCGGGGCGTACGAAGCGTTCCTCGCCAAGCTCTACGCGGGGCTCGCCGTGAGCGGCCAGCAAGGCCCGTCGGGAAAGCCGGACATCCAGGGCATCGACGAGGGCTTCTCGCAGTACCTGCGCCTCTACTGGGAGGCGGAAGAGCTGCCTACCGACGAGGCGGTCATCGCCTGGAACGACGTCGGTCTCCCCAACATGAACACGATGACGTGGGGAGCCGACAATGGGTTCGTGAGGGCCATGTACTACCGGATCTACTTCCAGGTGGGCATGGTCAACCAGTTCCTCCGCGAGACGACGGACGACAAGCTCGACGCAAGGGGCGTGAGCGCTTCTCTGAAGGCGCAGGTCCACCAGTACCGCGCGGAGGCCCGCTTCCTGCGCGCGCTGAGCTACTGGCACGCCATCGACCTCTTCGGCAACGTCCCACTCGTCACCGAGAACGACCCCCTCGGCTCGACTCCTCCCAAGCAGTCGACGCGGGTGGATCTCTACAACTACGTGGTGAGCGAGCTCAAGGACATCGAGGGGCAGCTTCCCGCCCCGGGACCGGACACGTATGGGCGTGCGACGGGTCCGGCGGCGGACATGCTGCTTGCCAAGCTGTACATGAATGCGGAGGTGTACACCGGTACGGCGGACTATGCCGACGCGATGAACTCGATCCAGCAGGTCATCAACTCGGGCTTCTACAGCCTCGACCCCAGCTTCCACCACCTCTTCCAGGCCGACAACAACACGTCGCCGGAGATCATCTTCTCGATTCCCCAGGACGGCATTCACACGCAGACGTACGGCGGCGTCAACTTCCTGATCCACGCCGAGTGCGGCGGTAGCATGGATCCCTCTGCGTACGGGATCGACGGCTGCTGGTGGGGGATCCGCATGAGGTCCCAGGCCTACAATCACTTCAGCGCGGGCGACGGCCGGGCGTCGTTCTTCTACACGTCCGGCCAGACCGTGGACGTCGCGGACATCCCGACGTTCACGGACGGGATCGCGGCGTCCAAGTTCACCAACATGACCTCCACGGGACAGGCGGGCTCGAACCCGGGGTTCGTGGACACCGACTTCCCCATGTTCCGCCTGGGCGATGCGTACCTGATGTACGCCGAGGCGGTGCTCAGGGGCGGAGGCGGCACCCGGGCGCAGGCGCTGCAGTACGTGAACGCGTTGCGCGAGCGCGCGTTCGGCGGCACGAGCGGCGACATCACCGACACCCAGCTCACGCTACCGTTCATCCTGAACGAGCGGGAGCGCGAGCTGCTCTGGGAGGCCCACCGGCGGACGGACCTCATCCGCTTCGGTGAGTTCACCGGCGGTAGCTACATCTGGGAGTGGAAGGGCGGCGTGGCGGCGGGTACGGCGACGGACGCCCACCTGGATCTCTACCCGATTCCGGGGTCGGAGCTCATCGCCAACCCGAATCTGAAGCAGAATCCGGGATACTGAGCCTCGTAACCCCGACCCGCGCGTGACTTCGCGGCCCCGCCGGTTCTCCGGCGGGGCCGCGAGCCACCTCGGGGAGCAGGATCGGAGCCGTGCTCTCGCGAAAACACACCCTCGTGCTCGCGGCCTGCCTGGCAGCCTCGGCCATGGCGAGTTGCTCCGGTACGCCGACCTCGCCGGCCGTCACCGGATCGCCCACCCCGGCCCGACCCGCCCTGGCGCCGACGTACCGTCCCAGCGGGCACATGGCGGCGGGGGACGTGTTCGTGCAGCTCTTCGAGTGGAAGTGGACGGACATCGCCAACGAGTGTGAGCAGGTGCTCGGTCCCGTGGGGTACAAGGCCGTGCAGGTATCCCCTCCGGAGGAGCACAGCGTCACGCCCAGCCACGACTGGAGCGAGCGGTACCAGCCGGTGAGCTACAGCATAGCGCGCAGCCGCTCGGGCACCGGCACCGAGTTCGTGGACATGGTGAATCGCTGCAAGGCCGCAGGCGTGGACATCTACGTGGACGCGGTCATCAACCACATGACGAACTACCCGAGCCCGGGCGTCGGCAGCAACGGCACGGCCTACAGCAAGTACGACTACCCGGGGCTCTACACGCCCGCCGACTTCCACCCGCACTGCATCGTCGACGACTACTCGAACGCCGCGAACGTCCAGGACTGCGAGCTGCTCGGGCTGCCGGATCTGAACACCGGCCTTCCCTCGGTGCGGCAGAAGATCGCCGGATACCTGATCATGCTCGCCCGTCTCGGCGTCGCCGGCTTCCGCATCGACGCGGCGAAGCACATCCAGCAGGTGGAGCTCGACGACATCCTGACTCTCGTGGACTCCACCATGACCGCGGAGGGCCGCCCCATTCCGTACTACTTCCTGGAGGTGAGCAGCGGACCGGGCGAGGCGCTGTCGCCCCGGGACTACTACGGCGAGGCGTACCGGAGCGGCGGGGCGGCGGACATCACCGAGTTCACCTTCCAGGGCGTGGGCGACAAGTTCCTGGGCACCGGTGGGCAGCACATCTCGCAGCTGACCCCCGACGGGCCGACGGGGAGCCAGTTCTCCGCCCTCGCGTGGGGGCTCATGCCCTCGGACAAGGCCGTGGTGTTCCTGGAGAACCACGACACCCAGCACGACGTCGGACGCATCAGCTACCGCGACGGGCAGGTGTTCCGACTGGCCAATGTCTGGATGCTCGCGCAGCCTTACGGGTATCCGAAGATCCTGTCGAGCTATGCCTTCGACCGGCCCGCCCAGAACTCCCTGGGGCCGCCCTCGGACGCCGCCGGGAACACCAACGACGTCACCTGCGCGCCGAGCCTGGAGGCGGTGAAGTCCGGGGACTGGGTGTGCGAGCATCGCGACCCGATGATCGAGGCCATGGTGGGCTTCCGTCGGGTGGTGGCGGGTACCGCCATCGAGGACTGGTGGGACGACGGATCCAACGCCATCGCGTTCTCCCGCGGTGAC
>JAJDNC010000019.1 GCA_022340865.1 Gemmatimonadota bacterium
CGGGCACGGGCACGGCGAGCCTTTCTCTTGTCGCGCGTCTTGTCTCGAGCCACGAAGTCGTCCCTGGATATGGAGCCCTGGCGTCCTCCCGCGAGAGAACCCACGGTAGGGAGTGCACAACGGAGTGGCAATGGGGAGCGCCTCGGCGGCAACCTGCACATCCCCGGCGCCATCATCATCTCGACGCACGCGCACTGAGGTCGTGGAGCGTCGCCGGCCGCTACGTCGTCGTGGCCGCCTCCTCCTGCGCCATGCCCACCGCCTCCTCCTTCGCCGGCTTCTTGCCCAGCAGGAACGCCCGCAGCCCCTCCGCGGCCCCGTTCAGCACCAGGTAGGCGCTGGGGACGACGAACAGGGTGAGGAGCGTGGACAGGCTCAACCCACCCACCACCGCGATGGCCAGGGGTCGCATGAGCTCGGAGCCGCTACCGATGCCCAGGGCCAGGGGGAGCATGCCGAACACGGTGGTCAGCGTCGTCATGAGGATGGGCCGCAGGCGCACCGCCCCCGCCTGCACCACCGCCTGCTCGCGCGTGAGCCCGTGGTAGCGCCGCCCCTGCTCGATGTATTCCACCAACAGGATGGCGTTGTTCACCACGATCCCCGCCAGCAGGATCACGCCGAGGAGCACCGGGGCGCTCAAGGGCGTCTGGGTCAGGTGCAGCCCGAGGCCCACCCCGATGAGCGACATGGGAATGGCGAAGAGGATGACCAGGGGGTTCACCAGGCTCTCGTACTGGACCGCCATCACCACGAACACCAGGAAGATGGCCAGGGCCACGACGATGGTGAGCTGGCGGTTGCTCTCCTTGATGGACTCCTCGTCGCCGCCGATCACCACGCTGTAGCCGTCGGGGAGCGCCACGCTCGCCAGTCGCGCCCGGATGGAGTCGTTCACCTCTCCCACCGACGCCACCTCGGGGATGTTGTCCCCGGTGAGGCGGAAGACGCGGTTCTGGTTCTCCCGCAGGATCATGGTGGGCCCCATGACGTTCTCGACCCGCGCCACGTCCCGCAGATAGATGGGCTGCCCCCCCGCCGCTCCGGGGAAGAGCGCGACGGAGCCCAGGTCCTCGGGACTCTTGAAGCGCTCCCTGGGGAACATCACCCTCAGGTCGTACTCCTGATTGCCCGAGGTGAAGCGCGTGGCGATGGTGCCGTCCAGCGCCGTGCGCAGCGTCTGGCCTACGGCGGCCACGCTCAGCCCCAGGTACGACGCGCGCTCTCTGTCCAGCTCGATGGAGAGCTGAGGGGTCGCGTCCTCCGCCGACGGCTCCAGGTTCTCCAGCCCCGGCACCCCCTTCACAGACGCCACCACGTCGTCGGCGATGCGCTTGAGCTCGTCCAGGTCGTCACCCTGCACGGAGAGGGCGATGGCCGAGCCGTAGTGTGACGTCCTCAGCCCCCGGATGCGGGGAGGACGCACGAAGATGCTCGCGCCGGGGAAGCCCTTGGCGTTGATCTTCCCCTGGAGCCGCTGCACCCACTCGTCCGCGCTCATGGAGCGCTCCGACGCGGGCATCAGCACAATGTCGATGGAGCCCCGCCCCGACTGCTGGCTGGTGGAGGCGCCGAAGAGCATGCCGCCAGCGGTGGCGAAGCGCGCCACCACGTCGGGCATCTCCTCCACCAGCTCCTCTACCTCGAGGGTGACGCGGTTCGTCTCCAGGGCCGACACGCCCGGTGCCAGCCTGATGTACACGCCCACGTTCCCGTCGTCCACCTGGGGCAGGAACTCGCTTCCCAGGCCGCGGGCCAGCAGGAACACCGTGGTGAACGCCAGCGCCGCCAGGCCCAGCACCGCCCAGCGGAAGCGCACCACCGTGGGCATCACCCTGCGGTAGAGGTCACGGAGCCCCCGCATGCCCCCGTCCACGGCCCGCAGGAGCGCCCACTCCTTCACCCCGCTGTTGAAGCGCACCTTGGCCAGCTGCGCCGACAGCATGGGGACCACCGTGAGCGCCACCACCAACGAAGCCAGGATGGCGAACGAGATGGTCAGGATCAGCTCACGGAAGATGAGCGCGGCCAGCCCGATGATGAGCAGGAAGGGCACCACGGCCGCCAGGTTCGTGAGGGTGGACGCCACCACCGCGCTGGTCACCTCGGCCGCCCCCTCGTGGGCCGCTTCCTCCACGTCGTCCTGCCCCTCCTCGCGATGTCGGAAGATGTTCTCCAGCATCACGATGGAGTTGTCCACCAGCATCCCCACCCCGAGGGCGAGCCCTCCCAGGCTCATGATGTTCAGGGTGAGCCTGCCCAGGCCCATCATGATGAACGTCGCCAGGATGGCGATGGGGATCCCCAGGCCCACAATGAGCGTCTTGCGCAGGGAGCCCAGGAAGAGGAAGACCACCATCATGGCCAGGAACGCACCCATGAGGGCGGCGGTCTCCACGGACCTCACCGACTTCCGGATGAAGTCCGCTTGGTTGTTGATGGTCTCGTACCTGATGTCGCCGGGCGTGAAGTTGCTGACCCGCAGATCGGCCAGACGGCGGTCCACCTGCTCGGCCACGAAGACCGTGTTGGCGTTGGGCTGCTTCCGCACCGACACCTTCACCGCGGGCACGCCGTCCAGGCGCGCCCACAGGCGCTGCTCCTGGTGGGTGTCGCGTACGCTGGCGATCTCCGAGAGGGGCACACGCGCGCCGCCGGGCACCGTGAGGAGCACCGCCGCCACGTCCTCGACGCTGCGGAACTTGCCCGCCGTCTTGCCCACCACCTCCCGCGTGGGCGACGACACGCGCCCAGCGGCCACGTCCTGGTTGGCCGAGCGCACGGCGTCGATGACCTGTGACACGGTGAGGCCGTACGAACGGAGGCGCTCCTGGTCGAGAACCACCTCGATCTCACGGACCAGGCCGCCGGAGACGTCGACGGAGGCAACACCCTCGATGGTGAGGAGCTGGGGCTTGAGCCGGTATTCGACCCATTCGCGCAGCGACACCAGATCCCGGGTGTCGGAGGAGAACGCGGCCTCGTAGACGGGGCTCTGGTTGGGATCAAACTTGTGGATGCTCGGGGGATCCGCCTCCTCGGGGAGGCTCCGCCGGGCGCTTTCCAGGTTCTTGGACGCGTCCTGCAGGGCGAAGTCCACGTCGGTGCCGTAGGAGAACGTGAGGTTCACGCCCACCCGACCCTCACGAATCTCGGTCTGCATGTTGGTGACGTTCTCGGTGCTCGCCAGGGCGGCCTCCAGCCGCTTGGCGATGGTCTCCTCCAGCACCTGGGGCTCCACCCCGGTATTGCTCACGCTGGCGCGGAGCTGCGGGTAGACGATGGTGGGGAGGAGGTCCAGGGGAAGGCCGCGCAGGAAGTACACGCCCAGCACGACGATCACCGAGGTGAGCATCAAGGTGCCCACCGGTCTGACGATGGCCAGGCTGGGGAGCCCTCGCCGGGGACCCTTCGCCCGAACGCCCTTCGCGCTCATCAGGAGATCCCTCCGCTGCTCGATGCGCCGGATGCTCCCTCCGCGGCCGGCATCGCGCCGCCCAGGGCCGCCGTGTCACCGTTGACGACGCGGACCTCGGCTCCGTCCCTCAGCAGGTTGTTGCCCAGGGTGACCACGGCCTGGCCCTCCGCGAGCCCGGAGACGATCTCGACGCTTCCCTCGGACATCAGTCCCGTCTCCACCGTGCGCCGCACGGCACGTCCCCGGTCCACCACGAACACCGCCTGCGACGAGGACCCACCCACCAGCGCACCCTGGGGCACGAGGAGCACGCCCGTCCGCTCGTTCAGCGCGAAGGTCGCGCGGGCCAGAAAGCCCGGGCGGACGAACGCGCGAGCCTCCGGCTCCAGGGCGACCTCCACGGGCAGCAGGCGGGTGGTGGGGTTGGCGACGGGGAAGATGCGTCGGATGTGGGCGGCCACCCTCCGGCCGGGAAACGCGTCGAGGTCCACCTGCACCCGGTCGCCCTCCTCGAGCTCCACGACGTCCAGCTCCGACACGCCCACCCTCACCACCAGCGTCGCCACCTCGGCGACGCTGAACAGGCGGGTCTGCGTGCCCACCGCGTCTCCGGCCTCCACCCGCTTCTCGGTAACGACACCGGCCACCGGAGCGATGACGTGCGTATAGCCAATGCGCGTCCGGATCTGGTCCAGAGTGGCCTTGGCGGCCGCCATCGCCGTGCGTTGCTGCTCGTATTCGGGAAGGGTGATGATCTGGCGCTCCCTGAGCTGCTGCGCCCTCTGGAACGCAGCATCCGCCACCTGGTAGGCGGCTTCCGCCGCGGCGAGCTGCGCCTGGAGCTCCCGTCCGTCCATCTCGGCGAGGGTGTCACCCGCGCGCACGACGCTCCCCTCCTCGACGTTCACCGCCAGGACCTGCCCCGAGAGCTGGCTGTTCACCGCCACCGTACGGAGAGGCTCCACCACCCCCGACACGGTCACGGATCGGGCGATGGAGCCGACCCTCACCGGAACCGTCCGCACGGCGGCCACGCGCGGCTGCCCCCGGCGATTCGTGGCGGCGCCGGGGGCACCGGCAGATGCCCCTTCCGCCGCCTGATTCGCCTCGCCCTTCGAGCACCCGGACAACCCCACCACCACCGCCAACACCAGGAGCCCGACGCTCCTCCGCATGGCCTTCATCGTCCCGACTCCTGTGTGATGGACCCTCCGAGGATGGCCTCCAGGCCGGCGACCGCACTCCCCAACGCCTGCCGGGCGGTCACCGCCACCACCTGGGCGTCGGCGAGGGACAGCTGCGAGGCCTGCAGGTCGAGGATCGTCGTGACCCCGAGCTGGTACCGCTCCTCCTGCACCCTCAAGTCTTCCTCGGCGAGCTGCACCGTGCGGTCCGAGATCTCCACCCGGCGGCTGGCCGCCTCGATGGCCTGCACCGCAGACTCCACGTCCACTCGCGCCCCCAGTCGCGCGTCGCGTGCCTGGGCTTCGGCGGTGCGCTGCGCGGCCTGCGCGCGCTGCACCGACGCCTCACGCTGGAAGCCGTTGAAGATGGGCAGCGACGCCGTCAGCCTCAGACTCCAGCTCTGCTTGCTGGGGGGGAAGTCGTACGCGAACCAATCGTACCCGCCGCTGAGACGAACCGTGGGCAGGTACGGCGTATACGCGGCGAGCTTGGTCATGCGGCGGCTCGTCAGGGTGGCGTCCGCCGCCACCACCGAGGGCGAGCCCCCCAGGGCCCTCCGGACCAGCTCCTCCGTAGGCGGTAGCTCCGGTGCCCGGTCCGGAAGGGACTGCGGCGCGGCGTGCACGGCGGCGGCCATGCCGACCTGCCGGCCCAGCTGGAGCTCCGAGGTGCGCAGGCCGGCCCGGGCGTCCACCGCCGCCAGCTCCGCGTTGCCCACCTCGATCTCCGCCCGCAGCACGTCGGACTGCGTCGTCGTGCCCAGGTCCAGGCGCACCTGGGCGAACTTGAGCTGCTCCTGGGCCCGCTGCTGCCGTGTCTCGGCCACGCGCACCAGATCCGCAGCCGCGGCCGCCTCGTAGAACAGGCTCGTCGTCTCCAGGATGGTCTGGAACCGCTGCGCCGTGTACCGGGCCTCGGCCGCGTCCGCGTCCGCGCCGGAAGCGCGTAGGGTCGCGAACTTGCGACCGGCCCCGAACACCTCGTACGAGCCCTGGATCTGAGACGTGTAGTTCTGCGAGACCAGCTGACCCGTAGCCTGGTCGAAGCGCTGGTTGCTCGAGTTCGCGAATATGCCGTTCACCGTGACGTTCGGCAGGAGCGCTCCACGGGCCTGGAGTTGGTCGGCCCGAGCGCGGGACACGGCTCCCGCGGCGGCCACGGCCGCGGGCTGTCGCGCCAGGGACAGGCGGATGGCCTCGGCGAGGGAGATCACCGCGCCGCCGCTCCGGTCGCTCTGGGCGACGGCGGGCGTCGGCACGCCGAGGGACGACATGGACAGGAGGACCACGGCCACGAGGCCGGCGCGCCGCCGCGACATGAGCATCCCCGCTTGTTGTGGAAGAGCACGGACTCCCGATGCCGACGACATTCGTCGGGCATCCATGAATAGAGCCATCTATCGCCGTTTCAAGGACCCCCGACCTGAGCGTTTGGTTGAGGGTGCGCGGCCGGGTCCGGACGGGGTCTCGGGGATGCCGTCCTACGAATGTCGGTCTCGGCCCGGCGCGTGGGTCCCACACGTGTCGGATTCGCCGTCGCGCGAGAATGCCGGAACGCGGCGATGCAACACTTCCGTCTGACCGGGGGTCCATATGAACGCGGGCGGGTCGGTGCAGAAAGAAGGTCCGTGTCGAGGGAGGAGGTGGTCCGGGAGGCGCGGCGGGCGCACCGGACGGGAAGAGGGCAACATGAGACGTGTGGTGTGGGGCGGCGCCGTAGTCGTGACGGGGCTGGTGGCCGCGGGCTTGATCGTGCGGCACGACAAGGCACAGGCCGAGTCGTACCGCTTCGTCACCATCCAGCGGGGGAACGTGGACGCCACCGTCAGCGCGACGGGGACCCTCGACCCCGTCCGCACGGTGCAGGTGGGAACGCAGGTCTCCGGGCAGATCTCCGCCCTGTACGCCGACTACAACTCCCGCGTGAAGAAGGGCGAGCTCATCGCCCAGCTGGACACCACGCTCCTAGGCCAGGCCGTCACCGAGGCAGAGGCCAACGCGGAGAAGGCGAAGGCGGACCTCGCCGAGGACAAGTTCCTGCTGGACCAGTCCGACTCGCTCTTCAAGAGGAACGTCGTCACCGAGAGCGACTACCGCTCCGCCCTGCACGCGTGGCAGGTGGCGGACGCGGCGAACACGTCGGCGCAGGCCGCTCTGGACCGAGCGCGGCGCAACCTCCGCTACGCGAACATCTACGCGCCCATCAACGGTGTCGTCATCGAGCGGAACGTGCAGGTCGGCCAGACCGTGGCGGCGAGCTTCTCCGCGCCCCAGCTGTTCCTCATCGCCCAGGACCTGACCAAGATGCGGATCCTGGCCCAGGTGGACGAGAGCGACATCGGTCAGATCCACGCCGGACAACCCGTGACCTTCACCGTCGAGGCCTATCCGAACAGGGTCTTCCACGGCACGGTGTCGCAGGTGCGCCTCGAGTCGACGACGTCGAACAACGTGGTGGAGTACACGGTGGTCATCGGCGTCAGCAACAAGGACGGCACACTCCTCCCCGGCATGACCGCCACGGCCACGTTCCTCGTGAACAAGGCGACCAACGTGCTCAAGGTCCCGGACGCCGCCCTCCGCCTCCAGCCCACGCCAGAGATGATCGCCGACGTGGGAGGCGGAAGGGCCGCCGGGGACTCGGCGCACCCAGGAGGCGCGGCGGACGGCCCCGTGCGGGCCGCCGGTCTCGCCTCCGCCGGCGACTCCAGATCCGGGTTCGGGGCTCCTCCGGGGGGCTCACCCTGGGCCGGTCGCGACTCCCACAGTGCCACGCTCTGGTACGTGAATGGTGCGGGACAGCTGCACGTCACGCGAGCGAAGACCGGCCTCGACGACGGCCAGATGACCCAGGTCTCGGGACCCGGCTTGCACGCGGGCATGAAGGTCGTGGCGAGCGTGATCTCTCCATCGGGTCAGGGCTCGAGCTCGAGCCCGTTCGGGGGACGCCGGGGCTTCTTCCGGATGGGGTTTTGACATGAGCGAGCCCGATCTGGTCATCGACGCGAAGGAGCTGACGAAGGTCTACGGGACAGGTGGCAGCGAAGTGCACGCGCTCCGCGGCGTCGATCTCGACGTGCGGCGTGGGGAGATGATGGCCATCATGGGCGCGTCGGGATCCGGAAAGTCCACCCTGATGAACATCCTGGGCTGCCTGGACCAGCCCACGGACGGCGTCTACGTGCTCAACGGCGCCCGGGTGGACGGGCTCGACCGCGACCAGCTCGCCGACATCCGCAACCGGGAGATCGGCTTCGTCTTCCAGGGGTTCAACCTGCTGGCGCGCACCACGGCCCTCGACAACGTCGAGCTGCCGTTGCTGTACGACCGCAGCGGCAGGAAGCTCGACTCGAAGGCCCTCGCCCGCGATGCCCTCGAGCGCGTGGGGCTCGGCGACCGCATGGACCATCAGCCCAGCGAGCTGTCCGGAGGTCAGCAGCAGCGCGTCGCCATCGCACGTGCCCTGGTGACGAATCCGACGCTCATCCTCGCCGACGAGCCCACGGGCAACCTGGACACACACACCTCCGTCGAGGTGCTGGCGCTCTTCCAGGAGCTGAACGCCCAGGGTGTGACCGTGCTCCTGGTCACCCACGAGCCCGACATCGCCGCCTACGCGCCACGCATCATGGAGCTGCGTGACGGGCTCGTTGTACGCGACCACGCCACCGTAGCGCGGCAGCACGCCGTCCTCGACCCGGGTGGCGGCGAACCCGTCGAACCGGTCGAATCACTGAAGGCGACGAGCTGACATGAGACTGCGCCGTTTCATCGACATCGCGGTGGACAGCATCCTGAAGAACAAGATGCGCTCCATGCTCACCATGCTCGGTATCATCATCGGCGTGGGTGCCGTGATGATGATGGTGGCCGTGGGCCAGGGCGCGAAGTCGCAGATCCGCCAGAGCATCAACGGTCTGGGCACCAACCTCATCGTGGTCACGCCGGGCGCCAGCCGAGAGGGCGGCGTGAGCCGCGGCGCCGGCACCTTCAACCGCCTCACCGTGCAAGACGCCGAGGCCATCAAGCGGGAATCCCTGCTGCTGTCCGGGGTCTCCCCCGTCATCCTCGCGCCCACCCAGGCCGTGGGCGGCAAGGGGAACTGGCGCACTATGGTGAGGGGCGTGTCCACCGACTACGCGACCATCCGGGACTGGAACGTCTCCGAGGGCCGGCTCTTCGACGCGGAGGACCTGCGGGGCATGCGCAAGGTCGCGGTCATCGGCGCCACGGTGGCCAAGGACCTGTTCCCGAACCAGGACCCCGTCGGGCAGAACCTGCGGCTGAGGGACGTACCCTTCAAGATCATCGGCGTGCTCCAGTCCAAGGGGCAGACCGGGATGGGCAACGACCAGGACGACGTCATCCTCGCGCCGTACACGACGGTGCAGACGCGCCTCGCGGGACACCAGTTCATCGGTCAGATCGTGGGGAGCACGCCCAACCCCCAGGACATCCCCGCGGCGGAGCAGGAGGTCCGGGGCATCATGCGCGAGCGGCACAAGCTCGCCCCCTACGAGGCCGACGACTTCACCGTGCGCGACCAGACGGACATCATGCAGGCGGCGGAGGGCACCACCGACGTCATGACGTTGCTCCTCGCGGCCATTGCCAGCATCTCCCTCTTGGTGGGCGGCATCGGCATCATGAACATCATGCTGGTGTCGGTGACCGAGCGGACGCGCGAGATCGGCGTCCGCATGGCCATCGGCGCACGCGGCTCGGACGTGCTCAGCCAGTTCCTCATCGAGAGCATCGTCCTGAGCGTGATCGGCGGCGCCTTCGGCGTGGCGGTGGGGTTCGGCGGGGCGGAGGTGATCGCGCGCCTCACGGGGTGGAGCACCGCCATCGCTCCGGCCATGGTGGGGCTCGCCATGGGCTTCTCCGCGACCGTGGGGATCTTCTTCGGCTACTACCCCGCGAGGAAGGCGGCGCAGCTCAACCCCATCGAGGCGCTCCGCTACGAGTAAGCGGGCCCGGATGCGGAACACGCGCCCGTCCGTTCGGGCGCTCGCGCCTTTCCCGCCATGCCGTCGCGTTCCGACGGCACAGGATCCTCGTGGCCGAGGTCTCCCCGACCGCCTGCGCTCACGCCCGGAGCGCCTCCTGCACCGCCGCCAGGTGCACGTCGTCCAGGGCCCCCATGTCGAAGAGGGAGATGCCCCGGGCTCCGGCATTCCGCGCGATCTCCACGGCCTCGATCAGAGAGTCGGGATCGAGGCTGGGCAGGTAGAGGCCGGCGCGTAGCGAGGTGCCGCCTCCGGCGGCGGTCAGGGCCTTCAGCCCTTCGGTCACCGACGTGCCGATCCAGGGGAGGTCCTCCAGGTAGAACGCGCTATAGAGCATGGGAAAGACGGCGTCCAGATGCCATTCGTCCCAGGCCTGGCGCACCAGGCGCCGGGCCAGGCGGGGCGTGGGAAATACCGCCGCGGTGATGGCCTTGCCCCGGGCGTGCACGGCCTCGCGGCACTCCTTCACCAGGGCCGTGACGCTGTCCCAGCGGAAGCGTCGCCAGGCTTCATTGGAGGGAGGGTCGGGCAGGTCCAGCGGATCCACCCCCGACTGCGCTCGAAACGTCTCGCGACACACGTCGCAGTAACAGAAGTCGAACTGCGGGAGCTCCCGGTCCTGCACCAGGCCGTACTTGCCCCACAGCCCCCGCGGCAGGATGACGTCCGGGTAGCGGATGTAGTCCAGGTGCACGCCGTCCACGCGGGGGTCGGCAGCGGTCCGGTCCACCAGGTCCCGCAGGTAGGCCCGCACCGCGGGCCGCGTCGGACACACCCACTTGTAGTAGCCTACGTAGGGCGGATGCGTGAGCGACGACTTGCCCTCCCGGCTCACGGCGAACCACTCGGGGTGCTCGGCCTGCACCCGAGCATCGCCGTTCCTGTTGCACATCCACGTCCAGCGATGGAACGAGAGCCCCTCCGCGTGCGCGGCGTCACCCAGCACCGTCGTGTCGCCTCCACCCACGAGGACGCCGCTGATGCCGGCGCCGCGCACCCGGGCGAAGCTCCTGCGCCACTCGTCCGCGTCGCGGTCGCCACCCCCGCCCACCCAGGTCCAGGCGTCGACTCGCGCCGCCCGACCGCCGGCGGTGGGCCCGTGGCGGAGGGCTGTCAGGAAATCGCGGCGCTTCATCGGTTCGGCTCCTCCTCGGAGGCGGGGGTTCACCCGACCGACAACATGCTCGCACGGAGGGCTGCGGGCGAGGGTGACGCCCCCGGGCTGTGGATCATCCCGTCCCCCTGCCCTACACTTCAATCATGGACCCCCTCACCCCGAGACAGCGCGCGCGCCTGCGTTCGATGGCCAACCGCCTCAAGCCCGTCGCCCAGGTGGGCGCCGGCGGCACCAGCGCAGCCGCACTTCAGGGCCTGCGCGATGCGTTCAACACCCGCGAGCTTCTCAAGGTGAGGGTCCTGGACAGCGCCCCGGGCGACGTCCGCGCCATCGCGGAGCGCATGGCGTCGGGACTCGGGGACGTGCACGTGGTGCAGACCATGGGTCACGTCGTCACCCTGTACCGCCCCTTCCCCGAGGAGCCGGAGATCCGGCTCCCGGAACGCTGAGCACGCCCATGTCCCGAGCCTTCGTGAACGAGGACGCCGGCGGGCCGGGGGAGCCCGAGTTCAGCCTTCCCGACCCCGACTCCCCCGGCTACGAGGAAGCGGTGGCCTGGGCGCTCATCCAGGGCGCCGACGAGGGCGACTCCCGGAGCGCCGAGAAGGCCACTGGATACCTGTGGGGCGATCCCCTGCTCACGGAGCAGGTCGAGGCGATCCTGGCGCAAGCGGAGGAGCAGGGCGAGGCCCGGGTGGCCCAGCTCGCACGCAGGTTCCTGCGGGCCGCCAACCGGGGGTAGGGATCGATGACGAAGGGCTCGGACCGGGCCCCATCGACGTAGGCCCGGTCCCCTCGTCCGTGCCCTATTTCGTCGGAACGATGCCGAGAAGCTCGATCTCGAAGATCAGCGTGGCGTTGGGCCCGATGTCCTGGCCGGCCCCCCGGGTCCCGTAAGCGAGATCGGACGGGATCACAAAGCGGTACTTGCTCCCCACGGGCATGAGCTCCAGGGCTTCGGTGAAGCCCGGGATCATGCCGCCGACGGCGAACGTCGCGGGCCCGCCGTGTTTGTCCGAGCTGTCGAACACCGTGCCGTCGAGGAGCGTGCCCTTGTAGTTGACGCGCACCGAGTCCTTCTCGGTGGGCTTGGGGCCGGTCCCCGGCTTCAGCACCTCGTACTGGAGTCCGCTCTTGGTGGTGGTGACGCCGGCCTTGGCGCCGTTCTCCTTCAGGTAGGCCTCGCCCTCGGCCTTGTTCTTCTGGGCGGCGGCAGCCTGCTTCTGCTGCTGGGCGACCATGATGGCCTGGGAGAACTTGTTCAGGGCAGTCTGGATCTCCTGCTCCGACACCGCCGGATCGTGATTGGCCAGCGCGTCCTCGATGCCCTTCCGGAAGGCGGGCATGTCGAGGCTGTCCGCGGCGGGCTTGAGGTCCTGTCCCATCCTGAAGCCGATGCCGTAGCTGGCCTTCTGGTTGTCGGTGTCGAGGTGGGCCGGCGCGTTCGCCTGGTTGCACGCCATCAAGGTGAGGGTGGCAGCGGCGGTTGCCACTCCGATTCGGATTCGCATGATCGGGTTTCCTGGAATGAAAGGGGCGAAGGAAGGTAACGAAGCGCCGTGCATCCGCCCATGGCCACGGGTGTAGTGGCGTCCGCCCGCTCCCGTGTCTCCGGGTCCGGCACGGCCCGGCCCGGCGGTTCGAGAGCCGGCACACCCCGCCTCGCTGCTCCTACTTGTGTAGAGCGGACAACCCCTCCCTTTTGTTCGACACCTGTCGGTTCCCGCCTCCCCCGGGGACGTTCGGAAATCCATCCCCAAGTCGTTCACGCAGATCTTCTGGAGGTGACCATGATCGGTCGTCGCGGTCGGACGTCCCCCGGGCGACGCATCGCGGGCGCGATGTGGATCCTGGTGGCATGGGCCGTCCTGATGCCGCTCCACACGGCGGCACAGGCCCGAAGCGGGAGCTGGGACCCGAAGGAGGTCCTCGCCACCGAGCATTACACGCTGCCACCACCGGCCATCGTCGATGCCGTCATGGCGCCCCGCTGGCTCAACGTCACGCTCACCGACTTGAGCTCGAATCGGAAGTGGTTCCTCGACGAGGTGGGTGACGGGCCCGTCACCATGGGCAGGTTCTCCAGGCCCTTCCACGATCTGGGAGGTGAGTTCATCGACTTCCGCGCGAATCGGGACCGCAACCTCACCATCCGCAGCAACGTCGGCATCGACGTGATCTCGGCGGCCGACGGCTCCAGGGTGTCCGTACGCATCCCGGCCGGTGCCCGCGTGTCCAACGCGACATGGTCCCCCGACGGCTCGCAGATCGCGTTCTTCGTGCACACTCCCGACGCCACCGACATCTGGGTGGCCGACCCGGCGAACGGGCGGTCCCGGCAGATCACCCGCACGCCCGTGCTGGCGACCCTGGTCACACGCTTCCAATGGACCGCCGACGGGAAGAAGATCGCCACGGTCCTGGTGCCCGACGGCCGTGCGGCCATGCCCGTGAAGCCGACGCTGCCCACCGGCCCCGAGGTGGAGATGACCCAGAAGGGCGAGAACCATCTGCGTACCTATCGCAGCCTCCTGGCCACGCCGTACGGCAAGGCTCTGCTGGAGTGGGACGCCACCGGCCAACTGGCCCTCGTAGACGTCGCCAGCCGGAAGGTCGAAAAGGTGGGGGCGCCGGCGATGATCTGGGCCTTCGACTTCTCCCCCGACGGTGAGTACGCCCGCGTCACCAAGCTCGACAAGCCGTTCAGCTACATGGTCCCGGTGAGCAACTTCGCCAAGACCGAGGAGATCTGGGACCGCATGGGCAAGAAGCTCGCGGTGCTGGACGAGACCCCCATGAACACGGGCCTCCAGAGTGACAACGTCGCCGCCCCCGGCGCCGGAAGCCCCCGGGGCGACCAGCGGCACCGGCAGGTGGCATGGCGTGAGGACAACCAGGGCCTGACGTTCCTGGAGCAGGAGCCGGCTCCGCCCGGCGACAGCGCCGCAGCCCCCGGCCGCGGTGGCGGCCGCATGGGCGCCGGAGCCGGTGCGGAGGAAGGCCAGGAAGGGGGAAGGGCTCGCCGCAAGGACCGTGTCATGCAGTGGGCTCCGCCCTTCGACAGCGCCAGCCTGAAGACCGTCTACGAGAGCAACAGCCGCATCGACTCGCACAACTGGTCGCCGGACTACAAGACGCTCTTCCTGACCCAGCGACAGGGACAGAACACCCTCGTGTATGCGGTGCGCCTCAGCGACCCGAGCGCCCGGCACACGCTGGTGCGCTATCGCTCCAGCGACTTCTACGCCAACCCCGGCTCCCTCGTCCTCGCGGGCGGCTCCGTGCCGAGGGTGGGACGGGGTTTCCGCGGCTTCGGCCGGGGCCGGGGCGGCGGCGAAACGGTGCAGCTCTCCCGGGACGGAGAGCACGTCTTCTTCTACGGGATCCAGTACGACAAGGACCCGCTGACCAACTCCCCGAAGAGCTTCCTGGACGAGGTCGCCATCGACGACGGGGCCAGGCAGCGCACCTACGAGAGCTCCAACGACAATCTGTGGGAGCACATCACGGCGTTCCTGGACATCGACGTCGGGTCGTTCGTGGTGGAGCGGGAGTCCTCCACGGAGGTGCCCGAGGACTTCCTGCACGCCGCCGGAAAGCTCACGCAGCTCACACGGAACAAGGACTACACCCCGGACCTCACCGCGGCGAAGAAGGAGCGCTTCGTGGTGGAGCGGCCCGACGGGTTCCGCTTCCTGGTGAACGTCACGCTCCCGCCCGGCTACACTGCGGGACGCCTGCCGGCCATGTTCTGGTTCTATCCCCGGGAGTACACGAGCCAGACCAACTACGACGAGGGTGGGCGCACGTACGACAAGAACGCGTTCACGACCTACAGCTTCCGGTCCATGCAGTTCCTGGCCCGCCTGGGCTACGCGGTGGTGGAGCCCGACGCACCCATCGTCGGCAAGGCCGGACAGATGAACGACAACTACGACAACGACCTGCGCAACAACCTCTCGGCGGTCATCGACGAGCTCGACCGACGGGGCATCATCGATCGCCGGCGCCTGGCCATCGGCGGGCACTCCTACGGAGCCTTCTCCACGGCCAACGCGCTGGTGCACACGCCGTTCTTCAAGGCGGGGATCGCCGGCGACGGCAACTACAACCGCACGCTGACGCCCCTGGACTTCCAGAGCGAGCGTCGCACGCTCTGGGAGGCGAAGGACGTGTACATCTCCATGTCGCCCTTCTTCTTCGCCGACCAGATGACGGGGGCGCTGCTCATGTACCATGGCCTCCACGACCAGAACGTGGGCACCGACCCCATCAACACGCCGCGCATGTTCCACGCCCTCAACGGGCTGAACAAGGAAGCGGCGATGTACCTGTATCCGTACGAGGACCACGGGCCGGCGGCCAAGGAGACGCTCCTGGACCTGTGGGCGCGGTGGACGGCGTGGCTGGACGTGCACCTGGCGCCGAGCAACGGGAAGAAAGCCGTGAGCGGCGGGGCGAACTGAGGTCCCATCGCCACGGGCGCAGGCGGCGGGCGGGGCCCTCGGGTCCCGCCCGTTCGTCGTGCCCGGGTGCTAGGTGGAGGCGCCCTGGTCCTTGTGGTGGGCGTTGGAGCCCACCGCGCACCGCAGGCAGTGCTCGGCCACCGCCTCGGGCTCCGCGAGGGCGCTGGGTGAGCCCCCGGCTCTCGCCCATTCCCGCACCAGAGCGGCTTCGCCGGCGAAGCCGAGCTGGTCCATGGCATCGGCGGCGGCTTCCAGGAACTCCCCCTGAGTCGCGCACCGTGCCATGCTGAGGATCTGGTCACCCGCCAGGCGCTCGCGATGGACCCGCTTGGCCGCCACCACGTAGTCCCGCAAGTGCAGGAGCGCCGTAGCCAGGTGCTGGGCCGCCAGGTCCAGCCAGGTGAGCGTGCACAGCGTGCGCACGGCCTCTGGATGGACCCGGATGATCTTGTTGGCGACTCCCCGGGCGGCTTCGCGTTGGCCGTCCTCCAGGAGGGCGTCGATGGCGCGGCCGTAGTATGCGAGTGCCCGATCCCGGTCGCCTGCACGCAGGCAGAGATCACCGGCGCGGTTCAGCGGCGTGCCCTGAAACGCGCGCGGGGTCTTCTTGGCCTCCTCCTCGAGCTGGGCCACCTCCCGTTCCCAGTTCTCCGATCGCTTCGGCTGGGGGGAGTCGGACTTCGATCGGAACCAGTGGAAGAAGTCTGCCATTCCAGGTGTCGAGGGCGATCTTCGGGGATGGAGGTGGTCGGGAACACGGAGTGTGCAATCTCCCCTTATCGGACCCGCGGCGCAATCACCCCGGTGAGACCGTCCGCGAAGTCGGAAGACCGCCACGGGAAGGAACGTGGGGATCGATGGGGAGCGCTGCGCCACCAGCGACGCCGGAGTGACCGCGGGCGCCGAAGGGCGAGAGCCTGGGCCAATTTTGATCCGCGACGTTCCGGGCGTGCCCCCCTCGGGCCCTTCAGAGATCCCGTCGGTGGAGGTGGTAGACGGCGGCGGCCATCACCACGCACAGGTAGAAGCCGGCGTACGCCACGGCGGTCATGCTGGGGATCGACACGTTGGCGAAGGGGGAGAACCTCAGAGAGCCCGCCAGTGGCGTCTGCATCTCGTAGGCGGCCCGACGCCACAGCGACTCGCCCGGCTGGATGAGGCTGGAGATCACGCCCAGGGTCACGATGTGGGCGCTCTGCGAGAACCCGCTCACCTGCTCGAGCCAGCCGCCCATGAGCGCGACACCCTGGAGACCGAGGACCACCACGCCGTTGGTGAGCGTGGTGAACCAGGTGCCGAAGAGGAAGCTCAGGCTCAGGGCGATGATGCACTCGAACATGATGAGCAGCATCCCGCGGAGAGCGTGCACGGGCATGACACCTGCCACCGCGTGCGCCACGCCCACGGTGGCCCAGAATGTCACGGCCACGTAGACCACCACCATGACGGCGAATCCCAGGAACTTGCCGGCGAAGATCTGCCAGCGGGCGAGTGGCTTCGTGGCGATGGCGTGGATGGTCCCGGAGCCGATCTCACCCGCCAGCGTGTCGATGGACGCGAGAATGGTCAGAACCACCGCCACCAGATCGCACGTGTAGAGCCCTATGATGAGCATCCCGCTCTCGACCTGGTAGCGCAGGAAGGGCGACATGGAGCGGCCCTGGAACTGCAGGACCTGGAGGTGGAGGGCGATGGCGAAGATCGCCAGCAGCACGCCCCCAGCGAGGAGCGCCATCCACAGGAGCTTGCGGCGCGCCGACTCCCGGAGCGTCACCCGCGCGATGGTCCAGATGCCGCTCACAGCCCCGGGTCCTCGCCCATGATGTCCACGAACAGCTCCTCGAGAGAGGTCTTCTGGCGGGCGAGCCCGTAGATGTCGGCGCCGGCGGCCACCAGGTGGCGGACCACGTCCGGGAGTACCTCCTCCGAGGGCACGGCGAGGCTGAGGCCCTCGGCGGTCGGACGCACGTCCCTGGCCCAGCGGCCGAGGCCGGACACGACTTCCTCACCCAGGCTCCGGGCCCTCACCGACACGCGCACGTCGTTGGCGGTCTCGGGGCCGAGCTCATGCGCCGCGACCACCTCGCCATGCTTGATGAACGCCACGCGGTCACACGTCACCTCCACTTCGCTGAGGAAGTGCGAGTTGAGGAAGACGGTGGCGCCGCGTTCGCGCTCGGCCCGGAGGATGTCGCGCACCGTGCGGCGGCCCATGGGATCGAGACCGGAGGTGGGCTCGTCCAGGAAGACGACCTGGGGCTCGTGGATGATCGCCTGGGCGAGGCCGATCCTCTGGAGCATCCCCTTGGAGAAGCCGCGCAGCCGGCGGTCGCGATGGGGCGTGAGCCCCACCAGCTCCAGGATCTCCGGGATCCGTTGCCGCAGCCGGCTCGCCGACATGCCGCAGAGGCGTCCGTGGAGCTCCAGGAGCTCCCGGGCGCTGAGCCAGTCGTAGAATCGGAAGTCCTCCGGCAGGAAGCCCACATGGCGCCGCACCTGGGGATCCTCCGGCGGGGATCCCAGGACGAGGGCATGCCCCCCCGTGGGTCTCACCAGGCCCAGGAGCATCTTCACGGACGTGCTCTTGCCCGCGCCGTTGGGCCCCAGGAATCCGAAGATCTCGCCGCGGGGAACCGTCAACGAGAGGCCCCGGACCGCCACCTGGGATCCGAAGACCTTGCGCAGCTCTCTGGTCTCGATGACGGCGTGGGCAGAAGAGGGCAAGACCGGCTCCTCGGCTCAGCCGACGGAGACAGCGAGGGGCACGGCATCCGCCGAGTCGCCGTATCCGCTCAACGAGTAGACCATGCCCTTGCTCGCCCACACCAGCACGTACCGGGGCCCCCGGCGCCAGCCCGACGTCATGAGCATGCCGGTGGCTCCGTGCACGTCGACCCGCTTGAACGACCTCATGAAGCGAGGCACCGCCAGGCCCAACGACGTCCTGAAGTCGAAGGCGCTCTGGAACTGCCTGGCTTCGTCGGGACTCAGGCCCGACACCTCGAGGGCGATCCTGACCAGCTCGCCGGTGTCCAGCCCCGGAGGCGGTTCGACGGTGGGCGTCGGGGTCTCCGTGACGATCAAGCAGTCCCGGTCCCGGGAGGTTTCCGGCCGCCGCCCCACGAGCTGGCTCCGGAGCGTGGTGGCCGGCGGCGCGGGACAGTGGCCATACTGCGCGCGCACGCCCCGGGGCGTCTTTACGGTGATCACCGCTCCGTCCACGGAGGGTGGAAGGTCCGCCGGCGCGCCAGCCTCGGCCAGGATCGTCGTGAGCTGCGAGCGCTGGACGGTCATGGACACCTTGGATGCGCCGGTGACCGTCAACGTCGGTGCATCGGTACGAGCCGAGGGCAGGAGAGGCGTGAAGCCCGCGGCCTGCGCAGCCTCCTGGAGGCCCGGGACGGGCCGATCCGGTTCCTCCTGAACGACGGAAAGGGAGTCGGCGACCATGCGCGCCACGAGGTCCTCGACCCGGCGGCTGGACCCGGAGGGAGCGGTGAAGCTGGCCGTGACGGTCTTGGGCGTTTCGATACGCAGGGAGGAGAAGAAGCGATGCGCCACCGCGCGGCCGGGGTGGGTGAGCAGGAGTGCGGCCACGATCACAACGACGGACGGCACCACCCACGCCGGGCGCTTCAGTCGGGGGACAGGCCCTTCCGGCAACGCATCGCTCCTTCATCGGGTGGCAACGTCGGACACCGATGAACTTACCGCGCCGAGCTGTCCCGAAGATGACAGGCCGGACTGCAGCTCCGCGTGCCCAAGGGCGTGGGCCCACGAGGGTCGTGCACCCCCACGACACGAAGGTCACCGGTTGTCATCGGGGCGACAGGTGGAGAGGCTATCGTCTTCCTTCGCGTGACCGATCCTCCGGAACCTCATCAGGGAGGCATCCGATGTTCCCTCCACGCGGGCTTCCGAAGCGCATTGTCCTCTTCGCGGGCGTGGCCCTCCTCGTCGGCGCCGTGGCGGCACAGACCACGCACTACCACGTGGCCAAGACCTATGCCCTCGGCGGTGACGGGGGCTGGGACTACCTGGCGCTGGACACGGTGAACCACCACCTGTTCATCGCCCGGGAGAACCGCTTCATGGTGGTGGATCCGTCCACCGGCAAGCTCATCGGCGAGATCCCGGGCATGAACCGCGCCCACGGGGTCGCCTTCGCCTACGATGCGGGCCATGGCTTCGCCACCTCGGGCGGCGACAGCACCGTGACCATGTTCGACCTGAAGACGCTGCGGGTGCTGGGGACGACCATCGCGGCGGTGGACGACGACGCCCTCCTCTACGATCCCGCCACCCAGCGCGTCTACACGTTCAACGGCGACGCGCACTCGGCGAGCGTCATCGACCCCGTATCCGGCAAGAACTTCGGCACCATCGACCTGGGCGCGAAGCCCGAGTCCGGAGCCACCACGGAGGACGGCAAGCTGTACGTCAACCTGTCCGAGGCGGGAGAGGTCGCCGAGATCGACGCCAGGGCCATGAAGGTCACGCGCACCTGGTCGGTGGCACCGTGCACCACACCCACCGGCATGGCCGTGGATCTCGTCCACCACCGTCTGTTCAGCACGTGCCGGAACAAGGTGCTGGCCGTGTCGGATCCCGTGGCCGGGAAGCTCGTGACCACGGTACCCATCGGCGCGGGTGTGGACGGCGCCGGCTTCGATCCCGCCACACAGCTCGTGTTCGCACCCAACGGCGACGGTACCCTCACCGTCATCCACGAGGATACGCCCGACCATTACACCGTCGTGCAGACCGTGAAGACGATGGTCGGCGCCCGCACGATGACGCTGGACTACGGCACGCACACCGTGTATACGGCGAGCGCGAAGTTCGGACCGGTCCCCCGGGGAGCCACGGGCCGGCGGCGGCGCCCGCCGGTGCTGCCGGGGACGTTCACCCTGCTGGTGGTACGGCCGTAGCCGATCCGGCGCACGGGGGAAGGGACCCCAAGAGAGAGCGGGGGCCGGCTCTCGCCGGCCCCCGCTCTTCGGGCTTGGCCCCGAGAAGAGGTCAACCGCCCCCGCCACGCTGGATGATCTTCTTCTGAATGTCGATGAACGTGGCCAGGTTGCTCAGCATCTGGTTGATGTCGACGTTCACCGACTTCGCGTAGTCGGCGATCCCCGGCCGCCCAAGCATGTCCTGCGCCTTCTCGAATTGCGGCAGCGTGGCCTTCGCCGTGGACACCTTCTGGGGCTGCTGGTCCTGGAAGGCCTTCTGGTAGATGCTGTACGCGTCCCAGAAGGTGAGCTGGTGGATCATCCCCGGTGTCAGATTCGGCAGCGTCAGGGCCGCATCCAACGCCTTGTTCGCGTATCCGTAGTCCTTCTTCTGGATGCCCTTGGAGTACGCGTTCGCGAAGATGAGCTTCGACGCGATGTCCGCCTGCTTGGGGTCGGCCTTCGCCACGTCCTTGAGCGCCGTAACGGCGTCCTGGATGCGGCCGGCCTGGATGAGCCACTGTCCCTGGCGCAGCCCCACGTTGGGATAGTTCGGGTTGATCTCCTTCACCCGGTCGAGCGCCGTCAGCGCCTTGGCGAGCTGTCCGTTCCTGTGGAGGGCGTCGGCGTAGTACGACCAGATGGCGTCGTTGTCAGGGTGCGTTTGCAGGACCTGCTCGGCCGTGTTGATGGCCTCGCTCACCGAATCGAGTTGCACGTACGCGGCGATGAGCGTCTTGAGCTGGTCCGGGTCGGTGTCGGCTCCCTTCGCCGCGTACACCTTCTGGTACGCGTCGATGGCCTTGCGGAAGTAGTTCGCCGCCTCCGGCGGCAGCCCACCGGCATCGGAGCTGTCGCTCTGGGCATCCGCGAGCTTCTGTCCCGCCGCGAAGGCGAACCCGCCATACTGCGCCAGCAGATCCACATTCTTCGGATCGCGGTCCAGCCCCGCCTGGATGAGCCGCGCGGCGCCACCCGGGTCGCCCGCCTTGGCCAGGTTGTACGCGACGTTCATGCGTACCTGGGCGTTGCCGGGCTGCAGCTGGAGGTAGCGGGAGTAGTAGTCCACCGCCTGGTCCTCGTTGCCCATCTTCCCGGATATGTAGCCGGCGAGCTGGAGACCGTCCTCATGGATGGGGTTCTGCTTCAACAGCGAATCGAGCTCCGCCAGCGAAGCCTGGTAGTCGTTCATGTCGAACAGGATATGCGCCTTCAGGTACCGTGTGCTCTGGGCGTTTGGATTGAGCTCCAGCGCCTTGCTGCACTGGCCCAGCGCCTCCTGGTACTGCTGGCTCGCCTCGTACGACTGGCAGTTGCCGGCAGCGCGCAGCTCCGTGGTGTACCGGTCGAACTGGTCGAACACGCCCTTCGCTGCGGCCTGGTCGTCCTTCTGGCCCGCAGTGACGGGGGTCACCGTGAAGGACTCGTTGGACCGGGTGTCCCAGAAGGCAGCGGTTACGACGTACTTGTCACCCTCGGGCGCATACGACGCGCACAGCGCCACCTGCGCCTTGATCTGGGCGGCGAGCTGACGTGTCTTGGGACAGTCGAGCTGGTCCATCTTCAGCTTGTACTTCTTCAGCGCGTCCTTCAGCTCCTTCTCGGGTACCGGCTGGTGTGTGAGCAGCCCGTTGATCAGCTGCCGCAGGTCCGCGGCCGCCTTCTCGCCGAACTTCTTGTCGGCACCCTTGGTAGCCTGGAAGTCCGGTATGAGAACACGGAAGCGGCTGTTGGCTTGAGCGCGCACGCCTCCCGGTACCACGGCAACGAGGGTTGCGGCGAACATGGCCGCGAAGATCTTCGACCGTCGGATCATGATGCTGGTCTCCCCTGGGGCGTAGCCCGGTCCTGATCCGTCCTGGCGGCAAGCTCGCGACGCATCCGCGCCGGTCCCTGCCGCCATTCTGTTCAATCTGTTCAAATGGTTATACCACGGGAGGGCGCCGAAGTTTACAGAGGCGGGCTTTCGCGCGCCCCGGAAGCTCCGATTCTCCGCGTGGTTGGAGCCTTATGGTCGTCTGAGGCTCAACCGGCCGCAAGGTCCGCGACCCCCTTCGCAAGGCGCGCGCGAACGGGGGGGCGGGATCCGCTCCCGGACCTGGACGCTGGACAGCCGATCCGCCCTTTCGGACGTCGGGCCGACGTCAGGCCGCCAGCAGCTTCTGGACCGCCGCCAGGAACGCGTCCCGGTCTATGGGCTTGGGAAAGAAACCCTCCGGTGGCGGAACCAGGCTCCGGTGACTCAGGAACTTCTCGTATCCGTACGGATCCCCCCCATAGCCGGTGACGGCGGTGACGATGACCACCGGGATGGGGGCGAGCTCCGGGTCCTTCTTCACCTCCTTGTAGAAGCGGGTCCCGGAGGCCCTGGGCATGGAGATGTCCAGGGTGACGAGATCCGGCCTCTCCCGGCGCGCCATCTCCAACGCTGTCGTACCGTCACCTGCGGTGAAGGTCTCGTACCCGGCGTCGTTCAGGAGCATCTCCAGGTAGCCGATCACGTCTGGCTCGTCGTCCACGATGAGGACCCTCTTCGCCCGCGGCGACGCGGCCTGCTTCGATCCGGACATGGTATATCCTTCCAGGTTCGAACCTGGTCTCGGTCTCTTCACGGAGCCCGGGTGGGCTTCCCTTCCCCGGGCTGTCCTTCAGCCGGACCCTTCCGCTTCAGCGCCTCCAGGGCCCGGCGCAGCGCATGGGGCTCGGCAGCGGGCAGCTGCCGCCGGAGCTCTTCCTGCAGGCGGACGCGGTCCTCGTCCTCGGACGCCTCCTCGACCCCCAGGGCGCGCTGTACGCAGCGCACGTAGTCCAGAGGCTTCACGGGCTTCTCCAGGTACACCCCCGGTCCCGAGATCACGCGGCTGTCCACGATGTCCTTGAGGTCGCCCTCGCCCAGCTCGTCGCGGGCGTGGGCGGTGACGATGAGAACCGGGATCCTGGACAGCGTCCTGTCCCTTCTCAGCTCGTAGAGCAGCTTCTGCCCACTCTTCCTCGGCATGACGAGGTCGAGGGAGATGAAGTCCGGGGGCTCCCCCCGGATCATCTCCAGGGCCTCGATGCCGTCGGCCGCCGTACGCACGTTGAAGCCGGCATCCCTGAGAATCTGTGACAGGTAGCCCCGCACGTCGGGCTCGTCGTCCACCACGAGCACCGTCTTGTCCTGTGCCCGGACCATGGATCACCTCCCTCGTCTACGTTGTCGTCCCGGCGGTCTCGGGCGTCCCGTCTTTCGGGCCCGCCCCAAGGGCGGGCAGGGTGGCGCGTGGGAGCTCGATGCGGAACACCGAGCCCTCACCTTCCTTCGACTCGAATGATATACGCCCCCCGTGCTGGTGCACGATCCGCTTGGTGGTGAGAAGCCCCAGGCCGGTGCCCCGGTCCGAGCCTTTCGTCGTGAAGAACCTCGAGAACACCTTCCGACTGATCTCGTAGTCCATGCCCTGGCCGTTGTCCACCACCTCGTAGATGAGGACGCCATCCTCCTCCCGGGACGCAAGGGTCACCACGAAGTCCCGTTCCTTGTCCGAGAGCGTGCACGCGTCGATGGCGTTGGAGACCAGGTTGGCCAGGCAGGTGTGTATGCCCTCCTCGTCCAGGGGTGCGGCGGGCACACCGTCCTGCAGCTCCTCCTCGAGCCGGATCCCCGCCTGTGCGGCGCGTTCCCGGAACAGGTCCACCACGGCGCGCGCAGGCCGGTTGGGGTCCACCAACGCCACCGCTGTGGCGGTGCCCTTGGCGAAGTCCAGGAACTCCTTCACGAAGGCGGAGATGCGCGTGACGTTGTCCTCCAGCACGGTCCAGCCCCGGGCGATCCGCTCGTCGTCGCCCATCTGGATGCCGGTGTTGACGGCATACATCCCGCCCTCGAGCCCCATGAGGATGTTCTTCACGCCGTGGGCCACGCCGGCGACGGTCTCGCCCACCGCGGCCATCCGCTCCGCCTCGCGCTTCTCCCGCTCCAGCCGCTTCACCGGCGTGATGTCTGTGAACATCTCGAGGATGAACGGGATTTCTCCGTTGGGACGCGTCATGGGAAGCATCTGCACCAAATAGTCGATCTGCTTCCCGTTGCGCATGACCCCCTCCTCCTCCCGGCGGCGGATCTTTCCGTCCAGGAAGGTCTCCAGGGCCGCGCAGCGCATGCACGGCTCCGTCCGGTCCTTGCACACCTCATAGCACGGCCGGCCCCTCCAGTCGCCGTAGGCGTCCTCGAACTGGCTGTTCGCCTCCACGATCCGATAGTCGCGGCTGATGACGCTCAGGGCCACGGGGATCTGGTCGAAGAGGTTCGACCGGACCCAGCTGTCGATCTCGCCGCCGCGGGTGCCCAGTGCGTTCATGGCGTCTGTCGTCCTCCCGCCCCCGGGAACGCCCCGGTGGCGGACGCTGCGGGTGTGCCGTGGGAATCCGGCCCTGCCCCTTCTGTTCGGGCGTCGCGTCCGGCGGCCGGCAGGCCGTCCGGCGGCCGGCTCAGGACGGCCCGATCCCTGGCCGGCTCCAGCTCCCGGAGCTGGGCCGCGCGGTCGGCATCGTGGCAGGTGCCGCACTCGGCGAGGTCCGCGGGATACTTGTCGGGGTGGCGCTGCACTTCCCGCTTGTGGCACGTTACGCACAGCCCGTGCATCGCCTCCATGTACCCCTCGGCCTTGGGCCACCTGTCCGGCGCCGCGGGGATCACGGGATCGGTGGCAACCGGTTCGACATGGCACTTCGAGCACGCCGTGGAGGTCGCGTAGCTCTTCACCTTCACCCCCTGGGCGTGACACTGGACGCACCCCTCGTTTCCATCCAGGGCCGCGATGTGCTGCGCGTGGTCGAACACCTGCGTGCTGTCGTACATGTCCCTGTGGCACGAAGCGCAGGGCGTGTTGGCCTCCGGCGGCAGGTTCAGGTGGTGGCACATGACGCAGGACGTGTCCCCTCCCAGACGCTCCTTGTGGGCCTCGTGGTCGAAGAGCACGGCATAGCCGTCCTGGTTCCCGTCGACGAGGAGCAGCAGCGTCGTCTTCTCCAGGGGTGCCCGGCTTCCCGGGAAGGCCCCCGTTGACCGCCCCGTCATCCCCGGCAGCGCCGTGGTCCGGGCCCGCGTGACGGCCTCCGCGGAGTCCAGCGCCGCGAACACCAGGGCGTGCGTCCTGGCCGGCCCGCGGTCCAGGCTTTCGCCCTCCACGCTTCGGGCCGCCACCACCGGCGAGGGGGTCCGCTCGGAGCCCCGGACGGGAAGGAAGAGCAACGCCACCGCCGCGCCGGCCAGCGCGGCTCCGGTGAAGCGGCCGGGAGCCGCGAGGGTGCGCGGCTGCAGCCGCCGTACCGTCGAAGGATCGTAGCTGGGTTTCGGCTCGTCCTCGGACCGTGGCCGCCGGGACACGTCCTCGTAGACCTTCAGACGCTCCACGAAGAAGATGAAGAGCAGCGCGAAGGCGGACACGATGCCCACGCTCACGGCCAGCTCCTCCCAGCTCGGGTGGTAGCCGAAGCCGGGTGGACGCAGGAAGGCGAAGATGGAGACGTCCAGCCGATAGAGAACCATGCCGGAGACGGTGAAGGCGGCCGCCACGGCCATTCCTGCGCGGCTTTCCCGCACGCGCCGCGACAGCATCAGGGTCGCCGGGATCACCGCGCTCAGCCCCAGCTCGGCCACGAAGAGGGCACCGTGCCAGGAGCCGTCCACGGCCATGCCCAGCACGCCCCGGAGCGCCAGGTCTCCCAGCCGGAGCGCCACGTAGATCCACAGGACCACCGACGCGGCCAGTCCCAGTCCGGCCAGCTCCCGGGTGTGGACCTCGTGCCTGAAGAAGTACGCCGAGAGCAGCGACTCCAGGACCACCATCATCAGCCCCAGCGCCACCGCGGACACGAAGAACAGCACATAGATGATGTGCGAGTACCAGAGAGGGTGGAGCCGGTACGGGGTGATGAGGAAGAGCGAGCCCAGCGACGACTGGTGCAGCGTGGAGAGCACGATCCCGGCGATGACCAGCGGGATGGTCGCCTTCTTCAGGATGCGGAGGATCCCCCGGAGGAACCGCTTGTCCAGGAGGGGATGCTCCAGGATGGCCGGCGCGAACTCCAGCGTCAGCACGCTGAGGTACAGCATGACGCACAGGGCCACCTCGAAGAGCACCGAGCGGTGCTGCCAGTGCAGGATGGGGTGCCAGATGCGCCACGGCAGCCCCAGGTCGTACAGCAGCCCGACGGCCACCGCGGCGTAGCCCAGCCACGCCGTGAGGATGGCGGGCCGCAGGAAGCCGTGGTACCGCTTCAGGCCGAAGATGTGCACCGTAGCCGCCAGGACGAATCCACCCGCGGCCAGGGCGACGCCGGACATGACGTCGAAACCGATCCACAGGCCCCAGGGGGCGGCGTCGGAGAGGTTGGTGACCGAGCCCAGGCCACGGGTGAAGCGCACCACGCTCACCGCCGCCAGCACGCCCACCAGCGTCCAGAGGATGGTCTTCAGGTTGGTGAGCCGGTCACTCATGGTCGCTTCCCTCCGGACGGGAGGTGACGGGGTCGGGAGCCGGGGTGTCCTCGTCGGGACCTCCGGCACCCTCCGCTCCGCCGGCTTCCATCGCCGCGATCTCGCCCTCGGCGGCCTTCGCCGCGAGCTGCATGCGTCGGCGGATCACCCAGTAGATGCCGCCCATGAGCGTGCTCATGCCCACGATGACCGGTGGTACCTTCTTCAGGGACGCCCAGGAGAGCGGCGGCATGGGCTCGTCGCCCAGGTGCCCGCCCCAGCCCAGGAAGCCCAGGGAGATGTCGGCGAGGTACAGAACCGACGTACCTCCCACCTCCTTCTCGCCGAAGACGTGGGGCAGGTACCGCTCCGGATTCGCCTTCAGACGCCTGTGGGCTTCCCGGAGCATCTCGTCCCGCGTCCCGAAGAGGAGCGCCTCGTGGGGGCACGCATCCACGCACGCGGGTCGCTTCCCTTCCTTCAACCGTGGGTAGCAGAGGGTGCACTTGCGCACGTAGGGAACCGACTCGTCCCACTCGTAGCGCGGAATCCCGTAGGGGCACGCGGTCAGGCAATAGCGGCACCCGATGCACAGGTCCGAGTCGTAGATGACCGGCCCCTCGGGGGTCTTCTGCATGGCCCCCACCAGGCACACGCTCACGCACGTGGGTTCGAGGCAGTGCCGGCACTGTTGCTTCACGAAGTGGTCACCGGGACGACGCAGGATCGTGGTGAAGCGTGTCGAGGAGAGGCCGTCCACCCCCTCCTGCCCCGGCCGCAGGCGGTCGGCCCCGAGGTCGTTCACCTGCTTGCACGCGTCGACGCACTCCTCGCAACCGGTGCACCGCGTCGTGTCGACGAGAATGGCGGGAGAGCGGATCATATGGGTTCACCCTCCTTGCCCAGCGTCTCCGCGACCCGGCTCCCCGCGTCGGGCGGGAAGTGCCAGGCCATCTCGGAGACGAGCTGAGTGAGGGGGAAGAGGATCATGTGGCTGAGCTTGGTCAGGGGGACGAGGAAGAGCAGGACGTCCGCCGACAGCACATGGACCAGCAGCGTGGGATCCGTGGCGAAGGGGTTCCACGTGGGGTGCATCACCAGCAGGCCCGAAACGAAGGGCACCGCGATGAAGAGCGGGAGCGAATAGTCGGAGAAGCGCCCCAGCGCCCGGCTGGCCCGGGCGATGGCACGCTCCAGGACCAGGGCCAGAGCGGCGGCGATGACCAGCAGGGTCAGCGTGGTGGACACCACGTTGGGCAGCGCCGGCCAAGAGATGCCCAGACCTGCCCGCCACAGCTCGACGTGACCGGCCAGCAGGAGGGGGACCAGGATCACCCCCACATGGAAGACGAAGGTGGTGAGGCTGTATGGCCACCGCTTGCCGAAGTGTCGCACGGGGACGAGCCAGCTCCCCGTCTCGCGCACCACGCGCCCCACGGGGAGGTCCTTGTCGCCGGCCCGGCGGTAGACCCGGGCCGTCTCCCAGAGGGTGAGTCCCAGCTGGCGGACCAGACCCAGAACCATGAAGGCCAGCGCCGTCCAGAAGAGCGGCCCACGAGCCAGATGAAGCCATGTACTCATGCTTCAGCCCTCCTCACCGTCGGGGCCGCCCGCGGCACCCGATTGGGCGGACGCGGTGACGCCGACACCTCCTGAGGACGCGGCGCCCGTGGCGGTTGGCTCACTCTCCTCGTCTACGTCACCCTCCTGGGCCTCTCCGGCGCCGTTCCCCCCGTCCGTCCCGAAGTCGATGACCTTCAGGAGCAGGTCGTGGAGGCCCATGACCTGGACCTCCTCCATGCCGTTGTCCTGGCAGAGCTCCCGGAGCTGCTTCTTGCAGTTGGCGCAGGGCGACACGACGATCTCGGCTCCGGTGTCGCGGATCTGGTCGGCCTTCCGCATGCCCAGGGGGCCGGTGCGGAAGGCGCGGATCTCGTCGATGGAGACCGTGCCGCCCCCACCACCGCAGCAGTAGTTCTTCGTGCGATTGGGGGTCATCTCCCGGTAGTCGGAGCAGATGGCCTTGAGGATCTCCCGGGGCTCCTCGGTGATCCTCCCCACCCGGGCGATGTTGCACGGGTCGTGGTACGTCACCGACTCGGGGATCTTCTCGGGCTTGAGCTTGAGCTTGCCCAGCTCCAGCATCTGATGGGCGTACTGGATGCAGTGCACCACAGGGGGGCCGTCGGGGCCGATGAACGTGGGGATGTGCCACGCCGAACGCGTGGCGTGGCCACACTCGCCCACGAGGACCTTCCTTCCCTTCACGCGGCCGACCTCGTCCACCAACTGGTGCACGATCCGCTCCATCACGCGGTCGCTGTAGAAGAGGCCGTAGTTGATGCCGTCGTAGTTGTGGGAGCCGATGGTCCAGGAAGCCCCGGTGGCGTGCATCACGGCGGCGTTCCCCATGAGCGTGTCGGCCTCCATGAGATAGTCCGACACCGCAGGGAAGAACACGTACTCCGAGCCCTCGACATCGAAGGGGTACTCGATGTCGACGCTGTAGATGTCGTGCAGCTCCTCGGAGAGGAACTCGCAGGTGTCCTTGAGCGCCGGGAGCGGGATCGCCGAGGTGTTGTGCGTCTTCCCGTCGAGCTGCTCACGCACCGACACCACGAGCGCCCTGGGAATCACGCCGACCTCGGCCAGGACCCACCGCGCCAGGTGCGTGACCAGGCCGTGGTCCATCCCAAGCGGGCACGTCGCCTTGCACCGCCTGCACGCCGTGCAGCGGTAGTAGGCATCGGCCATCTCGTCGATGTACTCGTCGGTGAGCGTGAAGCCGCCGAAGATGCGAGCCTTCAGGGGCCCTGACTGCATGAAGTAGCGGCGGTACACGCGCAGGAGCAGCTCCGAGCGATGGCAGGGGATGTCCTGCGGGTCGCCCGTCGCCTCGTACAGTTGGCAGGAAGCCGCGCAGCGCCCGCACTTGGCGCTCATGCGCGCATACGTGTCCAGCGCGAGGTTGTAGCTGCCGTGCCGCAGGATCGCCGCGAAGGCCTCCAGGAACCTCCGCGGACGGTCGCTCAACTCCAGCGCAGCCGCCTCGACGTGATAGGCATATCGTTTCGGTGTGGCCACCGTTCAACGCTCCTCGATACTTCTCAATGCTCCGTCGTACGACCCTCCCCGGGGATACCGGCACCGCCGTGCTCGGGGAGCTCGGTGCCCGGGACGAGCCGCCCCCGCAGGTACATGTCCAGGAGGTCCTCCACGGATCCCGAGACCCACGAGATCACCTCGAATCCGCTGCCCTGCAGCATCTTCTCGAAGACGTCCTGCATGCCCCCGCAGATGAGGGTGTCCACCTTCTGGTCGCGGAGGAGACGCACCCTGTCCAGGGGCTCGCGACTCCGGATGGGAAAGTCGATCTGGTCCAGGATGTGTCTCCCGGTGGTGGTGTAGATCGCCATGGTGCAGCAGTACTCGAAGCACGGCGCCACCGTCTCTCCCATGCGCGGGATCGCGATTCTCACGTTCCGGACCTCCAGGTTGCACCCCTGTCTGGGGGCAAGACGCACGCCGCCTCCGGGGAGCGTCGTCGACGGAGGCGGAAGTCGTTGTGGTGAGGAGTGTTGCGAAGACGAGGGGGTGGCTGCGTGCGGCGGCGGGTCGCCGCAGTCGTTTCAGACGTGAAACGATTGCAATGTTTCAGGTGTTACGGTTCCGCATCATCCTGGACGCAGCGGAGGTCGTCACGGCGAATGCCGTGCTTCTTCATCTTCCGCCACAGCGTGGTGCGGCTGATCCGCAGCTCCCTGGCGGTACGACCCACGTGCCCACGGTTGCGCAGCACCGCCTGGCGGATGGCGGAGGCCTCGCTCTCCTCGAGAGCCGAGACCCGCGCCGGCACGAGATCCCCCCGGCCCAACGGGGTCTTGAGCTCGTCGGGCAGGTGGCATATGTCGATGAGACCGTTGCGGCACAGCACGAAGGCGTACTCGATGATGTTCTCCAGCTCCCGCACGTTGCCGGGGAACTCGTGGCGCATGAGGATCTCCATCACCGCGGGCGTCACGCCCTGGATGCGCTTGCCCTGCTTCGCGTTGAAGCTGTGAATGAAGTGCTCCACCAGGTACGGCACGTCCTCCCGACGTCGGGCCAGCGAGGGAATCGTCAGGCGTACGACAGCCAGTCGGAAGTACAGGTCGTCGCGGAAGCGCCCCTGGCTCACCAGAGTGGAGAGGTCGCGGTTCGTGGCGGCGACCATGCGTACGTTCGCCTGGCGGGTCTCCACGCTGCCCAGGGGCGTGTACTCCCGCTCCTGGAGGAGGCGCAGCAGCTTCACCTGAGTCTCCAGGGGGAGGTCACCCACCTCGTCGAAGAAGATCGTGCCCCCCTCGGCCGTGGTGATGCGTCCGGGCTTGTCACGTCTGGCGTCGGTGAAGGCACCGCGCTCGTAGCCGAAGAGCTCGGACTCGAAGAGGTTCGTCGGCAGCGCTCCGCAGTTGACCACCACGTACGGCTTCGTCCTCCGCTGGCTCAAGTTGTGGATCGCCCGGGCCAGCAACTCCTTTCCTGAGCCGCTGGGGCCCTCGATGAGGACGGTGCTCTCGCTGGCCGCGATGTCGGGCATGAGGGCGAAGATCTTCTGGAAGGCCTCGCTCCGGCCGATGATGTCCTCGAAGGTGTACCGGCTCGTGATCTCCCGGCGGAGCTGCTCGAGGGTCGACAGGTCACGGAACGTCTCCACCACTCCCAGGAGCGTGCCGTCATCGGCCCTGAGCACCGCGCTGCTCACGCTGATGGGGATGGATCGGCCACGTTTCGTGAGGATACGGGCCGACCGGTCGATGACCTCCTGCTCCGTCTCCAGCGTCTCGCGAATGGGGCAGCCCCGCTCGCACAGGTCGGAGTGGAACACCTCTGAGCAGCGCCTGCCGACGGCCCGCTCGGCGCTCACGCCGGTGATCCGCTCGGCGGCCCGGTTGAAGGACGTGATCCTCCAATCGCAGTCCACCGTGAACACCCCGTCCGCCACGCAATGGAGGACGGTCTCGAAGAACTGGGCTTCGCTTACTGAGCCGGGAGCGGGCATCACCTGGTTCCACCATGCCCGGTTGGCCGGGAGGGAAGCACGGCCGGGCGGGACGCAATCTCTGTATTGAAAACTAAAACAATGGGCGGAAGGGACAGAGGGGGGGCTGGACGCATCTCGCGGGGGACGTCGGGCTGCGGCGGGTCGCCCGGAGCTCGGCTCAATCGCCGGCTTCCACGGTGTCGTACCGGTCGTAGCCCTTCAGGCGATAGAAGGCCGCCGACGCCACCCAGCTCACGACGAACACGCCGATGATCAGATATCCGAGGGTGCCGAAGTGCCCGTTCAGGCGCGCCACGGCCTGCCAGAGCCAGCCGTGCAGATCCCACCGGGCCCCGATGAGCCCGAGGGTCTCGATACCGCCCACCAGCAGAGCCACCAGCACCGAGACGAAGGTGATGGTCATGTTGTAGTAGAGCTTCCGGATCGGCCTGGTGAACGCCCAACCGTAGGTGCCGAGCATCAGCACGCTGTCCGTGGTGTCCACCAGCGACATCCCCGCCGTGAACAGCGCGGGAAATACGAGGATCGTCCACAGGGACATCCCCTTGGCCGCCTCGGCCGCCGAGATGCCCAGGAGGCCGATCTCCGTTGCCGTGTCGAAGCCGAGCCCGAAGAGCAGCCCCAGCGGATACATGTGCCAGCTCTTCCGGATCATCCCGAACAGCGGCCGGAAGATGCGCGCGAGGAACCCGCTGCCCGCCATGAGCGCGTTCATGTCCTCCTCGACGTACCCGCCCCCCCGCCGCGCCCGCCGGAACGTGCGGTAGACGGCGACGAGAATGAACGCGTTCATCACCGCGATCGCCAAGAGGAAGAGCGCAGAGACGGCGGTACCCACGACGCTGCCCAGGCTGTGCAGCGAGCTGATCCGCGTGCCCAGCGCCATGGCCGTGGCCGCGATGGCCACGGAAGCCACCACCACCACCGTGGAATGCCCCAGCGAGAAGAAGAAGCCGATCCCCACCGGCCGCTTCCCTTCCTGCATCAGCTTGCGCGTGACGTTGTCGATGGCGGCGATGTGATCGGCGTCGATGGCGTGCCGCAGCCCCAGACCGTACGCCAGCAGCGCGGTGCCGAGGAGAAGCGCATAGTGACGGAACGCCAGGAGCGCCCACGCCCATGCCCCCAGGTTGGCGACGATGAGCACCGCGTACAGCCCCAGCAGCCGCGGGCGCAGGCCCGCGAAGGGGGAGGAGCGGACGACGCCCTGTGCCGATTTCACGCGCCCATCCTCAACAGATGCGGGGGAGCTGGTCCCCCGGAAGCATGTCCACCACCCGGGTCCCGCCCAGGCCCGTTCTGAGCACCACCATGCCCTCGTGCTCCGCCACGACGCGCCCCACCACCGCGGCCCCGGCACCCTCGGGGAAGCCCCGGAGCACCTCCAGGGCCCGAGGCGCCGCCCCGGCCTCCACGAAGGCCACCAGCACGCCCTCGTTGGCCACGTAGAGCGGATCCAGACCGAGCATCTCGCACGCGGCCTGTACCGGGCCGGGCACGGGAACCACCCCGTCGTCGAGCTCCACGCCGACGCCCGCCGCACCCGCGATCTCGTTGAGGGCGCTGGCCACGCCGCCGCGCGTGGCGTCGCGGAGCACGTGCACGGCGGCTCCCACCCGTGTGCGCAGTCCATCCACCAGCGGGGCGAGGTTGGCCGTGTCGCTGAGGATCTCGCTCTCGAACGAGAAGCCCTCGCGCACCGCCATGACCGCCATGCCGTGGCGGCCCAGGGGACCGCTCACCAGCACCGCGTCCCCCGGGCGGGCGCCGGTGGGCCCCGGACGGAAGCCGTCGTGGAGGATCCCCACACCCGTCGTGTTCACGAACATGCCGTCGGCCTTGCCCCGGTCCACCACCTTGGTGTCCCCGGTGACCACCGCCACCCCCGCCGCCGTCGCGGCTGCGGCCATGGCGTCCAGGATCCGGTCCATCACGTCGAAGGGGAGCCCTTCCTCGAGGACGAAGCCGGCGGACAGGTACCGGGGCGTCGCACCCATCATGGCCAGGTCGTTGACGGTCCCGTGGACCGCCAGATGCCCGATGTTGCCACCCGGGAACTCCAGCGGGCTCACCACGAACGTGTCGGTGGAGAGCACGATCTCCCCACCCTCCACGGGCACCACCGCGCCGTCCCCCAGCCTGTCGAGGTGCGCGTTGCCGAAGCGGGGCAGGAAGTGCTCGCGCAGGAGCCGTGCGCTCATCTTGCCCCCGGACCCGTGCCCCAGCTGCACCCGGTCGTGGTCTCCCCGGGGGAGCGGACAAACGGGGCCGGACGCCAGCGACGCCATCTCAGTCTCCCGCGGCGGACCGGCGGAACCGGCCGAAGTTGTGGTAGGCGGCGCAGGCACCCTCGGAGGAGACCATGGGCGCTCCCAGGGGGGACGTCGGCGTGCACTCGGTCCCGAAGGCGGGGCACTCGAAGGGCTTCATGCGCCCGCGGAGCACGTCCCCCGCCCTGCACGCGGCGGGCTCCTCCGCGCGGATGGACTGCAGGGCGAACTTCCGCTCGGCGTCGAAGGCGGCGAGCTCGGGCCGGAGGCCCAGACCACTCGCCGGAATGACGCCGATCCCCCGCCATCCGCGGTCCACCACCTGGAAGACGCGGCTTACAAGCTCCTGGGCAGGACGGTTCCCCTCCCGCCGCACCGAGCGGACGTACTGGTTCTCCACCTCGTGGCGCCCGTCCTCGAGCTGGCGCACCGCCATCCAGATGCCCTCGAGAATGTCCAGGGGCTCGAAGCCGGTCACCACGATGGGGACCCGATAGCGCCTGGCCAGCGGCTCGTATTCCTCCCAGCCCATCACGGTGCAGACATGCCCGGCGGCGAGGAACCCCTGGACCCGGTTGTCGGGAGACTCCAGGATCGCCACCATGGCCGGCGGCACGGTCACGTGGGACACGAGCATGCTGAAGTTCGACACGCCCTCCTGCTTCGCCCTCCACACGGCCATGGCATTGGCCGGAGCGGTGGTCTCGAAGCCCACGGCGAAGAAGACGACTTCCCTGTCCGGGTTCCGCCGGGCCAACTCCAAGGCGTCCAGGGGGGAGTAGACGATGCGCACGTTCCCGCCCCGGGCCTTGATCTGGAACAGGTCGCACTCGCTTCCCGGCACCCGGAGCATGTCGCCGAAGGAAGTGAAGATCACGTCGGGCCGGGCGGCCAGGTGAAGGGCACGGTCGATCTGCTCCAGGGGCGTGACGCACACCGGACACCCGGGGCCGTGGATCATCTCCACGGCGTCCCCCAGCACCTCGTCGATCCCCTGCTTGACGATGGTGTGGGTCTGCCCCCCACACACCTCCATGAGCGTCCACCGATGTGTCGCCACCCGGAGGATCCGCTCAACGAGGGACCGGGCCAGCACGGGATCGCGGTACTCGGTGAGGTACTTCACGCGTCGGCTCCCGGAGGCACGGCAGCCTTCCCTCGTGGGGACGCGCCACCCGGCTCTTCGGGCACCTCCACGGAGGCCGCGGCTTCGGCCACGTCGCGGATCCACCCCAGATCGTTCAGCTCGCCCATCTCCCGGAGGACGTCGTAGGTCCGCCGCGCCTCGTCCTCGTCCACCTTGGAGATGGCGAAGCCCACGTGGACCACGGCGTAGTCGCCGACGCTCACCTCGTCGGCCACGTACGCCAGGCACACCTCCCGCCTGACACCGCCGAAGTCCACGACCCCCATGGGGAGACCCCCCTCGTTCCGCATCTCGACGATCCGTCCGGGGATGCCCAGGCACATGGTGCGCTCCTCTCCTCCGGGAAGTCAGGTGTTCAGGCGGGCCGAGGCCACCACGGCCTGCCCATAGCTCACGGCCCCGTCGTTGGGCCCCAACAGTCGCGGCGTGAGGACCCTCAGCCCCGCGTCCTCCAGCCGCCGGGCCACGCCGTCGAGGAGACGTGCGTTCTGGAAGCACCCTCCGCCCAGCGCCACCACGCCCAGCCCGTGGAGGGCGCACAGGCGCGTGGCCAGGCGGGCCGCCGCGTCCGCGACGCTCTCGTGGAAGCGCGCGGCCAGCGCGGCCACCGGCACGCCTGCCTGCATCGACTCCCCCAGGGCCCGCAACAGGGGAAGAGGGTCGAGGACCCAGGTGCCGTCCGCCTCCTCGGCCACCGGGAAGGGGAGAGGCTCCGCCGCCGTGCGACCCGCGAGGGACTCCAGCTCCATGGCGGCCTGGGCCTCGTACCCGGCCACGCTGCGCACACCCAGGACCGCGGCCGCGGCGTCGAAGAGCCGACCCAGGGACGACGCCAGGGGAGCGTTCACGCCCCTGTGGAGCTGTCGCTCCGCCGTGGCGCGCTCCCGCTCGCTCACGCCGCGGAGCGCCGCCTCGAAGGCGTCGGCTCCATCCGGCTCCAGGGAGAGATAGCCCAGGGCGACCCTCCACGGCGCCCTCGCCGCGGCGTCACCGCCCGGGAGAGGCGCGTATCGCAGGTGCCCCAGCCGCCGATACCCCGTGAGGGAGCTCCGGAGGAGCTCGCACCCCCAGACGTGCCCGTCCTCTCCGAGCCCGGTCCCGTCGAAGGCCAGGCCCAGGACGTCGCCGGACACCCCATGCTCCCCCTGCACGGCCGCCACGTGCGCGTGATGGTGCTGCACGGGCGGGAGGATCGGGAGCCCCGACTCCTCCGCCACCCGCGTGGAGAGGTATCCCGGATGGAGGTCGTGCACCACGGCCCGGGGCTCCGCTCGGAAGAGCGCCCGGTAGCGGTCGAGGATGTCCCGGAAATGGGTCAGGGTCTCCAGGTTCTCCAGGTCCCCCACATGCTGGCTGACCCAGGCATCGCCGCCCACGGCCAGCGCGAGGGTGTTCTTCAGGTGCGGTCCCACCGCGAGGAACGGGAGAGGCGTGGCGACGGGAAGCTCCACCGGGAGCGGAGCGTACCCCCGTGCGCGGCGCAGGAAGATCGGCCCCCGGGAGGTGCCCCGGACGAGTGAGTCGTCGTAGCGGGCCACGATCTCCCGGTCGTGGAGGAGGAACGCGTCCGCCACCCCCGCCAGGCGCTCCCGGGCCTCGTCGTTGCCGATGGCGATGGGCTCGTCGCTCTCGTTGCCGCTGGTCATGACCAGCGGCCCATCGATCTCCTCCAGAAGCAGCAGGTGCAGGGGCGTGTACGCCAGCATGATCCCCACGGTGGAGAGCCCCGGCGCCAACGAGGGCGCCAGCTTCGCTCCCCGACGCCGCTCCAGGACCACGATGGGACGCTCGCGAGACGTCAGGAGCGCCGCCTCCGTGTCGGACACGTGGGCCAGCGCGCGAGCGTTCTCGATGTCTCGCACCATGACCGCCAACGGCTTCGCGTCGCGGTGCTTACGTGCTCTCAGTCGGCGCACCGACAGCTCGGCCCGGGCATCGCACGCCAGGTGGAAGCCACCCAGGCCACGGACGGCCAGGATCCGGCCCCGCGCCAGCAGGTCACCGGCACCCCTCAGGGCCATGTCGTCCCTCAGCGCCCCGGCTCCGTCCATCTCGAGCCACACGCGGGGCCCGCACGCGGGGCACGAGTTCGTCTCGGAGTGGTACCGCCGGTCCGTGGGATCGCGGTACTCCTCGAGGCACTCGGGGCACTGGGGGAAGGCCGCCATCGTGCTCCGCTCGCGATCGTAGGGCATCGACTCGATGACCGTGAACCGGGGCCCGCAATCGGTACAGGTGATGAAGGGATACCGGTACCGTCGGTTCGAAGGATCGTGAAGCTCGGCGGCGCACTTCGGGCACACCGCCACGTCGGGCGAGACGGGTAGCCGCCCCGCCGGTGTCACGTCGCTGGCGAGGACCTGGAAGTCGCCGGCCCCCTGCCGGCCCGTCGGCGTCACGTCGAGGGCGTCGATGCGCGTGAGCGGGGGCGCCTGCGTGCCGAGATCCTCGATGAAGGATGTCAGCGCCGCGTCGTCTCCCTCCGCCTGGATCCGCACCGCCCCCGCCTCGTTCCGCACCCATCCGCGGATCCCGTGGCGGAGCGCCAGGCGGTGGACGAAGGGCCGGAAGCCGACGCCCTGGACCACGCCGCGGATCCGGACTTCCACGGCCCTGGGGGCAGGTGGACGCGCGTGCGCGAGGGGGGGCTGCGGCTCCGCCACGGTCAGGCTCGCGCTGGCGCTCGCGCGAGACTGCGCAGGAAGTCGTACCAGCGTTCCATCCCCTCACCGGTGAGGGCCGAAGTGAAGAAGAACTCCAGGCCGGGGTTCACCTCGCGGGCGAACGCCACCGCCTTGTCCACGTCGAAGGGGACGTAGGGAAGCAGGTCCGTCTTGTTGATGACCGCGTACCGCGCCACGCGGAACATCTTCGGATACTTGAGCGGCTTGTCCTCGCCCTCGGTGACGGAGAAGACCACGACCTTGGCCGTCTCGCCGAGATCCCAGCTCGCCGGGCACACCAGGTTGCCCACGTTCTCCACGAAGACGAGGTCGAGGTCGGCGAGCTCCAGCTCGTGCAGTGCCGTCCCCACCTGGCGCGCATCCAGATGGCAGGCGCCCCCGGTGACCACGGCGTGGACCAGACGCTCCGTCCATCGAGCCAGGCGGTCGGCGTCGTTCTCCGTCTGCACGTCGCCGGTCACGACGGCCATCCTCAGCTCCGGACCCAACTCCTGCAGCGTGCGCTCCAGAAGTGTCGTCTTCCCGGAGCCCGGCGACGATACCAGGTTCAGCGATGTGACACCGTGGGTCCCGAGACGGCGGCGGATGTCGGCCGCCAGCTCGTCGTTCTTCGCCATGACGCGCTCGCGGACCTCAATGCGTCGAACCGCCATCGTCCACCTCCAGATAGGTGACACGCAGGTCGTCGCCCGGGTCCAACGACATCGCCACCCGGGCGCCTTCGAAGGGGGGGTGATCCAGGAGGGCCTGCAGGCAGAACTCCAGGTTCTCGGGCTCCACCCCCGAGTCCTCACCCACCAGCAGGCCAACCTCGCGGACCCGGGGAAGGGTCTCACGTCCGACCTGCTCCTCCGTGATGCGGCAGATCTCCAGGGCCAGGCTCATCTCATGCAAGGAGAGCCTCCCATCCTGGCTGACCCACGTCGTGGCCCCAGGCCCTGAGCTGGAGGAGCGCCGCATCGAGCAGCTCGGGAAGGGCCCGTGCCACCGCAGGCGACAGTCCGTCCCGCAGCTCCACCACTTCGGGCTCCACCCCCAGAGCCACGGCCACGGACGGGAACCTCCCCCGAAGCTCCGCCAGGGCGAAGACCTCCTGCAGATCGATCTGGTGGGGGGACATCTTCTGATGGAGGAGTCGCGGCAGGTCGTCCTTCTCCAACCTCACCACGGTACCCGGCTCCCGACCGTCGCGGATGGCGTCCAGCACGAGGAGGCGCTCGGCATCCTCGATGTCCGGAAGGAGCTGCATCCCCCACGTGCCCCCGTCCACCATGGACACGCCGTCCACGGTGCCGACGGCGCGGCGCAACAGCTCCACCGCCGCCACGCCCACGCCGTCGTCGCCCATGAGCGGGCTTCCGGCGCCGATCACCACCGTGCTCGGGCCCGTCATCACATCAATCGTCGATGAACTCGACGTCGGCACGGGCGTACCGGCCGCCGCCCACCATCGACGAGATACGGCTCTCCTGGTGCACCACGTCGGCGCGCACGGTCATGTACACGTGCACCGGGATGAAGACCATCCACGGCCACATGAGGAGATGGTGCCAGAAACGCACGCTCTGTGCGCCACCGAAGAGGGCCCCCACCCAGCCGAACGTCGTGAAGAAGAAGCCGCCCGGCGTAGCCAGGCCGAACATGTAGAACCCTGTGAGGATCTGGACGATGGCCACCAGGTACATGAACGAGTCCGTGGCCTGCTCCAGGGGGTTGTGGCCCAGGTAGTGGGGTGCCCGCCATGGCTGGATGAACAGGTACCTCTTGATCACCAGCCACATGTTCTTCCAGTCCTCCTTCCCGTAGGGGAGGAGGGCGCTCCAGCGCTCGAACCGGTTTCCGATGAAGAGCCAGTAGACGCGCAGCATGGCGGTGGCCACGAGCAGGCCCGCCGCCGTGAAGTGCACGAAGCGAACGTCGCCCATGAGGTAGTGGGCGCTGGCCTCACCGCTGGTCGTGAAGTACGGGTGCGCGATGTACGTGCCCGTCACGATCAGCGTGAGGATGCAGAGCACGGAGACCCAGTGCATGGCGCGGACCGCCCAGTGCCACAGGTAGATCCGCCTGTACTGGACCGGCGCTCCTGCCCTGAAGGAATCCTCGGCTGACTTGGCGTGAGGAGTCATCCTTTCACCCTCACCTGCGTGACCTCGCGGCCCTGCGCGTCCAGCACGTGGACGCCGCACGCCATGCACGGATCGAAGGAGTGGATGGTGCGGAGGATCTCGAGAGGGCGCTTGGGATCCGCCAGCGGATGGTTGTCCATGAGGGCCGCCTCGTAGGGCCCGGTAGCTCCGTGCACGTCTCTCGGTGAGCAGTTCCAGGTGCTCGGGACCACACACTGGTAGTGCACGATCTTTCCGTCCTGGATCTTCACCCAGTGACCGAGAGCGCCGCGGGCCGCCCCGAGAAAGCCGTAGCCTTCAGCCGAGGCCGGCCAGGTGTCCGGGCTCCAACGCTTCTGGCTGAAGGTCGCGGTGTCGCCGGACTTGATGCGGGTCACCAGCGCGTCGTACCACGTCTCCAGGCGACGCGCCAGCAGGAGCGTCTCGGCGCCCCGGGCGGCGGTGCGCCCCAGGGTGGAGAAGAGTGCGGCGGGACCCACCTGCAGTCGACCCAGCGCCTCTCCCACGACCTCCTTCGTGTCCGCGTGGCCCGACGCGTACGCCACCAGCATCCGCGCCAGCGGACCCACCTCCATGGGCTTGTCGTCGTACCGCGGGGCCTTCATCCAGGTGTACTTCTCCTCGCCCTGCAGGTAGGTCCACGGCGGCTCGGGTCCCGTGTAGTGGGGAATGGTCTCACCCACCGACGGGTGGAGCGCGACCTTGTCGCCCTCCTTGTAGTCGTACCAGGAGGCGTTGATGTACTCCTTGACCTTCTCCTGGTCGTACGGGACGACCGTGGAGAGGTCGTTGTCGAAGATCACCCCGCTGGGCAGGTACATCGACTCGGCGTCCCGCCAATTGCCGTTCTCGGGGTACTCTCCCACGGCGAGGTAGTTGGGGACCCCCCCGCCGATCTTGGCCCAATCCTTGTAGAACGAGGCCACGGCCAGGAGATCGGGCCAGTACACCTGCTCGACGAACAGGCGGGCCCGGGTGATCATGTCCCGGATCTTGCTGAGGCTCTCGGCGTTGATGGTGGCGGTGCCGTCGAGGTTGATGGCCGACGCCATCCCTCCCACCAGGAAGTTCGGGTGCGGGTTCTTGCCGGCGAAGATCGTGTGCAGCCGGATGACGTCCCGCTGCCAGTCCAGCGCCTCCAGGTAGTGGGCCACCGCCATGAGGTTGGCTTCCGGCGGAAGCTTGTACGCGGGGTGTCCCCAGTACCCGTTGGCGAAGATGCCGAGCTGTCCCGAGTCGACGAAGCTCTTGAGCCGATTCTGGACCTCGGTGAAGTACGTCTTCGAGTTGTTGGGCCAGGGCGACAGGCTGGCGGCCAGATTCGCCGTGGCGCCGGGGTCGGCCTTCAGCGCGCTCACCACGTCGACCCAGTCGAGCGCGTGCAGATGGTAGAAGTGGATCACGTGGTCTTGCACGGTCTGCATGCCGTGGACCAGCGTGCGGATGAGGCCGCCGGCGGGTGGTACGTCGATGCCCAGGGCGTCCTCCACGGCCCTGCACGATGCGAGGGCGTGCACCGTGGTGCAGACGCCGCAGATACGCTGGGTGAAGGCCCACGCGTCTCGCGGGTCCCGACCTTCCAGAATGATCTCGATGCCCCGGAACTGGGTCGACGACGCCCACGCGTTCTTGATGCGCCCGCCGTCGGCTTCCACCTCGATGCGGAGGTGACCCTCGATGCGGGTGATGGGGTCCACGACGACCTTAGTCATGGCGCTCCTCCTTCGACTTCTCGGCGGGTGTCTCCACGACGGGCAGGTCCACCGCCGGTTCATGCGGCGTATGGCCTTCCTTGGAACGGTGGATCCCGGTGGCAATGGCGTGTGCGGCCACTCCGGCCACGGCCGCCCCCGCCAGGGCGAGACCGATGTGATCCGCGTTCCTCTCCACGCCGAAGCCCGCCACGGCCGGGAGTCGGTTGTAGAAGGGGGTCATGGTGTCCCAGAAGTTCCGCTCGGTGCACCCCAGGCACGGGTGTCCGGAGCCGATGGGCCAGCTCGTGTGGCTGTTCCATTGGAAGATCGGGCACGGCGAGAAGGTCTCCGGCCCCTTGCACCCCATCTCGTACAGGCACCACCCGTTGCGCGCGCCTTCGTCGTCGAAGGCCTCCACGTACTGACCCGCGTCGAAATGGGCACGGCGTGAGCACTGGTCGTGGATACGTTTGCCGTAGGCGAACAGCGGGCGACCTTCACCGTCGGTCTCGGGGAGCCGATTGAAGGTGAGGTAGTGCACCACGGTGGCCGTGATCGTGTCGGCGATGGGCGGGCATCCGGCGATGGTCACCACCGGCTTGTCCTTGACGATGTCCGCAACGCCGACGGCGCCCGTGGGATTGGGCTTGGCCGACTGCACGGAGCCGAAGTGTGCGCAGGCCCCGACGGCCAGGACCGCCCCGGCGTTGGCGGCGGCTTCCTCGAGGACGTCGCGGCCGCGCCGGCCGCCCATGGTCAGGTACATCCCGTCCGCGGCCAGTGGGACGGAACCCGTGACGATGAGGATGTACTTCCCTGCGTTCTCCTTCATGGCGGTCTGCATCGCACCCTCCGCGGCGTCGCCTGCGGCGGCCATGAGGGTGTCGTTGAAGTCCAGGGAGATGAGGTCGAGGAGGAGGTCCCCGATGGTGGGGTCGGAGGTGCGGAGCGTGCTCTCGACGCACCCGGTGCACTCCTGGAGCTGGAGCCAGATTACCGACGGTCGGCGCACCTTCTGCAGGGCTTCGGCGATCTGCGGGGTCAGCGCTTGGCTCACCCCCAGGACGACCGCCAGCTCACCACAGTATTTGAGGAACGCACGCCGGCTTACGCCGCGCCGTTCAAGGTGCTCACCGAGGGTCTCGTTCTCCGTCCACGGATAGGACGACGGAAAAAACATGCGGACGCCTCCCGGAGAGGTGTTGGAGTCCATCACCTTCTATCGGGGCCGCGGCTGGATTCGGCAGCAGCCACGGTCGCGTAAGGTCGGCCGTTTGTGGGATGGCAGACGGCTGGCCCGAACGCCCGCATTGATGTGTCATCATAGGACCCGAGACTTTGGTCTCGAATAGGGATAAAACCTGAAATGGCTGTCAGGTATTTCCCTCCGAACAATTCCCGTAATCTTCGCCGCCATACGTAGTCTTTGAATTACCTACGCCCGTAGTTTTCCAGAGACGGCGTCGTAGTCCTGGAGGAGTCGTCGAGGCCACGGGTCATTGTGCTCGTCTTCACGTCAAGGCCCGCCGCGCGCATGATCCCACATGGCCGTGCGCGAAGCCCGCGGGTCGGAACCCGGCCCGCTTGGCTGGAATCGCCGGGCGCGTTATTTTGTGCATAAGCACAAAACCGGAGGAGATCTTGCCCCGTCCGCGGAAACGTCGCGCCTGCCATGCCTTCGCCGGCGATCCGGTCTTCAAGCCCCGGAGCATCCCCATGACCGAGCTGGAGGTCACCGAGCTCGGTCTCAGCGAGCTCGAAGCCATGAGGCTGTGCGACCTGGAGGGTCTGGACCAGGAGCAGGCGGGCGCGCGCATGGGAGTATCCCGCGGCACGGTACAGAGGCTCCTCAAGAGCGCCCGGGCCAAGGTGGTAGGCTGCCTCGTGGCCAACGGGGCCCTGCACATACGGAAAGGAGAGGAAGATGCGCATATGCGTTCCCACGGCGACTGACGAAGGGATCGATGCGGTGGTCTATCCGCACTTCGGCAGCGCCCCCTATTTCAGCATCGTAGACACCGACTCCGACCTCGTGGAGGTCGTCCGCAACGGGCATCAGCACCACGAGCACGGACACTGCAACCCGGTGGGCTCCCTCATGGGCGTGGAGCTCGACGCGGTGGTGGTGCGAGGCATGGGACGCAACGCCCTGGCCCGCCTCAGTCAGGCGGGGATTCCCGTGTACGTCGCCGACGGTGACACCCTCCGGGACGTCGCGGCCCAGGCCCGAGCGGAGCTGCTCCTGCCCCTCGACTCCGAGGAAGCGTGCGGCGGCCACGCCCACGGCGGGCAGCACCACCACCATCACCATCTTCAGGGCTGAGGCATCGGCGGTCGGAGCCGAGGCCTCGCCCGGGAGCGGACATCATGCGGATCGGCATCATCATCTGTGATCGTTACCGGACCTGCGGAGGTGGCAAATGCCTGCGCTCCATGCGCGAGCGCGCCGGTGCGTTCGACCGGTATCCGAAGGATGAACCTCTCGAGCTCGTGGGGTACTCCACCTGCGACGGCTGCCCCGGCGGAAACATCGAATACGTGCCGGAGGAGATGATCAAGAACGGCGCCCAGGCCATCCATCTGGCCACGGGCATGGTGGTCGGATACCCTCCCTGTCCCCACCTGACCTACTTCAAGACGTTCATCGAGGAGCGCTACGGCGTGCCCGTCGTAGTGGGCACGCACCCGATCCCCGAGAAGTACCGCCGCGTGCACCAGGGACTGGATTCGCTGCCCGTGCTCGAGGCGGCCCCTTCCCTCATGGCCACCGCCGAGATCCGCCGCACATACGACTGAGACATCATCACGAGAGGAGAACCGAACGATGCACGAGAAGAGCATCGCGCTGCTCAACAAGGGCCTCGCCGACGAGATGTGGGCGGTGCACCAGTACCTGTACTTCCACTTCCACTGTGATGATCAGGGCTACGACTTGCTGGCGGAACTCTTCAAGAACACCGCCATGGCCGAGATGAGGCACGTGGAGGAGTTCGCCGAGCGGATCCTCTTCCTCGGCGGCAAGGTGAAGATGAAGGCCTCCCACGAGGTGGCGGACATCCACGACGTGCGCGGCATGCTCGAGAAGGCCATGGAGATGGAGCTCGCCGCCGTGAAGGACTACAACAAGTACGCCAACCAGTGCAGCACCAACGCCGACGCCGCGTCGAAGAAGATCTTCGAGGAGCTGGTGGGCGACGAGGAGGGCCACGCCGACGCATTCGGGACCCAGCTCGAGCACCTGGACAAGTTCGGCGAGCAGTTCATGGCGCTGCAGTCCATGGAGCGGAGCCGGAGTCTGGCCGGCGGGGCCTGAAGACCGCCGTCCTCCTCGGGGAGGGTACGACGGACCGGCCGAGGCCGCTCGGAGGACCAACGTGACGCCGTGATCCCGGTCCTCGAACAGGGGGGCCGGGAGGCTACCAGGTGTACACGAAGTTCACGATGGGGAAGGTCGCGTGCTCCCTCTGGATCTCCTGGACCGTGGCCGTATCGGCGGGGGGAACCTGGGAGGAGACGGGTACGGCGAAGACGGAGAGCAGGGTGGCTGCCACGATGCCGCAGGCGAGGGAGCGCATGCCGGTCCTCCTCCGGTCCGATGCCTCTTCATACCCCTTCATTCTCGCGCCGGCACCATCCACGGGAAGTACGTCATGCGACGTAGCGCGTCGTGGCGCATGACGCAGATCCCTCCCCATATTTCCGCGCCCGCCGCCCGGTGGGCGACACCCGAAGCCGAGGCCTTCCCATGGCGGACACACCGGACATCCGCCCTCGACGTCGCGTCGTCGTGGGGCCGCTGCCGATCCTCTCTTTTCCCCTCTTCTGCGCTTCCCTCTTCCCCTTTCCCGCCGCGGTAGCGGCCCAGCGGAAGCCGCCCTCACCGGCCGCCGCCGTCTCGGTGCCGGCGCAGATCCCCGCCTTCGACAGGCTGAAGTACCGG
>JAJDNC010000139.1 GCA_022340865.1 Gemmatimonadota bacterium
GGAGAAGAAGGACGTGGCGGCGGGAGAGCCCGTGCCCTACCCGTCCTTCGCCGAGATGCGCGCCGAGGACCAGGAGCAGGCACCCTATCTGCTCTTCACCATCCGCGACGAGGCCGACAGCGTGGTGCGCCGCATCCGCACCTCGCCGTCCAAGGGGATCCACCGGGTCTCGTGGGACCTGCGCTATCCCACCACCGTGCCGGTGGACCTGAGCCCTCCGGGACCGCCCAACCCCTTCGCGAGCCCCGACGTCGGGCCCATGGTGGCCCCCGGCACGTACACGGTGTCCATGTCCGAGGTAGTGGACGGCGTGCCGTCGGAGCTCACCGGCCCGGTGTCGTTCCACGTGGTGGGGCTGAACAACGCGGAGCTGACCGCGAAGGACCGGGCGGCGCTGCTGGCCTTCCAGCGTGAGGCCGGCGCCGCGCAGCGCGACATCCTGGACGCCAACGCCCGCCTGAACGAGGCGTCGAACAGGCTTCGCTACATCACCGTGGCCATCCGGCGCACGCCCTCGCTCCCGGACTCGGTGCTGGCCCGGGCGCGCTCGCTCCAGCGACGCGTGGCCGAGCTGCGCATTCCGCTGACGGGGGACCGCAGCGTGGCCCGCCGCCAGTTCGAGACGCCGCCCTCGATCCTGGACCGCATCGGCTTCGTCATCGGCGCGTCGTACACCACCACCCAGGCACCGGGAGGCCAGCAGCACGAGGAGCTGCGCGACGCCGAGCACGAGTTCCAGGAGCTGGTGCCGCGCATCGACGCCCTCATGAGCGACCTGCGGGCGCTGGAAGCGCGGCTGGAGGCGGCGGGCGCCCCGTACACGCCGGACAGGCGGCGGGGCGGGGGAGGCTGAGAGTCGGGGGGCCCGCCGCGCCCTGTCGGGGTGGGCCCCGCGGCTAACCCTTCCTGCCGGCCATCTCGTCCAGGTACGCGCCGATCTCCTTGCGCTGAGCCGGCGTCATCCTGGGCGCGATGGTCTCGAGCTGCTTCACGAACGCCACCACTTCGTCGGGCTCCGCCGGGTGCCCCACGTTGCCGTGTCCCGGCATGATGAGGGAGTCGCCGATCTTCTTGCCCGAGCCGTCCAGGACGAAGTAGAAGGGTATCCCCGTGGGGACGCCGCCGGACATCTTCTTGAGCAGGTCGTCGGCTCCGGGGTTCTCCTGGGCCGCCTTGTCTTTGCTCTCCAGTGCATCGAGCCGGACGATGACGAAGTTGTCGTGCATGAGCTTGCCGGCGTCGGGGCTGGCCAGGAACGTGGCGAACCGGTGGCACCACCCGCACCAGGACGCGCTGAAGTACACCAGCACGTTCTTGCGCTGCGCCTCGGCCGTGGCCACGGCCGTGTTCACGAGGGTCTGGGCCGGCTGTGGCGCGGCGGCCGGCGCAGGGGGCTGGGATCCGTGGCTCTGGGCGGAGAGGGGGGCGGTCCCCGCCAGCGAGAGCAAGACGGTGAGGGCGAGGGCGACGCGTGGGGATCGCAGCATATCACATTCCTGGAAGGCGGAGGGCCGCCGCAACATCGCGATGCCCACCGCGCTCGCGCAACCGACACGCCCGCGGGGCGGGCACCATGGGGCGGCGCCGGCCGTCACTTTCCAGATCCGGGAGCCCCCCCCCATCTTGGTCCCCCTCAAATGGCTGTTCTGTCGCCTCGGCATGCAGGAGGTAGAAGTGATCGAGAAAGGTTCCCGTTACGCGATGGCCCTCGCCGCGCTGCTCGTCGCCCTCCCCGCCGCGTCGTCGGCGCAGAGTGGCGGACAGCCCGGCTCGGAGGCCATGGGCGGCGCCGCCGCCCCCTTCGACAGCCTGGCCTTCACCGGGCTGAAGTGGCGGGAGATCGGGCCCTTCCGCGGCGGGCGGTCCGTGGCGGCGGTGGGGTCGGTGGCGCATCCCAAGGAATACTACATGGGCACCACGGGGGGAGGGGTCTTCAAGACGGAGGACGGCGGCGAGAGCTGGGCCCCCACCACGGACGGATACTTCGGCGGCACCATCGGCGCCGTCGCGGTGGCCCCCTCGAACCCCGACATCGTCTACGTGGGCGGGGGCGAGTATCCCATGCGCGGCAACGTCTCCTACGGTGACGGCGTGTGGAAGAGCACCGACGCCGGCAAGACGTGGAAGTACATGGGGCTCCGCGACACGCGCCAGATCGAGAAGGTGATCGTGGATCCCACGAACCCCGACATCGTGTACGTGGGCGCCTTCGGCCACTTCTTCGCGCCCAACCCGGAGCGGGGCGTCTTCAAGTCCACCGACGGCGGCGCGACGTGGAAGAAGATCCTCTTCCGGAACGACTCCACCGGGGTCGCGGACCTGGTCATGGATCCCAAGGACCCGAACACGCTCTACGCCAGCTTCTGGCAGGCGTACCGCCTGCCCTGGACGTTCTCGTCCGGCGGTGACGGGAGCACGCTCTACAAGACTACCGACGGCGGCGAGCACTGGAAGCAGCTCAAGGACAATCCCGGCCTGCCCAAGGGGATCTGGGGCAACAGCGGCCTCGCGGTGTCGCCGGCCAACCCGAACATCGTGTGGGCGCTCATCGAGGCGAAGAAAGGCGGGCTGTACAAGTCCAGCGACGCCGGCGCCACCTGGCGCTTCGTCAACGGCGAGAACGAGATCAAGCAGCGCGCCTGGTACTACATGAAGATCAACGCCGATCCCCAGGACACGCAGACGGTCTACATCAACAACGTCTCGTTCCTGAAGTCCACGGACGGCGGCAAGACGTTCCGCCCGATCCGCGGCGGCCACGGCGACTCGCACCACCTGTGGATCGCGCCCAACGACCCCAAGCGCATGATCGAGACCGACGACGGCGGCGCCCGGGTGACCACCGACGGGGGCCGGACGTGGACGGAGGAGGACTACGCCACGGGGCAATTCTACCACGTCATCACGACCAACGACTTCCCGTACAAGGTGTGCGGCGCGCAGCAGGACTCGGGGACGCTGTGCGGTGACAACCGCGGCAACCTCGACATGTCGAACTGGGAGTCGGCCGGCGGCGGCGAGTCGGGGTGGATCGCTCCCCGGGTGGACGAGCCGTGGGTCATCTACGCCGGCAGCTACGGCAACGAGCTCACCCGGAAGAACATGCGCACGGGGATCACCGAGAACGTGAATCCCTGGCCCGACAACCCCATGGGCCACCCCGCCAAGGACCTGAAGTACCGGTTCCAGTGGACGTTCCCCATCATCACCTCCGCGCACGATCCCAACGTCGTGTACGCGGGCGCGCAGGTCGTGTTCAAGTCCACCGACCTGGGGCACAGTTGGAAGGTGATCTCGCCGGACCTCACGTACGACGATCCGGCGACGCTGGGCGATGCCGGCGGTCCCCTCACCAAGGACCAGACGTCGGTGGAGTACTACGGCACCGTCTTCGTCATCGCCGAGTCCCCCCTCGCCGCCGGCGAGCTGTGGACCGGCTCCGACGACGGCAAGATCTACCTGACGCGGGACGACGGCGGTACCTGGACCGACGTGACGCCCAAGGGGCTGGAGAAGTTCACGAAGATCTCCAGCATCGACCTGGGCCACTTCCAGGACGGCGTGGCGTACGTGGCTGCCAACCGCATCAAGCTGGACGACAACCACCCCTATCTGTGGAAGACCGAGGACTTCGGCCAGCACTGGGAGCAGATCCAGTCGAACCTGCCGGACGACCAGCCGACCCGCGTGCTGCGTGAGGATCCGGACAAGGCCGGGCTGCTGGTGGCGGGTACCGAGCGCTCGGTGTACTTCTCGCCCAACGACGGCGAGTCCTGGCAGTCGCTGGCGCTGAACCTGCCCCTGGTGCCGGTGCGTGACCTCGTGTTCAAGGACGGCGACATCGTGGCCGCCACCCACGGACGCGCGTTCTACATCCTGGACAACGTCTCGTCCCTGGAGCAGATGTCCCAGAACGTGCTGTCCAGCGACGCGCACCTGTTCAGGCCCGACGACCACGTCCTCTCCGCCGGGCGCGGCGGCTTCTTCGGCGGCTTCGGCCGGGGCGGCGGACGGGGTGGCTCGCCGACGACGGCCGTGCATCCCACGGGTGAGAACCCGCCCAGCGGCCTCGTGGTGCAGTACTGGCTCAAGGCTCCGGTCAAGACCGTGACCCTGGAGTTCATGGACGCGGCGGGCAAGGTGATCCACACCTACTCCACCGACACCAAGATCCAACCGGAGCCCGAACGGCGCGGTGGGCGTAGTGGCCGCTTCGGCGGCTTCGGCGGCGCGTCGCGGCCGGAGAACAAGGCCGGCGTGAACACGTTCACCGGCTGGAACATGCGTTATCCGGACGCCCACGGCTTCAACGGCATGGTCCTGTGGGCCGCCGGCACCACCGGGCCCATGGCGCCTCCCGGAACGTACCAGGTGCGGCTCACCGTGGATGGGAATGCCGTGAGCACGCAGGACTTCAAGCTGCTCCCCGATCCGCGCATCAAGGGCGCGACGCAGGCGGACTACGACGCGAAGTTCGCGCTCGAGATGAAGATTCGCGACGAGTTCTCCGCGGCCAACGACGCGGTGAAGACCATCCGCTACGTGTTCTACCAGCTCGACCAGGATGGGAAGAGCATCCCGAAGAAGCAGAAGTCGGCCTTCGACAAGGCGGCGAAGCCGCTGCGGGCCACGCTGCAGGACGTCTCGGACTCGCTGTACCAGTCCAAGAGCCACGCCAGCGAGGATCCCCTCAACTACCCCATCCGCCTGAACAACCGCATCGGCGCGCTCATGGGAGTGGTGTCCAGCGCCGAGGGCCGCCCCACCCAGCAGTCGTACGAGGTGTACGACCTGCTGAGCAAGCTCATCGACATCCAGCTGGGTCGGATGAGGGAGGCCATGAAGGGCGTCGACAAGGTGAATGGCGTGCTGGAGGCCGCCGGGATGAAGCCGGTGGAGGTCGCGGCCAAGGAGGTGCCCGGCAGCGAGCCGACGAACGGGCGGGGAATGACGGAGGAAGAGGACGGAGGGAGCTGAGTCCCTCGGAAACGAGGCTTCCCGCATGAGGGCGGGCCCGGGTCGCGCGACCCGGGCCCGTCGTAGTTGGCCATCTGCGGAGGCCGCCGAAGAACAGGGCTTGGAAGAAGCTGCACGTTGCGGTTGACGCCCCGCACCGGAGAGCTCGTCATTCCACCAGGCCGGAACGCCTTGCCCAGGCCGTGCCCGGCCTTGAGAGAGAGAAATCGTGACGTCCGCTCGACTCGCGCGCTCGGTCGCCGGGAGTGGTACGCCCGTTCAGGATGCAGCAGGCGCGGCTTGGTGGAGAATGCCGTCTACAGGTGCCCTCACTTCGTCACCAGGTACCCCGCGCTGGAAACGAACGCCGTGAGCACCATCCCCCACGCCAGGTCCACTACGACGACCGTCATGGGAAAATCCCGGATCATTGCCAGGCTGGTGAGGTCGTAGGTGGCGTAGGCGGCGAGGCCGAAAAAGGCGCCCAGCGCCACCGCCCTCGCGAGGGATTGCCGCTCGGCCGCGGGCAGGACGACGAACACCACCACGGCCGCCACGTAGAGCAGGTAGAAGAGCACGGCGGGACCCCACCGGACCTGGGGCCGGAGCAGGTCGCCCAGGTGGCGGGCGTAGAAGCTCTTCGCGACCACGCCGAGCCAGACGAGATCCACGGCGAACATGGTGGCACCGACGGTGCCGTAGGCCTTCAGGAAAGCAGTCATGGGTCACGGGTCCTGTGGGTCAGCGTGAGGGCGGCCAGGGGATGAACGCGCTGGTGACGCGCATGTACTCCCGGTACTTCTCGCCCCGGGAGCGTAGGGCCTGCCGCTCGGTGTGGGGAATGCCCGTGCCCTTGAGGAGCAGCGCGAGCATCACGACGGGGCCGACAAAGGTCACGGGCGTCCCGTGTCCGATGAGCACGTACGCCCACCAGTGGAGCCACTCGAAGAAGTAGTTCGGGTGGCGTGACCACCGCCAGAGCCCGTCCCGGCACACCTCTCCACGGTTCGACGGCCGGGTGCGGAAAGCGGCGAGTTGGCGGTCGGCCGCGGTCTCCCCCGCCACCGCCACCATCCAGACCGCCGTCCCCGCGACGGCCCACAGGTCCAGGGGACCCCCACGCATGGCGAAGAGGAGGGGAAGGGAGAAGAGCGTCGCGGCTACCGACTGCGCGACGTACACCCCCAGGAAGTGCCGCGGGGCGTGCGGACCCCACCCGGAGCGCAGTGCCCGGTAGCGGCCGTCCTCTCCACGGGCAGCCCGCACGCGGGTGGCGTAGAGGTACCAGCCGAGGCGCGCGCTCCAGACCGCACCCAGCGTGGCCACCAGGGCGCGCCGCGCCGGATCCCCTTCGGCGAACAGGCCGTAAGCGATAGCCATGCCGGTGAGGGAGAACGACCACGCCACGTCGACGCTGGTGGCGTCCTGCGTGCGGAGCTGCCGGACCCACATGAGGGCCAGCGCCGCGAGGGACGCGCTGAAGCAGGCGAGGACGAGCAGCGTCATGCGACCACCCACACGCGCGCCAGCACCGAGCGCATCTCGGCGATGCTCCCACAAACGGTGATGCCCGGGTGTGCGCTCAGACCGTTCAGCCCCATGGCCGCCGCGCCCCCGACGAGGAGAGGCACGCCGGCCGGCAGACCGGAGCGCAGGGCACGCAGCTGGGCGGCGAGCTCCTCAGGATCCCCGGTGTGTACCACGCTGACCGCGACCGCGCCTGCGTCCGTGGCGGTGGCGGCCGCGACGATGTCGGCGAGGGGCACGTCCACGCCGAGATAGGAGACGTTCCATCCGTCCAGAGCCGCCGCGGCGGCCGCAAGGGCGGCGCCGACGCCGTGGCGCTCTCCGGAAGGCGTTGCCACCAGGAGCCGGGGGGCGGCCGGCGTCTCCGGGACCGCCCTCATGGCCTCGAAGACGACGGCGAGGACCTCCGCGGTAGCGAGGTGCTCGTGGGCGATGGTGAACCGCCGGGCGTGCCACTCGTCCCCGACACGGTGCATGATGCTCGGCGCGATGTCCTCGAGGAACGCCGACACGCCGTGGCGTGCCACGGCGCGCCGCAGCGCCCGGTCCAGCCCCGACGCGTCCAGCGTCCTGACGAGGGCCAGCGCGACGTCGGCGGTCTCCCTATGGGCGGCTGCCCCGTCCACGGGTGAGTCGGTCGGGCGCGCCGCGTCGTCCTCCGCCACGAGGCGCGCGAGCTCCTCCGTGGCCAGCCCCGCCACCAGGCTGATGTTGCGCCCGTGGCGGGTGGCGGCGGCGAGGAGGCGGAACCGGTCGATGTGCTCGTCGGAGTAGAGACGCTGGCCGCCGGCGGAGCGCTTGGGCTCCACGGCGCCGTAGCGGCGCTCCCAGACCCGGATCACGTCCCTCGACAGGCCGGTGCGCTCGGCCACGACGGAGATCGGGTGCAGGGCGGCCGTGTCGGTCCCAGGGGTGGGGGCTCTGTCTGGCATGCGCCAATAGTAGGGGTCGTCCAACTGTTGTCAAGCTACATACCTGGACACAGGCTTGACATTCCCTGGAATATGCCCGATCATTCCCTGTCCGAAGATGGACAACACCTGGACAAGCCACCGGAGGATACGCAGATGATCGGCACCAAGCAGGCGCTTCTGTTGATGGCCGCGGGCCTGATGACCACGACCCCCGCCGGAGCGCAGATGGCCGCGTCCAAAGCCGCGGAGACGACCAGCGCCAAGACCATCGTCGACGTCGCCGTCGAGGCGGGCACGTTCAAGACGCTCGTCACCGCGCTGAAGGCCGCCGACCTCGTCGGCGCGCTGCAGGGGAAGGGCCCGTTTACGGTGTTCGCTCCCACGGACGCCGCGTTCGCGAAGCTGCCCGCCGGCACCGTCGACGCGCTACTGAAGGACCCGAAGAAGCTGGCCGCGATTCTCACCTACCACGTCGTGCCGGGCAAGGTGATGGCCGAGGACGTGATCAAGGCCGGCGGGGCCGAGCCGAACACCCTCGAGGGCCAGGCGCTCGACATCCAGGTCCGCGACGGTAAGGTGTACGTGAACGGCGCGCAGGTGACCACCGCCGACGTGGCCGCCTCCAACGGCGTGATCCACGTCATCGACACGGTGCTGCTGCCGCCGTCGTCGAAGTAACGACCCGGCGCATGGGGGTGGGCGGGCGGCGGAGATGACGCCCACCCCCGTGCCCGCGGGCTTCACCATGAGTCCTCAGTGGTCGAAGTCGCCGGGCGGAGACTGGTCGAACTGGAAGTCGGGCTCGGGATCGGGCGGGTTGGGGTGGGTTGAGTTGTGAGCTTCATTTCTACCGCACCACGACCGTGGCTTCCAAAGTCACGGCGTAGTTGTCCATCGACGAACCGGCGCTCCCGATGACCTTCCTCCCGGTGACTCGAACCGTTGCAGTGCCCGCCCGTGGGAAGGAAGCTGAAAACGTCCGGGGAAGGCGGATAACCGCGTTGCCGCACAATCTGTCCCGAGTCGCTTCCTCGTCGATGTCGTAGGGGACGAGGCGCAGCGTTGAGTCCGTTCTGGCGACATCCCCGCCGGCAGCCTTCCAACAGGTAGTCGGCCCATACGTACGAACCACGACGTCGAAGGGGACGCCGGCGTCGACCGTGTCCGGCACTTCCAGGACCGGGTCACCCAAGAGCACCGAATCCCAAGGCATATCCCGAGCGGGAACGGCGTCGCCCATGGACGATGTTGCATTCGCGCTCGCAGCCCATTCGACGATGCCCATGTGTTTGTTCGTGGGGCCCGTGATGAGTTGACAAGCGGTGAACGCGACGAGTGC